>JBIKNA010000004.1:0-49550 GCA_044358965.1 Polyangiaceae bacterium
CATCCCCCACGAGGCGCCCCGGCTCGAAGCTCTCGGCCTTGTCTTCTCGCGCAGGCTCCACCACGAACCCGCCCTTGACCGGCTGCACGAGCACGCCGGAGCCCACCTCGACGGCGAAGCTACCGTCGGGCCGGGGTCGCAGGACGAACGCAGCGTTCTCGCGCTCTTCTTTGGGAGCGATGGCCTCGGCCGGGGGCACCAGGCCCGCGCTGCGCAGGCGCTCTTGCACCGCCGGCACCCACTGCTTTTGCACCGTGTGGCTCAGCGTCGGGGCCTCGCGCCGAAGGTTGCCGAGCTCGAAGGCCACCCGCGGCAGGATGCCCCGCACGAACGCAGCACCGCTGCCCAGCACCAAGACGTAGACCAAGACGATGGCCGCAGCGCGGGACATCTTCTTGCGTTCGAACCACGCCACCAGCGGCGTCAGCACATACGCGATGACGAGCGCCAGAACGAACGGCAACAGCACCGCGCGCGACACGTACAATGCAAGGGCGGCAAGAGCCGCGCTGCCCCCCAAAAAAAGGCCTCGTTTGGCGCGAATGGACAGCTCGCTCATGGCGCCTCGGGGCTCGGATGTTCGCCGGGCAAGTCAGCGAAGGCCGGGCGCAGGCGCTCCCAGGCTTGGTCCAGATACTCAGGCATGACCCGCACATCGGCGATGACCGGCATGAAGTTGGTGTCGCCGCTCCAGCGTGGCACCACGTGACCATGCAAGTGCTCGTCGACGCCTGCGCCGGCGGCCTTGCCCAAATTGAAGCCGACGTTGACGCCTTCGGGCCGCAAGACCTGCTTGATGCGGCAGACCGTGGCCCGCAGCAGGTTTGTCAGCGCGGCATACTCTTCGTCGGTGAGTTGCTCGAGCGCGGCAACGTGCCGCCGGGGCGACACCAAGAGATGTGCGCTGGCGAACGGATACCGGTTGAAACAGACAAAGGCGTGCGGCTGCGAAACGAGCACGAGGTTCTGCCGGAAGGCGGACGGGTCTTGCGGATGCGCGCACAAGAAGCAGCCTTCGGTCTTGTGGCCGAGGATGTAGTCCATGCGCCAAGGCGCCCAGAGTTGCCCGCTCATCGCGGGCGGGACCATAGCATTCCTTCGGGCAAATCGTCTTTCGGGGATCGACTCGGAAACACCGGGCTCCGGGGGGCCTTGGGGCGACCACCGGCCAGAAAGAACGCCGTCACCCCCGGGGCGGCCCTCGGCGAGTCTAGCGGCCCCAGCGTTGCTCGAGCAGGCGGTAGTGGGCCTCGCCCATGCCGCGCAGCTGATCGATGTGGTCTTTGGCGGTCACGCCTTCGTACCCCGCCACATAGAGGTCTCCCTCACGAACCTCGTAGAGCCTCCGCATGCCCCGGGGCCCCAGCGCCCCCGGCGTGGGCACGCGGGACAGCCCGAGGTGTTCGAGCACAGCGTAAGTGGTCTGCGTGGTATCGGGATACCCCACCGTGGGAATGCTCGCGTGTGTCGACACGAAGAGCTTCTCGCCGCGGAGCGAGCGCCGCGCAAAATCGAGCACTGGACCGTAGCTGCCAAGGTCTGGTGCGTTGTTCTTGTCGAAGGACGTGAACAAACCATCGGAGATCAGCGCAGCGTCGGTCAGCTCCGTGGCCGCGGGCTGCGCGAGCACCTCTTTGAGCGAGGCAAATCCTGCGCTCCATGCCGAGAGTGCCACGCGCCGGGGCCCCGTTGCCGGCAATTTGTGCTCGTCGATCAGCACCTTGGTGGTGTGCGAAAGAAGTTTTGGCCAAGCCCCAGGGTCTCGGTAGACGCTGCCGTACTGCGACGACCCGTTGCCCAGGTTCACGCTGACGTAGACGGCTTGTAGCCCCGCGCGCTCGACGTTTCCAACCTGGTTGTCTTTGCCTCCGTGGAAGTGCACCAAGAGGTCGTACTGTCCGCCACGGTGGCGAACCTTGGGTGGCACGGACACCCAGCCGATGTCCACGAGGGTGTGCTTGGTGTCCGCACGCTCCCACGGGGGCTCCTGCGGCGTGGCAGCGACCGACGGGGGCGGCGCCACGGCCCGCGCGGGTGATGGCGGAACGGTCTTGGGGCCGCATGCCAAGGGGGCGCCAAGGACCAATGCCAACAAAGCGCCGAGAGGCGCACGCCCAAGCTGGGCGCCGCCTCTCGATGCCGAGAACGTGTGAAACGCTCTCATGGGTACGAAGGAGAGCTCAGGCCTCCTCGCCGCCGCCTTCTTCGTCCTTCTGAAGGAGCTTGGCGCCGAGCTTGGCCTTGATGAGCTCACCGATGGTGCTGCCCTTGGCCTCGTCGCTGCCCTTCTTGGGCGCCTTGGACTCGCGCTTCTCGCTGGTGCGAACGGGGGCGTTGGCGGCCTCACCGATGCGCATGGAGAGCGTGAGACGACGGTCCTGAGAGTCCACGTTGGCGATCTCGGCTTGCGCGATCTCGTCACCGATTTGGAACTCCTTGACCGAGCCGTCCTCGTTGGTCGGGTTCACGAGGTCGCTCGTGGGGATGAGCCCCTCGACGCCGTCGCGAATGCGAACGAAGACACCGTAATCGACGATGGACACCACCTTGGACGAGACCACCTTGGAGGGCGGGAACTCGTTGAAGATGCCAGGCCACGGATCGTCCCAGAGCTGCTTGATGCCCAAGGAGACCTTCTTCTCGTCGTGGTTGATGGAGAGGATAATCGCCTCGACGTCGTCGCCCTTGTGGAACAAGTCCGCCGGGTTGTTGACCTTGGCCGTCCAGGACAAGTCGCTCTTGTGCACCATGCCGTCCACGCCCTCTTCGATACCCACGAAGACGCCGTAGTCGGTGATGCTGCGAACCTTGCCGCCGATCTTGTCGCCGGGGCTGTACTTCTCCGTGAACAGCGTCCACGGATCGGGCTCGAGCTGCTTGAGGCCCAGGGAGATGCGCTTGCTCTTGGAGTCGACCTCGAGCACTTGGCAGTCGAGCTCTTGGCCCACTTCGAGCAGCTTGGACGGGTGCTTGACCTTTTTGGTCCAGCTCATCTCGCTGACGTGGATGAGGCCTTCGACGCCCGGCTCCAACTCGACGAACGCGCCGTAGTCGGTGATGGACATGACCTTGCCGTGGACCTTCTTGCCCGGCGGGAACGCCTCTTCGGCGTGGCTCCACGGATCTTCTTGGGTCTGCTTGAGGCCCAAAGAAACGCGCTCGGTCTCGGGGTTGTACTTGAGGACCTTGACGGTGACCTCGTCGCCAACCTGGAACACTTCGCTCGGGTGGTTGACACGACCCCAGCTCATGTCCGTGATGTGCAGGAGGCCGTCGATGCCGCCCAGGTCCACGAACGCACCGTACTCGGTGATGTTCTTGATGACGCCCTTGACGACCTTGCCCTCTTCGAGGGTCTCGAGGGTCTTGGTCTTCTGCTCGTCGCGCTCTTTCTCGAGCAGCACGCGGCGAGACAACACGATGTTGCCGCGCTTCTTGTTGAACTTGATGACCTTGAATTGGTAGCTCTGGCCGATGAGCTTGTCCAAGTTGCGAATGGGCCGAAGATCAACCTGAGAGCCCGGCAGGAACGCCTTGACGCCGCCCTTGATGGTCACCGAGAGGCCGCCCTTGACGCGCTGGCTGATGGTGCCGTCGATGAGCTCGTCCTTCTCGCAGGCTACGGAGATCTCGTCCCACACCTTCATCTTGTCGGCTTTCTCTTTGGAAAGCATGACAAGGCCGTCGTCGTTTTCGCGGCTCTCGATGTAGACGTCGATCACGTCGCCGGCCTTGATGCCGACTTCGCCCTGCGCATCGGCGAACTCGCTGAGGGCGATCATGCCCTCGCTCTTGCCACCGATATCGATAACGACGTTGTCGCGCTGCACCGCGACGATGGTTCCCTTGACGATTTCGCCTTCTTTGCCGAATTCGCCGTTGGAGATGCTGGCTTCAAAGAGCGCGGCAAAGGAGTCCATGCCGCCGCCCGTGGTTGTGGTTGTCTGGCTCATTACGAACGAAAAATCCTGTGTCACCCACGTGCGTTCTCGCGCGCGGGTGCCTTTCTCCCCGGAAGGACCGCAAAAAAGCGGGAAACCTAAGGGGACGCCGTGAATACCCCAGTTGAAAGCGGCCGTCAAACGGGGTCGATGACCCGGGCCCCCGACCGAGCAGGTATGCCGCAGCATCCGAAGCCCCTCGCGGCTGGTGAACGCGTGCTCAGCGCCGGGTGCGCAAACGGTCGAGCGCATCGAGCAGCCGCGGCGGCGCCGGAAGCTTGGCCACTACCTCGCCTTCGCCCCGCTTGACCTGTGCGCCCTCGAGCCACGCCCAATCGGGCTCTTTTTTGAGGGCCTCGATGAGGTCTTCGAGGGTGCGCTCGGCCCAGGCGGCGTACTCGTCCTTTTGGTACTCGAGGTGCAACTCGGCATCGGCATCGGACAGGAGCAGCACGCGGACGCCGCCAAGGTGGTCGCCGATGGGGGCGAGACGGCCTTTGGTGAGCGACGGGACCGCCTGAACGAGCGAAGGGCCGTCGAGGCGCAGGTAAAGGAGCGCGTCGCCGGTGCCTTTGGGCTCGGCACGCCCGGCGGGGTGGGCGTAGGCTTCGCGGGCCCGAGAGACCATGGCCCCCGCGGCGAACACCCAGGTGCGCCGCGGCAGCACAAAGAGCGCAACGTTGCGCTGTGCCGTGGACGGTGCGTACTCCTCCGCGCCGGGCACCGCACGTGCATCTTTGATCCACTCGGGGCTGCCGGGCTTGCCCACGGTCTCTGGCGTGAGATCGGCGCGCACGCCTTTGGCCACGATAAGGCCGCCCTTGCCGCCGTTCTCGAATGCGAAGATCAGCTCCTCGGCGTCGAAGAGCACATCGAGCGGAACGCGCTCGGCGCCGGCAGCCTGCGTCAGCGCCGTACGCATGAGACCGCGGCTCCGATCGCCGATTGCGCCGTCGCGCTTGATGCGCGATGGGCGCACCACCAAGAGCAACGCCGGGGTCTGGCCGAGAGCGTCTTGCCAGGCGGCCTTGTAGGTGCGCGGGGCGACGTTGACCGCTGGCGGTGGGCCACCGCAGGCCGTGACCACCACGGACACAACCATCAGGACAAAGCGCAGCCTCCAGCTCACGACCGGTGCCCCTCGGTTGCGATGCGGACCATGCGCGCCAACGTGGCGTCGAAGTCCATGGTGGAGGAATCGACGAGGACAGCCCCTTCGGCCTGTCGCAGGGGCGCAACCGCGCGGCCCATGTCTTGGGCGTCGCGGGCCCGCACGTCGGCCAGCGTTGCTTCGAAACTGACCTCTTGCCCCTTCTGCAACAGCTCGGCGTGTCGACGCGCTGCACGCACCTCGGGGGTTGCCGTCAGGAAGATTTTGATCTCGGCATCGGGGAACACCACGGTGCCGATGTCGCGTCCTTCGAGCACCACGCCGCCTCCCTCGCCCGCCTGACGTTGGAGGTCGAGCAGGGCATCCCGCACGGGGCCGTGGGCCGACACGGTGCTGGCCCCCATGGCGATGTCCGGGGTGCGAATGGCCTCGGAGATGTCTTCGCCGTGCAAGAAAACCCGCACCCCGCGTCCGGCGTCCGGCACGAAGGACACACTGCGGTCCCGCACCAACGACTGCCCAAGGGCGCCCAGACGCTCGCCCTCGGTCCACGGCACGCCGGCCCGCTGCGCTGCCAGGGCAATGGCCCGATACATGGCGCCGGTGTCGACCAGCAAGAACCCAAGCTTTTCGGCGAGGGAACGCGCGAGCGAACTTTTGCCGGCCCCCGCAGGACCGTCGATGGCGATGATGGGGCGGGGCCTGGCGCTCACGGGGGTAGACATAGCAAATCTATGCGCCGCTGCGCAAAGAGCCGCCCGGCCCCTTGGCATTTTCGGAACACGCGAGTTCGCGCGCCCTCGGGTCCCCCGTAGAGCCTATCTCGGTGGGCGCTCCCGTCAGGCGGTCTCGATCTCGGCCCCAAGGGCCCGCAGGGTGCCCACGAACCGCGGGAAGCTCGTACCGATGCAATCGCAGTCGCGCACCGTGGACGGGCCGTCGCCCAGCAAGCCCAGCACCACTGCCGTCATCGCAATCCGGTGGTCTCCTTTGCTCTCCACGCTTGCGGCGCGGAGCGGGGCCTGGGTGCCCGTGATGCGCATGCCGTCGGGGAGCTCTTCGCAGGTCACGCCGAAGGCCGAGAGCACGTGCGCCATGGTGGCAATTCGATCGCTCTCTTTGACGCGCAGCTCTTCGGCATCGCGAATCTCGGTGACGCCGTTGGCCCGCGCGGCGAGGGCACAAAGAATCGGAATCTCGTCGACGGCGCGCGGCACGAGCTCGCCGCCCACGCGACCGCCGCGCAGGTTGCCCGACGAGGCATGCAGATCCGCCAGCGGCTCGCCGCCACGATCGCCCTTGGGCTCGATGATCAACCCGGCGCCCATGTCTCGTGCGATCTCCAAGAACCCCGTGCGCGTGGGGTTCGTACCCACCGAGCGAACCGTCAGCTGCGAGCCCGGTACCACCATGCCCGCGGCGAGCAAGAATGCGGCGGCGGAGATATCCCCTGGCAGCTCGATGTCGAGCGCCGCGAGGTCTCCGGACCAACCTGCCGGGTCGAGCTCGACCAGATTGCCGGTGCACCGCAGCGGGGCCCCCATGGCGCTCAGCATGCGCTCGGTGTGATCCCGCGAGATCTGCGGCTCGCGCAGATACGTGGTTCCGTGGGCATACAAGCCGGAGAGCAAGACAGCGCTCTTGACCTGCGCCGAGGCCACGGGGCTGTCGTACTCGAGCCCCGTAAGCTCCTTGCCGTCGGGCAAGGGGCCCAAGCGGAGCGGCGGGGTGATGTCACCGGCCTTGGTCGGGTGCGTGGCGCCCTCGACGCGACCTCCGCGCTGCCGCAGCGGCGTTGCGATGCGCAACATGGGTCGGCGTGTGAGCGACGCATCGCCGATGAGCACCGTCTCGAAGGGCTGCGCGACCAAAAGCCCCGCCAGCATGCGCATGGTGGTGCCCGAGTTGCCACAGTCGAGCGGGCCCTTGGGCTCTTTGAGGCCAAAGAGACCCACGCCATCGACGTGGACCTCGCCCTTGGACACATCGGTGATGGTGACGCCCATGGCGCGCAGGGCGCCCGCCGTCGAGAGGTTGTCCTCGCCGTAGGAGAACCCTGTGATGCGCGACTTGCCCTTGGCAATGGCCGCGAACAAGAGCGCCCGATGGCCGACGCTCTTGTCCGAGGGCACCGGGACGCTGCCCGCCAGCGGCTTTTTTGCCGGATGTACGACGAGGGTGGTCACGCGGCTACTTCTTGTTGATGCCCGGCGCCGGCGTCCCGCCGTTGGGACCGGGCCCCTGCGGCTGCGGCTGTGGGCGCGCGGCGGGGGGCGGCGGCAACATTCCCGCGAGGGCGCCCATGGTGCCGCGCATGCCGCTCTCGTCCATGGCGAACTTCACCTGCACATCGGCCTGCTCGGATCGGACTTCGACATTGCGCAGCGTGATGCCCAGGACGGCAAGCAGCGGAAGGAAGCGCATGGAGCTCTTGGCCTCGGCCTCGGCCGCCTGGGCTTGTGCAGGCTCGCCGTACGACAGGCTCCCGGCCACGTTCAAACCCGGCGCCTTGAAATCCGCCAGCAGCCGGACCGAACGAATGCCGTTGGTGGCGGGGATGTTGGTGCCCGCCATGCGACGGATGGTGTCCATTGTGGCGGGGTTCGAAAAGTCCGCGGCCAGCGCTGCGGCTGCGCCCTGGGTCTCGACGGTGTCGATCATCCATTTCGGGACGTCGCGGTTGACCTTTCCGTCGCGCACGCGATCGAGGGCCCTGCGGAGGCCGCCTTCGCTGCCGACGAGCACGGTCTTGGGCGACAGGACAACGAACCCCACGTTGCTCATGGTGTACACGTCGCGCCCGGTGTACTGGCTGCGCACGAGCGGAGTGCCAGACTTGGTGGGCGTCTGCGCATCGGCGACCTTTTTGATCTTCTCGGCGTCGAAGCGACCGGAGAGCACCGTCAACGAGTCGATGCCCTGGGTGATGTAGGCGGCAGACACCACGCGGTCGATGTCACGGGACGGCTTGAAGCCCGCTTCTTCGCCGATGGGCAAGTAGGCCTCGGAGGCCTGCCCGAGCTGCGCGCCCAAGGTGCCACTCTGGAAGAACGCCTTGGCGTCGACCGTGCTGAGGGAAACGGCGGACCCGGGGAACAATGCGATGGGGTCGGCGTCGATGTCTTTGGACGCGGGGGAGTTTGATTCGGGTCCATTTTTGCTGGCGCCACCGCAGCCCGAAAGAACGGCGAGTCCAAGCATCAGGGCAGGCGCGAAGCGAAGCAATCTCATGGGGGGTCGTCCTTGGGTTGTCATGCGAGTCTTTGACGTCTTGATGCGGGAGCCTAGAGCTCGTAGGAGCCGAGCACGCGGATGAACTTGGCCACGCGCTTGACCTCTTCGAGCGCGGCCACGAGGCTGCGGTCCGTCGCATGCCCCTCGGCTTCGACGTAGAAGAGGTATTTCCAATCGTCGCCGGGCACTGGCTGCGACTGAATTTTGCTGAGGTTGATGCCGCGGTCGGCAAACCGCGCCAGGATCTCGTGCAGTGCGCCGGGCGAATCCGCCACGCTGAAGGCAATGCCCGTTCGATCGTTGCCCGTCCGCGGCGGCGGTCGCGCACCAACGACGGCGTAGCGCACTCGATCTCCGCCATCGTCCCGAACGTTGCGCGACAGGACCGTGAGTCCGCGTTCGGCCGCAAAGGTCTCTTGCGCCAGTACGAAGGCGCCCTCGGCGAGCGCTTGGTCCAGGGCCGCCAACGGCGTCCGCGCGTCGACCACACGAACACCAGGCAGTTCCCGCGCAAGGAAGCGCTCGCAGAGCGCATGGTCTTGCGCAGAAGCGTAGAGCACGCCGCTCGCGGTCTGCAGGCTCGTGCCCTCGCGACCGGCGAGCACCAGGTTCTCGGCGACCTCGAAGCAGGCGCACAACTTGAGTTCGCTGGCGGCGAGCATGGTGATGGTGCTCTGCACGGAGCCCCCGGCACGTGTCTCCATGGGGACAACGGCAAACTCTGCCCGTTGCCGTGACACCTGCTCGAAGGCGTCGCTCGTGGCATCCGAGCGTACGAGCTCGGCCGCCAAGCCAAAGCGAAACCGCGCGGCGGAGTGGGCCGCACCGCCGTCGGTGCCCGCAAACGCCACGGGCACCGGGAGCTCGAGGGCCAGACACGCCGCGTGCAGCGTTCGAAGCACCTCGCGCAGGGCGGCTGGGGGCATGTCCCCCTCGCCGATGGCAACAAGCTCGGAGAGCCGCGCGCGCTCGCCCATGGGCAAGGTGCGCACGCCCTCCCGGCGCTCGCCGAGCTTTCGACTGGCGCGCGCGCGCTGGTCGACGAGCTTGACGATCTGTTGGTCGAGCTTGTGCAGCTCGTCGCGCAGCCCCGCGACTTCGCGGCTTCGGTCGGTCATGTGGGCGCAAGCATACCAAAGGCCGGGGCCTGCGCTACGCTCCTGATCGTGGGTGCCAGGTTGGGCGACTTCAGCATCGAGGCCACGCGCGAGCATCGCGGGTGGCGCCATTCGTTGCTTCGCAAATACCAAGCGCTCTATCGCCTGCGGCAAGAGGCACCACTTTCCAGCGTTCCCCCTACCCTCGCCTTGCGTGCCCTGGCTCGGGAGTTCCCCGGAGCTCTGCGCGAGATCGACCGCATGAGCATGGCCGAGATCCAAAGGCGGATTCAAGTGCTCGAGAACGCCCCAGAGCACGCGCCTGTGGAAGCGTCGTTGCTGGCTGTGCATCTCTTCCATGTGCACATGCGGGGCCTGCTCTTTGCCAAAGCATGGCTGCGCGGCCGGCGCGTCATCACGGACGAGTTACGGCAAAGCTTTCGGGTCGCGGCGGCCAAACATTCCGAAGCATCAACGTGGGCCGATGATCTCGAGCGCATCGCCAATCCCCCGCAGGGGCGCCTCGTGGGTCTCGCCTGTGCCAAGGTCGCCGAAGGTCTGGGCGTAAGCGTCGGCGTTGCACGAGCACTCGTGTTCGATGACGACAAACCCTTCTGAAGCCGCGTCCGTCGACATCAACGAAAAAACCTAGGCCCGCGACGCCGCGGGCCCAGGTTTCTCGAAAGGCAGCGGCGTCAGCAGGCCCCGTGCTCGTGGTCCCTCAGGTTTTGGAGGGCGTGCTCGGAGCGGCCGGGGCTGCCGGGGCCGTGCTGGCGGGAGCGGCGGCCGGGGCTGCCGGGGCCGTGCTGGCGGGAGCGGTGCTGCCGCTCGACGAGCTTTCGGACTTCTCGGTGCCGCCTTTGGGCTTGGACGATGAGTACAAGTCCGCGTACCAACCGCCACCCTTCAGAATGAAGTTTCCGCCGCTGATGAGCCGCTGCGCCGTCTTTTGGTGGCACTTCGGGCATTCCTCGAGGGCAGGTTCGGTGATCTTCTGGAGCTCCTCCCACTGGTTTTGGCAGGCAGTGCATCCGTATTCGTAGGTGGGCATCGTACGGCCCCTATCTGCGCGTCCCTTGACGCACTGTCAAGGTCGACGCGGCCAACGTGGCACCGGCCGAGGCACGCGCGCCCGCCGGCCCGCCCCGTCGGGGGCCCAGTACTGCGTGCAGTACTGGCAAGGACTTGGCTGTCCACTGGTCATGTGTGCCCCGCAGCGGGCCCCGGTGCCGGCCGAACGCCCCTTAGGCCCGAAAAAGTCGGCAAGAATCCGCGCACATGCACGGACTTGGCGCGTTGGCCAAGTTTTTTCCGCTTGCACGGCTGTTCCGTAGCGCGTAACGAATGTCCAGTGACAGTATGTGAAGTGACATGACGCTCGGCATGCGGTCACGGCCGGCGCCTCCGCGCCATGCCGCTTCCGCGTTGTGCCCAGTTTCTCCACAGGTTTCAACCAGTTCCTCCGCACCTCGTCCCAAGGCGAAGGTTCGCCGACGCCCCACGGCCCCCTCCCCTTCGTCTCGCGTACGCGTCAGCCACTTCGCGAATTCCGCCCTGCCCGCCCCACGACCTGAGACCACGAAATGAAGATCAAGCGACTCGAGCTCAGCGGCTTTAAGTCATTCGTCGACCGGACCATCGTCAACTTCGAGCACGAAGTGATGGGCATCGTCGGGCCCAACGGCTGCGGCAAGTCCAATATCGTCGACGCCATCCGCTGGGCCATGGGCGAGCAGAGCGCCAAACATTTGCGCGGCCGCAGCATGGAAGACGTCATCTTCAACGGCTCGGAAACCCGCGCCGGCGCCGACATGGCCGAGGTCACGCTCACCTTCGAGAACAACACGCCCGATGACGTGCCCCTCGAATACAGGGACTATGCAGATATCGCCGTGACCCGCCGGCTCTACCGCACCGGCGAGAGCGAATATCTCATCAACCGGACGCAGGTTCGGCTCAAGGACGTCACGGACCTGTTCTTGGGCACCGGCGTGGGCACCAAGGCGTACTCCATCGTCGAGCAGGGCAAAATTGGCCTCATCGTCAGCGCCAAGCCCGAAGATCGCCGGCTTCTCATCGAAGAGGCCGCTGGCATCACCAAGTTCAAGTCGCGCAAGAAGCAAGCCGAAAAGAAGATGGAGCTCACGCAGCTGAACTTGCTGCGCGTGGGCGACATCGTGGCGGAGATCGAGCGCAACCTGGGCACGCTCAAGCGCCAAGCCGCCAAGGCCGAGCGATACCTCTCGTATCGCAAGGAGATCGAAGAGGCGCAACTCTACGAGGCTTCGTTCCGTTACCTGGAGCTCGTGGGTTGGATCAAGCTCGAGCAGAACCAAGTCGAAGAACTCACCCTCGAGGCCGACGGCGCGCGCTCGGCGCTCGTGGCCCAAGAAGCAGACCTCGAGACCCTTCGCCAAGAGGCGCACCTGGCCGAAGAGGCCCTGGAGCTCGCCAGCAACCAGAACTTCGCGGCCGAGAACCAAGTTCGCACCGAAGAAGCCGCCATCGAGCGCGCCCGGGACCGCTTTGCTTCGCTGGCCCGCCGCGAAGAGCAAGCCTCCGCCGAGGCCCAAGAGCTCAAGCGTCAGCACGATGCCCTGACCGCCGAACGCGTGGTTTTGGATGCCGAGGCCAGCGAGCTCGAGGTTCACGAGGGCGAGGGCGCCGGCGAGCTTGCCAGCGCCGAGGCCGCCCAAGACGACGTGGTTCGCCTGCACGAGAGCGCCGAGGCCGTCGCCCAAGAGGCGCGGCAGAACATTGCGACCTCTCAGGCGCAAATCGCGGCCGAGAGCGCCAAGCTCGAGGGCTTCGAGCGCCGCAAAGAAGACATCCGCACGAGGCACGAGCGTCTGACGCTGCAGCGTGAAGACCTGGAGACCGACCGGGTGGCCTTGCGCAAGAAGGCCGAGCAGCTCGCGCTGCAAATGGACGACTTGCAAAACGGCCGCGTGACCAGCGCCGAAGACCGCGAGCGCGAAGAAGCGCGTTTGGTGCAGCTCAAGCAGGAGATCATCGGCAGCGAGCGCGCCCTCGAGGACTCTCGCGCCGAGCTGTCGCGCAAGCGTTCGCGCCTTGTGGCCTTGTCCGAGATCGAAGCCCGGCACGAGGGAATGGGAGCCGGCGTCAAGAGCCTCGTTGGCACCAAAGACCCCAGCATCGTGTCGCTGGTGGCCGATTGCGTCGAGGCTCCACACGAATACACGGCGGCCTTGGCTGGCCTGCTCGGTGTGCGTCTGCAAGACGTCGTCGTCAACGACGAAGACCGCGGCATTGCGCTGCTCTCGGAATTGGCCGCGGCGCGTAAGGGCCGCGCAACCATCATCAGCCAGCACCCCGCGCGCGTCGTGGGCGTGGACCGCCCGTTGCCGGACGACACGGCCATCATCGGCCGACTCGTCGACGTACTTGGGTTTGCCCCAGAAAACGAGGCGTTGGTCCGCACCCTCGTGGGCGACTGCGTGCTCGTGCACAACATCGCCGCGGCCACGCGCTTGCGTGCGGTCTTGTCGTGCACCATCGTCACCCTCGATGGCACCGTGCTCTACACCGATGGCCGCATTTCCGGCGGCACCGGCGAGGACATGGCCCGCGGCGTGCTCGAGACCAAGCGCGAGATTCGCGAGCTCACGAGCGAGGTGCAAGAGCTCGATGCGCGGGTGTCCTCGTGCCTTGCGGTGCACCAAGGTCTGCGCGGCGCCATCGCCGAGGCCACGGGCACCCTGGACCGCGCCCGACAGTTGGCCCACGAGCGCGAGCTCGCCCAGGTGCACACCGAGAAAGACCTCCGGGCCCTCGAGGGCCAGCTCAGCACCATCGAGCGTCGCATCGAGGCGATCTCCCAAGAGTGCACGGAGCTTGCGGCGCAGCTCGAACACGCGGACGCCGAGCGTGAGGCCTCGCTCGAGGCCCTTACACAGGCCCAGGCCATTCAAGACGAAGCCCAGCAGCGCCTCGCCGGGGCCGAAGACGAAGCCGCTGGCCGCAAGGCCGATGTGGCCGCAGCCCGGGAACACGTCATGGAGCGCCGCGTTCGCGTGGCTGGTGTTCGCGAGAAGCTCAACGCCGCCCGCTCCGCAGCCCTTCGCCTCGGTCGCAGCGCCGAAGAGATGGGTGACCGAGCCCGCCGTCTCGACGAGGAGCTCCAACGGGGCGCCGAAGAGATGGGCGAGATCGCCGCGCAGCTCGTCAAACACAAGGAAGCCTTGCACCTGGCCCTCGATACGGCGCGCAGCGCCCAAGAGGCCTTGGCCGAAACCCGCTCGGTGTTCGACGCGTTCCGCAGCAATTTGGGTGAACGCGAGGGCTCGCTCAAAGACCTGCGCAGCCGGGCGGAGACAGCCCGGGAGGCGCTCGGAACCCACGAGATGGCGCTGCGCGAGCGTCAGATCGCCTTGGGCCACCTGATGGACGGCGTCGCAGAAAAGTTCCGCGGGCTGCGTCTCGACCGGGTCATCGGAGACTTCCACCTGCGGCCGCCGCCGGACGAATCCACCCGCGCTCGCATCGTGGAGCTCGGGCAGCTCATCGACCGCATGGGCAGCGTGAACCTGGAAGCCATGCGCGAACACGAAGACGCCGAGAAGCGCTACGCGTTCTATACCGAGCAAAAGGCAGACCTCGACCGGGCCCTGGCGGACCTGGAGAAGGCCATCCAGCAGATGAACCGCGAATCGAAGCGGCTCTTCGAGGAGACCTTCCATGCGGTCAACACCAAATTCCAGGAGCTGTTTCCCAAGATGTTCCGCGGCGGCCGTGCGGCGCTGCGCCTCACCAACCCCGAAGACATGCTCGAGACGGGCATCGATATCTTGGCGCAGCCCCCGGGCAAGAAGCTCTCATCCATCGAGCTGATGAGCGGCGGCGAAAAGGCCCTCACGGCCGTCTCACTCATCTTCGCCATCTTCCAGATCAAGCCGAGCCCGTTCTGTATTCTCGACGAGGTCGACGCCCCCTTGGACGAGGCCAACGTGGCTCGGTACAACGAGGCCATCCGGTCCATGACGGATCGCTCGCAGTTCATCCTCATCACGCACATCAAGCGAACGATGCAAATGGTGGACGTGCTCCACGGCGTCACCATGCAAGAGTCCGGCGTGTCGCGCCTGGTCAGCGTCAAGATGGACGGCGTGGCCGACAACAAGCTGCCGGTAAAGGGCGAGAGCCGAAGGCACGCGCCGGTGCGTACCAAAGGCGACGCCGATGCTGCAGCGGCCGCGACAACCGAGGACACGGACGTGCAGGTGGCCTGAGGGCCCCTGCGGCGCGTTCCGAGAGCGTCTGCCCCAAAAGCCCTTGGGCCCTTTGCCAGTGCAAAGCGGCGCAGGGGCTTTGGTGTATCGGGCCGCCGGGGAAGACTCCCTTGGCGCTTAGGCCGAGTACCTACATGACCGAGCGCGATTCGACTACAGACGCCTGGCGCCATTTGGGCTTGGGACCCAAATGCAGGAGGTGGGGCCCCAGCGGCAATGCCTCTGGGGCGGAGGACAGCGTCCTCCGACAACAAAGGGAGCTAAATCGCTGAGCTTGATCGAAGATCCTGCTCGGTGATTTAGCGCGCGACCACCACGCGGTTGCGACCCAGGCGTTTGGCTTCGTACATGGCGTTATCCGCACGGGCTTCGAGCTGCTCGGGGCTCTCGCGGCCATCCCAGGTGGCGACACCGATGGACACCGTTTTGCCGAAACGGACCCCAAGGCCAACGTCGAACAAGTCTTTGGCGACGGCTTCGCGAATGCGCGTGGCCGTGGAGAAGGCCTGCACCGGCCCGGTATTTGGCATGATCAGCACGAACTCTTCGCCGCCGCGCCGCACCAGCACGTCGACGCGGCGTACGCTGGCGCGCACGCGATCGGAGAACAAGCGCAGCGCCACGTCGCCGGCCTTGTGCCCGTACGAGTCGTTGACCTCTTTGAAGTGGTCGAGGTCCATCAAGAGCACGCTCACCTCTCCAGACGCGCGGCTGGCCCGCTCGATCTCTTCGCCCAGCCGCGGCATGAGGTACCGATGGTTGAAGGCCATGGTGATGTCGTCGAACATGGCGAGGCGCCGCAGGCGGGCGCGCTCGATGGGCGGGGCCGAGCAGTTGGCCAGCAGGCGCAAGAACAGCTGATCGCTCGCGTCGAAGGCGCGAATGGTGGGCGAACTCACGCTAAAGACGCCGATGACCTCGCCGGAAGCCCACAACGGCTCGGCCAAGAGTGCACGCACGTTGAAGTGCGACATGGTGAACGACACGTAGCGAGAGTCGTGCTCCACATCGTCGATGCGGGCCGGAGCGCCGTGCTCGACCACCCAGCCCAGAACCCCCTCGCCCCTACGGAACTCGGCCGGAGGCTCGGTGGCGCCGATGCCCGCGCGGGCCCCTGCCAAGAGCTGCTCCCGCGCGCCGTCGAGCAGACGCACGGACGCGTGATCTGCCGGCAGCAGCTCGATGGCGGCTTGGGTCATGTGCGCCAAGAAGTCCTCCAGCGGCTTGTCCGCCGTGAGCTCCTCGGTCAGCGACAAGAGGCGTCGCAAAGCTGTGTCGGCGTCGACCTTCAATGGGCGTTCCTACGATGCCCCCCAGCGGTAACGATACGCCCTTTTGGCGTCGGTTGGGCGCCAAACAGAGCCGTCGAGTGGTGCGCCGGCCCAAAGAAGATGTGAGCGCCGTTAGTGAAAGTCGCGGCTCATGGAGGGCACCTTTTGTCCTTTGCGAGCCCCTCGCCCTCCGCCCCGAGGCAGCGCGAGTTTTGACAAATGTGTGGCGATCACGTGAATCACCTCGCCATGCGGCCCGTCGCGGTCGACCACCCCTTGCACAAAGAGCAGGCTCGAACTCGTGGCCACGTGACGGTAACGCTCGAAGGTCTTGGCCCACAACACCAGGTTCACGAACCCGAACTCGTCTTCGAGGGTCGCAAACACCACACCGCTCGCGGTGGCCGGACGTTGCCGACAGATGACCAACCCCGCAAGCTGCACGCGATCTTTGGGTTGCTTGTGCAAGAGCTCTTGGGACGAGATGGCCCCCCGAGGCAACCGCGGACGAACATGGCGCATGGGGTGGTCGGCCACGGAGAGCCCGGTGCGCTCGTAGTCGAGCACCAGCTGCTCGGCCCGGGGCATCGGCGCGAACTGCGTCTGGTCCTGGGCATCCACGGGCAATCCCTCGAAGAGACCTTGGGGCGCGCTGGGCATGACCGCCCAGAGTGCCTCGCGGCGACCATGCCCCACCAAGCCATCGAGCGCGCCGGACTCGGCGATGGCCCGCATGGTCCGATCGTCGCAACGTGCCCGCTGGGCCAAATCCTGCACACTGGCAAAGGGGCCTTGGGCACGAGCCGCGACGATGCGTAGACCACATTCGTGCCCCAGGCCTTTGATGATTCGAAGCCCCATGCGCAAGGCCACAGGTCCGCCCTCGGTTTCGCGCTCTTCGGTGACGTCCCAGTGGCTCTTTTGAATGTCGAGGGGCAACAGCGGAACACCGTGTCGCTCGGCATCTTGCAAGATGGTCGATGGCGAATAGAACCCCATGGGCTGGCTGTTCACCAACGCGGATGCAAACGCTGCGGGATGGTGCACTTTGATCCAAGAGCTTGCGTACACGAGCAACGCAAAGCTCGCGGCATGGCTCTCGGGGAATCCATATTCACCAAAGCCATGGATCTGCGCATAGAGCCTTTCGGCAAACTCGTTCGAGATGCCTCGGGCTAAAAATCCAGAGAGCAGCTTGGGCTTGTGGCGCTCCAATCGTCCATTGCGCTTCCATGCGGCCATGTCTCGGCGGAGCTGATCGGCCTCGCCCCCGGTGTACCCTGCCCCCACGATGGCGATCTGCATGACCTGCTCTTGAAACAGGGGCACCCCCAAGGTGCGGGCCAAAATGGGCTCCAAAATGGGATGCGGAGACACCGCGGGCTCTTTGCCCATGCGGCGACGCAGGTACGGATGCACCATGCCGCCTTGGATGGGGCCTGGGCGTACGATGGCGACCTCGACCACCAGATCGTAGAACGCCCGGGGGCGAAGCCGGGGCAACATGGCCATCTGCGCACGGCTCTCGATCTGGAAAACGCCCACGGTGTCGGCCTTGCCCAAGGCCTCGTACACCGCCGGATCTTCGGCAGGGATGTTGGCGAGCAAATCGATGGCCGTACGGGCGCCCCGAAGGCGCGCATCGCCCTTGATGGCATCGAGCGCTTTTCGTAGCGCCGTGAGCATGCCCAGACCAAGCACGTCGATCTTGAAGAACCCCAAGGTATCGAGATCATCTTTGTCCCAAGGGATCACCGTGCGCTCGGGCATGGTCGCCGGCTCGACCGGCGCCACCCTCGACAAGTCTTCGGCAGAGAGCACGAAGCCTCCGACGTGGATGGATAGGTGCCGCGGATACCCTTCGATGGCCCGGGCGAGGTTCAGCACCGCGCGCACCCGCCCGTCGTAGGGGTCGAAGCCTGCTTCCTTGAGACGCAGCTCCCCCACGTTGGCCGCGCTATCCCAGTACGTGAGCACCGAGCTCAGGCGATCGATTTGCTCGAGCGACAAGCCAAAGACCTTGCCCACCTCGCGGAGGCTCGACTTTCCGCGGTAACAGATCACTTCGCTCACCATGGCGGCGCGGTGTCGTCCATAACGTGCGTAGATCTCTTGGATCACCTCTTCGCGGCGCTCGTGCTCGAAGTCCACGTCGATGTCCGGTGGCTCGCGGCGCTCCGCAGACAAGAACCGCTCGAACAGCAGGCTCGACCTCGAAGGGTCTACGGCGGTGATGCCAAGACAGAAGCACACCGCGCTGTTGGCAGCGCTGCCGCGGCCCTGGCACAAGATGTCTTTGCTGCGGGCGATTTGTACGACCTCGCGCACGCTGAGAAAGTACGCCGCGACCTCGAGCTTTTGGATGAGCGCGAGCTCTTTGTCGATTTGGGCCTGCACGTGCGCGGGAACACCTTGGGGGTAACGTTGCGCCGCGCCTTCTTGGGTGAGCCGTGCGAGCGCGTGATCTGCCGAGAGATCTTGCGGAGTGGCATCACTTGCAAGCTCACGAAGCTCGCTCGGGAACTTGTAGCGAAGCTCTTTGAGAGAGAACGTGCACGCTTGGGCGATGCTGCGCCCCCGGGCGATCCACTCGGGATGCACCGAGAACAGATCCATCATCTCGTGTCCGGACTTGAGGCAGCTCTCGGCGTTGGGCAAGAGCTGCGTGCCCGCCTCGTCCAGCGTGAGCCCCTCGCGGATGCATGTGAGTACATCGTGTACGGGCTTGTTGCTGGCCTCGGCAAAAGACACATCGTTGGTGGCGCACACCGGCGCGCCCAACATGCGAGATAGGTCCAGCGTGCGCGTGAGGCGCTGCCGATCGAAACCATCTTTGTGGATGCTGGTGCCCAGACTGAAGCGCGCACCAAAGGCCTGTTGAAGCGCCCGGGCCGTGTCGGCCATGTCGTTCGGCATCTCGCCACGGCCCGGCACCATGAGCATGGCAAAGAGCCCCGACGCATGGGCACACACGCTTTCGATAGAGGCCCGAGCCAAATGCCGCTGGTCTCGGGGGCGCGCGGCATGGGCCAGCGTCAGGATCTTGCAGAGGTTCTGGTACCCACCCAGGTCTTGCACGTGCAACACGACTCTGGTGATCGCGCTGCTTTCGCCAACGTCCCCAAGCCACACCTCGGCCCCCACCACGAGGCGCAGCCCTGCGGCCTCGCAGGCCTCGAGCGCACGCACCATGCCGTAGAGCCCATGCACATCGGTGATGGCGAGGGTGTCGTGCCCCAGCTCTTTGGCGCGCCTTACCAAGTCCGATGGTGCCGATGCGCCTCGCAAAAAGCTGAAGTTCGAGCGCACCACGAGCTCGACATAGGGGCTCGGCTTCTCTCCCGAAGCCCGACGCAACGCCTCGAGGGTGGCCTGCACCTCGTCGAGATCCGTGGGGACTCGGGTCGAAGCATCACGATGCACACGAAGATCCGGCGGCGACACGACAACTGATCATACGATCAGTTGTTGCTAAGGTCAAAAACTCACGAAAGAAGCCCCAATACGCTCGATGCCGCCCGGCAAAAGACGCCGGCCCGGTCCCGCTCCCGTCCCACTCCCCGGTCCCGGTCCCACTCCCCGGTCCCCGTCCCGCTCCCCACACACCCTCGACCCAGCGTCTTCGCGCCTATTCGTCGCCGAGCGTAAGGCCCACCGGAAGTGTGTCGCCCAGGTGCTTGACCCGCTCCTCGCGACGCCAGTGCACCACCTGCCCCAGCGGCTTCAGCATGTCTTCCGTGGCCCCCAAGGTCTTGCCGCGCGCGATCACCGCCTGACGCACGCGCTCGCTCAAGTCACGGCGCACATCGCCAGTCATGCGCGACATGCGCAACGCCGCGGGCAACGCGCCCGGACGCTTGTCCCACGGAAGCCGAAGCCACTGCTCCACCCAGGGCTCCACAGTGCTGGCGGGCAACATCGCCGCAGGCTCACCGTAGAGCGGCATGCGCGCGCCGATGCGACCGATGTCCGAAAAGAGGCTCGGAGACACCTGCCCGTAGGTCTCATCGATGAGCGCCGCGCCCAACATCTCCCTCCGCCCCAAGTCCACCCGCTCCAGGAAGCTGAGCAGCTCGCGCATCTCTTCGGGGGCCGGCGGCGGCGTCTTGCCCTTGGGCGCCTTGCCCGGCATCACGAAGGGCGCATACGCGTCGAACAACTGCTGCTGCATCGGCGCCGTAAGGCCAGGAGCCACCCGGCGCCATGCGATGAAGAATGCCTGCCAGTTGTGCGTTCGATCGGGGAACGACAGTTTTTGCGCGAGCAGCGGGAACAACGCCTCGACGCGTGCGCTGTCGTGGGGCATGCCAAACCCCGGGCGCAGCAGAAAGCCCGACAACAGCCAGAACACGCGCTCGTGGTCTTGGGTCCAGCGTCGGGCTCCCCGGTGAGACAAGAGTTCGTCGAACATGCCTCGGGCCAGCGCCGCCGACCACGTGTCACGACTGCCGTGCTGCTTCTCGAGGTCCCGCAGCAAGTCTTTGACCGCCCGGGGCTCTTTGTTGGTGAACGCGGCCCGAAGCATGGCCTTGGCACCGTCGAGCTTGCGCGTGATTTCGAGCGAAGGCGGAGGCAGGGACCCCGCCTCACCCTTGCGCACTTGGAACGTAAGGGCAAAGCTCCGTCCGCTTGCGCCCCGCTCCTCCATGCGCAAGTCCACGGTCCCCACCACGCTGAGCCCTGCCACGAGCCGCACATCGACGGACCCCTCGGTGCCGGGCACGCGGAACACCAACGGCGGCAATCGCGTAAAGCTCTCGGGCACGAGGCCCACCACCGCGCCCACCGCGTCTTTGACGGCGGTCTCCGCGCGCCACAGCTCGAAGCGCGCCTCCTCGCCCGTGCGCAGCTTGAACACGTGCTCCGGCGAGCGTGTCTCGCCCTCGGCGGTGCCGCGCGGAATGACACAGACGCCCCGCGGGGTGCCATCGTCTTGGTTGCCCACGCCCACGTAGTACGAGCGCGGCGCGCCCGCGCGAATGCGCAAACCTTCGCCACGACGCGCTTGCCCGAACAGCACCGCGCCGCGGGCCACGGCCAAGTCAGGGTCTTCGTGCGGGAGTTCGTCGACCTCTTCGCCGCGCCAGGCAGACAAGGTGTCGAGAAGCGCTTGCCGCACGGGCTCTGCGCGGAACACGCCGCCGTTGAGCAACACGGCGTCCGGGAGCGCGCCTCCGGCAAACCGCTGCACGAAGCGCGCGATGTGCTTTGTGATGGCCGGGTCTCGTGCGTACGGCAATCCTCGGGCCACAAGGCCGCTCTTCTGCTGCGCCGCGGGCTCGGCGGTCACGTCCACTTGCGGGAAGAAGCCGTCCAGAACCACGCTCAGCACCTCTTTGCGCGTGAGGGTGGCCCGCAGAACGTTGCCCACGAGCTGGCTGCCCCGGGCCGCCACCACGACTTGGGTCTTGCTTGGTCCGTCTTCCGCGAGCAACACCTCTTTGGCGGCCCGGCATCGACGCACGAGCTCCCCGCGCTGCGCCGGCCCCAGCTTGGCGCCAAGCTTGTCTTCCACCAAATGAGCGATGGCGAGGTCCATGTTGTCGCCGCCAAGGAGCAGATGCTCGCCGGTGGCCACGCGCTCGATGTCCGGCGTGCCGTTCTTCTTGGTGCCCAGCCGCAACAGCGACAGATCCGTGGTGCCACCCCCCACGTCCACCACCAGCACCTTGGCCTCGCCGTCGTGTTCTTTCAGGAACTTGTCGAGCACCGACTTGCGCCGGGCCACGCGTTTGCGTGTATATCGCAAACAATCGTAGAAGGCCGCCTGGGGCTCTTCGATCAGCGTGACGTTGAGCCCCGCGCGTTTGGCAGCTTCCATCGTAAAGAAGCGCGCGCCGTCGTGGAACGACGCCGGAATGGTGAGGATCACGTCGCACTTGTGCGCGGGCTTGTCTGGGTACGCGGCGTTGTAGGCCGCACGCACGTGCGACAGCAGCATGGCGCTCGCGTCCACGGGCGAGATGCGAGGCGCGCCCTCGGGGGCTCCCCAAGGCAAGATGGCGGCTTCGGCGTCTTCCGTGGGGTGTCCGAGCCAGCTCTTGGCGCTCTGCACCGAGCGACCGGGCACCTCGGCGCCCCGGTCTCGGGCGAGCGCCCCCACGATGAACGGCGGCGCGTCCCAGGGGTCTTCGAGCTCTTCGCCGGACACCGGCGCGTAGAGGGCGCTCGGCAAGAGCTCGAGGGCATCGCGGCCACCGGGCACAAGCTGCGGAATGGGAACCACGGAGGGCTCGTCGGCGTCGTCGGCAAAGGCGACGGCCGTGTTCGTGGTGCCAAGATCGATCCCGAGGACCCGCGCCACGCCCCTTCGCTCCTTAGCCCTGCCGCACGTTGAGTTCCACGAGCCACTCTTCGCCGTCTTGGAGCGGCTTGACCGGCGTAGCACGCAGTTCGAGGGTACCGATTTCCGTGGCCACGGCCCGAAGACGTACAGGAACGACATCCCCGTCCGTGCGGCCCTTGGCCTTGATGTTGGCCCGGATAGGAGCGAGTTCCTCGACGTCGGCCACGGGGAACGCCCCGACGGAGGCCCCCGCTGCGTCTTTCTTGCGCACGGACGAGCCAAAGAACCGGAAATCCACCGGCTCGCCCACCACCATGCCAAGCTCCATGCGCGGCATGTCGCAGCTGGTGCCCTCTTCCATGCCGAAGGGCGCCACGCACAACAAGTCTACCGGTGGCGCCATGCCCGGAATGGCCGGCATCGCGCTCTCGATACCCACGTAGTACGACCGAGGCATGCCGCCGCGAATGCGGAGGCCGCGTCCGCGCTTGGCCAGGCCGTAGTACGCGGCACCTCGGGCCACCGCCAGATCATAGTCGGCACCATCGAGGGCCCGCGGCACCTCGGCCTTCTCGGCCTTCATCCAGGATTCGAGGGCCGATTGCACGCGCGAACGGAGCGCGGCGCTCTTCATGACACCGCCGTTGTAGAGTACACACGTGGGCTTGAGCAGGGTGCCGCTGTCGCCGCCTTGTTTGCGCAGGAACGCCGCCAGGTGTTTGGTGATGGCGGCGTCTTGTGCGTAGGGCAGTCCGAGCTGAGTGAGGCCGGCGCGGGTACGGGCCTGGGGCAGGTCTTGGCTCTTGCTGGCCGGAAAGAAGCCCTCCAGGATCACGTCTTCGACGTCTTTTTGCGTGAGCTCGGTGCGCAGGGTGCCCCCCACGAGCTTGCTGCCCTTGGAGGCCACGGCGATGGGTACGGCCTTGCTGGTCTCGCCCGACAAGAGCTTCTCTTTGGCGGCGCGGCAGGCAAAGCCGAGCTGCGCCATCTGGAACGCATCTACGGCCTTGCCGTCGGCTTCGAGTCGCGCCTTGACCACGTGCGACAAGAAGAGATCCATGTTGTCGCCGCCGAGCAGGATGTGGTCGCCCACGGCCACGCGTTCGAGCGACAAAGAACCGCCTTCTTCGCGGACCGCGATGGCCGAAAAGTCCGTGGTGCCTCCGCCCACGTCCACCACCACCAGCACATCACCCACCTTGAGTTCTTTGCGCCAGGCATCGCCGCGGTTCAGCGTCCAGGCGTACAGTGCGGCCTGGGGCTCTTCGAGCAGCGTGAGCTTCTCGATGCCCGCCGCCTTGGCCGCCTCGACGGTGAGATCGCGCGCGGCGGCATCGAAGGAAGCCGGCACCGTCAGCACGACGTCTTGGTCGGCCAGCCTTTGCCCTGGATCGGCCTCGGCCATGAAGGCGTCGAAGCACTCGCTCAGGTGCTCGAGGTACCGGAACGACGCTTCCACCGGCGAGATGCGCTCGATGTCTTCGGGGGCGCCCAAGGGCAAGATGCCCGAGCGCCGATCGACCGTCGGGTGACACAGCCAGCTCTTGGCGCTTTGCACCACGCGGGTGGGCGCGTCGAGACCGCGGGCCCGGGCAAACTCGCCCACGGCGAAGGTGCGCTCTTGGGCCCAGGGCAAAGCCATGGCGCCCTCGGAGGGGTGCGCAAAGTACAGGAACGAAGGCAACAGGGCCTTGTTGGCCGTACTGGCCGCGGTGACCAACTGCGGCAGCTCGAGCAGCTGGATGCTCGGGTTCTCTGCGCGCGTGTCGGCGTAGGCAAGCGCCGAGTGCGTGGTCCCCAAGTCGATGCCAACGACGTAGTGGCCCTGGCTCATAGCTCTACCTCGGCGGGCGCAATGATCTTGGGGTCGCGGCCAGCAGTGGGCTCTGGCAGCTTGAAGCTCTTGGCGCGCCAGCCCTTGTGGCGAAGCGTGCCCTTGAACGGCGGGTCCCCGGCCACGTCACCGATGAGTTTGATCTCTTGCGGCGCGTAGCCGGCCGCAACGGTGACGCTCGCGCCCTCGTCTTCGGCGCGCACGGGCTCGAGCACCACGTGCGCCCGGACAGCTTTGCGGCACCCTTCGTGCACGACGCGCGCCGCGGCCCCCACGTCCTCGTCGGCAAACCCGGTGATGTCTTGCTCTAGAAAATCGATGAAGCGGCCCTCGCGCTGCAGCAGCGCCAAAAGCTCGTGACCTTGGGTGTCGGGCTTGGGCTCGGGCTTGGGCTCGGGCTTGGGCGCCGGAAGCGCCGCTTTGGGCTCGGGTTTGGGCTCGGGCTTGGGCTCGGGCTCGGCCGGCTCCGGCAACACCCGCCCCTCGTGCAGGCTGCGGGCCCGCGCCGCAAAGGCCCCGTCGAAGAGCACGCGGAAATAGCAAACCCACGCAAAGATGAGGCGAGAGAAGAAGGGCATCGTGGTGTCGTTCACGGCAGGGGCAAGCTGTACCCGCCCGGTGTGGCACCGCGCAAGCGGTAAGCGCCCCAAAATCCCGACAAAACGCGGTCCCCGCCACGTCCCGGGCGTCTGCCGGGGCCGCCCGTCGAAGCGTCGCTCTCCTTGGTGCGCCCTGCCCCCCTTTCCCGCGGCAACCGGAATGGTATGGTGCGGCCCATGGCCAACCTCAAGCTCAAGCCCGGCGTTGTCGTCGGCAACGCGCTCCGCGAAGTGTTCGACTACTGCAAGAGCGAGTCTTGCGCGCTCCCGGCGGTCAACGTCATTGGTAGCAGCTCCGCCAATGCCGTGCTCGAGGCAGCCCGCGAGGCCAAGTGCCCGGTCATCGTGCAGTACTCGCACTCCGGCGCGCAGTTCAATGCCGGCAAGTTCCTCGATAACAGCAAGCACCTGGCGTCCATCCGCGGCGCTGTGGCCGGCGCCCATCACGTCCGCGTGCTGGCCGAAGCCTACGGCGTGCCGGTGATCCTCCACACGGACCACTGCGCCAAGAAGCTCCTGCCCTGGGTCGACGGCTTGCTCGACGCTGGCGAGGCGTACTTCAAGCAGACGGGCAGCCCCTTGTTCAGCTCGCACATGCTCGACCTGTCCGAGGAGCCCTTGCACGAGAACCTGGAGATTTGCCGCACGTATCTCACGCGCATGGCCAAACTTGGCATGCCCCTCGAGATCGAGCTCGGCGTCACCGGCGGAGAAGAAGACGGCGTCGACAACTCCAACGTCGACAACGCCAAGCTCTACACGCAGCCGTCGGACGTCCTTGCGGCCTACGACGCGCTGCACGCCGTCGGCGCGTTCACCGTCGCCGCTTCCTTCGGCAACACCCACGGCGTGTACGCCCCAGGCAACGTCAAGCTGACGCCCAAGATCCTCAAGAACAGCCAAGAGCACATCCAGGCCGAGCGCAAGACTGGCGCAAAGCCCGTGGACTTCGTGTTCCACGGTGGCTCGGGCTCCTCCCCCGAAGAGATCCGCGAGGCCGTGTCCTACGGCGTCATCAAGATGAACGTCGACACGGACACGCAGTGGGCGTTCCTTGCGCCGGTCAAGAAGTACATGGACGACAAGGGCGCGTACCTGCAGAGCCAACTCGGCAACCCCGAGGGCCCCGACAAGCCCAACAAGAAGCACATCGACCCGCGCGTGTGGCTGCACCTGGCCGAAAAAGGCATGGCCGCGCGCGTCACGCAGGCGTGCCGCGATCTCGGCAGCTTCGGCAAGTTCGACTTCTGAGGCGATGCGCCCTGCCGGGGCTCCTTCCGTAGAGGAGGAGCCCTGCCTCGGAAGCGAGCTGTCACCTCAGGGCTACCGGTGCTCAGGGCAGCGACTCGAAGAAGGCCCAGGCGTTCTTCGAGGCCTCGGACCAGATGCCGTGGCCAATGCCCGAGATGGGGCAGAACACCACTTTCGTCTTGGCCGGGCACGACGAGCCCTGGGTGACGCAGGGCGCGGGGGTCGTGGGCGTGCGAGGCCCGGTGCATCCGCCGATCTCGCCAAAGTACTGCGCCGCATAGCTGCCGCTGTCGAAGCCTACGCTGCCATCGTTGGTGCCGTGGGTCACGAAGGCGGGCACCGCGCCTTGACCTGGGCACTTGACCGCGCCGTTGGGCCACCGTTCGTGGGGGTTGCCATCGGACTCGAACGGCGCGCCGCCCGCGTTCATGCTGATGGCCTTGACCAGTGTGCTTTTGTTGCAAGCGATGCGCGCAACGAAGAAGCCGCCGTTGCTCCACCCATCGGCAAGGACCCGCCCTTTGTCGATGCTGTATTTTGCGGCAAGTTCGTCGATGAGCGCCTCGACGAAGGCCACGTCTCCGTTGTTGTTGATGCTCGTGATGTTCCAGGTTCGGTTGATCCCGTCGGGGTACGCCACGATGGCGCTGTCCCCAGAGGCGGCTTCGAAGGTGTGGTACCCCCGAAAGCCAACGCCGTCGCCACCGTCGCCGTGGAACGAGAGCACCAGCGCATAGCGCTTGGCCTTGTCGTAGGTGGCCGGGACGCTGAGCGTGTACTTGCGCGGCACGCCCGCCACGGACAGGTTCTCTTGGGTGACCGTTGGTCCGGGCACGCCGCCGGTGGACGACGACGAGGACGACTCGCCGGAGCTCGAGCTGCTGCTGGATTCGCCGGAACTCGAGCTGCTGGCTCCGGAGCTATTGCCAGACGACGAGGCGCTGCTGGCGGCCGGTGGCGAGTCTTTGGAGCAGGCCAAGGGGGTTAGGGCCAGAAGACCGGTCAAGACGACGAAGCGATGCATCAGGCACACAAGTCTATAGGTGAGTTGCGCTGGACGCGATGGGGATGCAGCGCGATGGCGATGCGGAAACAGGAGGTCCCTACGTCAGTCGAGCCAGCCGACCACGTGCGCCTGGGGCGCAGGCACGATGCGCGGAGTTCGTGACTTGTCGGAGCCCTTGGCCATGCCAGCTTTGGTGATCCGCAAGAAGCCCAGGCGCTCGCCGATGAGTGCCACCCAGTACTCTTCGACACACGGTTCACGGCTCGGCTCGGCCCACCAATCTGGAGCGTCGAGACGATAGGCGCGCCCGAGCATGGTGGTGTCGCGCAGCGACACGGCGAGAGGCTCACGCAAGAGCAGCGTAGGCTCGATGCGGGTGCCCAAGGTTTTGGTGTTTGCCCGCCGCGAGGCCGCATGAAAGGGCCGCAGGCGACTTCGGGCCGTGGGGCGCCAGGCATCGAGTTCTTGTAGGAAGCCCACACTCCCCTCTCCCAAGAGCGACGAGAGTTCTGCAGCCAACACATCGAGCTTGCCCTCGGCCTTGGGCGCGGTCTCGAGCAGAGACATGGCGCGCCCGCCGTGCTCGTGGGTGCGCATGGCGCACAAATGAACGCCACGCACCGGCGCCATGTTCTGCGCTGCACCTTCGGCGGGCAACTGACGCTCGATGGTGGTGCGCAGCACCGCGAAGATCTCCGAAGCGCGCTGCAGCCCCGAGGGCAGGTGCATCACTTTGGTTTGCGTGGGCTCGCAGGTGGCTTCGATGCCCAAGGCCCGTACATCGATGTCGAGCCGCAGGGCGAGCTCGGTGACTCCAAGGCCCCGACCCAAAAGGCGGGCTGCCAGCCGATCGGCGAGCATTTTTCCGACAAACAGCAGGGCTTCTTGATGCTCGATGGGATGGTCCAATGGGGCCGACTCGACGAGCACCTCTGGCGGTCGGTACGGCACCAGTGGAGTGTCGTCGCGCCCATGGATCAGCGGCAAGAGAGCCTTGCCAGGCACCGACAGGCGCATGGTGAGCCCCGCCGTGGCCACCTTCCGCAAGTCTTCGACGTCATGGACGCCAAGCCGCTCGAGCGCCCGCAAGTCTTCGGCCGGGAACGGGAACGAAGCGAGCGGAAGCGCGCCAAGCAACGTGGTCCGCTCGGCGGAGGCAATGACGACGCCGGGAGCCCCGCGGCCCAGCCCTCGGGGGTTTTGCGCAAGGGCCGTGGCAAAGGCCGCTGCGATCTGCGGGCCGTCGGCCACCGCATAGATTGCGTGGTGCCCGAGTGCACGCAACACCGACACAAACTTTTGGGCCAACTGCTCTTCGCCCAGAACGCCTTCGCCGTGTAGGTGCGCGCAGCCCGTGACGTCGAGCCACAGCGTCGGCAGCAGCGCTTGCGCCCCCAGATGCGCAGCCCGCGACCGACGCTCGGACGAACTCGGCGAGATCGAAGCTTCGAAGGACACGCAGGTGCCAAATGCCAACGCAGCGTCGGCCATGCGTTCGAAGCTATGGGTCACCACCGAGCGAGGCAGAACCCTAACGTTTACATCGCCAAACTTGGACTTGGCCTGGGCGATGGAGAAGCCCGGGCGAATCCCCCACGCTGCAGCCTCGTCACTGACGGCGTGCAGGCGGCTTGCCCCCGTGAGCTTGTGCTCCAGCGAGGTTTTGGTCGTGGCAAGCGGATCCTCGTCTGGGCCAAGAACCACGCCCAACGGGCCGCTCGTGGGTACCCGGGCCGCGTGCATGCGCGAGAGCTCGACGAAGAGCCTGGGGAGAACCACCGCAAGGACTCTCACGCAACCGTGCTCCCCAAGGACCTCGTTCGAGGAGGTCTGTGGCTCTGGACCCCCGTGAGCGCCGATGTCTTCGCGAGATCCGGCAGGAGGATAGATGTGAACGACATCGGGCTCACGGGGGGGAGAGAGAGAGAAGAAAAAGATGGTCGGGCACGGGCACGGGCACGGGCACGGGGGGGAGAGAGAGCTAAATGACCGAGCGTGATTCGACTACAGGCCCCGCTCGCCTTTTGGGCTTGGGACCCAAAAGTAGGAGGTGGGGCCCCAGCGGCAATGCCTCTGGGGCGGAGGACGAAGTCCTCCGATAACAAAGGAAGCTAAAGCGGCGAGATTGATCGAAGATCATGCTCGGCGCTTTAAGCGGCGAGGGTGCGAAGGGGGACGGATCTCATTTGGGTACCCGTGCGGCCTCGGCGCTCTCGGGCGACGCGGATGGAGAGCACGTCGCGGTGTCGCTCGAGTTCGAGGCGCATGGTGACAGGCCAGGCAGAGTGGGCCTGATGGCGATGGGTGAGCGCGAGCACGCGGGTGCGGGTTTCCTCGGCTGCGAGCACGAGCTTGCGCACGGCGCGAACATCCAACGAGACACGGGACAGAACCACGAGCTCGAAGGCGCCGGATTGAACGGTCTTGAGTGCGGCTTGTGCGGCCACGGTTCCAGGACCGGGAGGCGTGCGA
Source organism: Polyangiaceae bacterium (assembly GCA_044358965.1). GTDB lineage: Bacteria > Myxococcota_A > Polyangia > Polyangiales > Polyangiaceae > SXNL01. The sequence continues at coordinate 29,352 of JBIKNA010000004.1, forward strand.
ACGACGAGCAGGCGCTCGGGGTCGAGCCCGAGCTTGCGAACCGCCGGCGCAAAGAGAGGTGTGTCTGCGCACTCGACCCAAGCGCAGTAGGCCTTGTCGTGCACCTGCATGGCGGCCCGCATGGCGATGAGGGCCACGGTGCTGCCACCGCCGAGTCCTGAGGGCATGGACAGCTCGATGAAGCCCTCGGGAAAGCCACCATCGGGCAACACACGATCGAGCTCATGCCACCCCGTGGAGAGGGCTCGAGGATCGAGCGATTGCACCCCCACGCTGACCTTGGAGCCCCGAAGGAGCTCGCGCAGTGCCGGCAAACTCATACTGAACATAATACCAGCATTCGGGACCGACGCCAGCACCAAAGTGAGGCCAAGACCAAAACGCCCTCATGCCTCTGCTAAGAGAACCTCGAGAGTTCCGCCGTGCAATCCCCTCCCCTCCAAGACCGTCTTCCCCAAGACCCCCAGCTCCAGGCCCTCGGCGCCTGCATCGAGGCCATGGGTTCGGTGCTTGTGTGCTACTCCGGCGGCGTCGACAGCGCGTTCGTGCTGGCCGTCGCGCACCGGGTATTGGGCCCCAAGGCCGTGGGCATGACGGCGGTGAGCCCTAGCCTTGCCCCCGAAGAGCACGATGGCGCTGTCAAGGTGGCCAAGGCCATCGGCGCGCGGCACGAACTCGTGGATTCGCAAGAGATCGAAGACGAGAACTACGCCAAGAATGGCTCGGACCGTTGCTTCTACTGCAAGAGCGAGCTGTACCGCATTGCCGCGGTGAAGCAGGTGGAGTGGGGCCTTCGCTTCGTCCTCAATGGGACCAACACCGACGATCTCGGCGACCACCGCCCAGGCCTCGAGGCTGCCAAGCAGGCCAACGCGCGCAGCCCCCTCGTCGAGTGCGGGTTCAACAAAGCCGATGTGCGTCGCGGCGCCGAGCTACTCGGGCTTCCCATCTGGGACAAGCCGGCGGCCGCTTGCCTGTCGAGCCGCTTGCCGTATGGCACGCGCGTCACCCGCGAGCGCCTCTCACGCATCGCCACCCTCGAAGAGGCACTCCACCGCATGGGGCTCCGGCAGGTCCGCGTTCGGCTTCATCCGCTCGATGGCCAAGCCGTGGCCAACAACACCACGCAGGCCGAAGCACCAGACCTCGCCATGGCCCGGGTCGAAGTCGCCCAAGACGAACTTCCCCAAGCCTTCGCGCAGCGCGAGAGCATCGTGACCGAGGGCAAACGCGCCGGGTTCTTGTTTGTGACGCTCGACCTCGCGGGCTACCGCATGGGCAGCCACAACGAGGTCCTCAAGGGCCGCTCGCTGCGCGTCGTTCCGTAGATCACGGCGCAGACAAAAGACGACAAGCCCGTGAGCCGTCGCCCACGAGCCTGCCGCCCGCATGAAACCCCAGCCGGGGTGTTGTCTGTCTTCGAGCTGTGCTGCTGCTGAGAGGAGAAACCAACCTAGAGGCGAATACGAACGAACCGAGACGCGTGCGAACGAACCGAGACGCGCGACAGAGGTGAGCGACACCTGGAGGAGACGTCTCCGTCGCGTCTCAAACAATGACACGCTGGTTTTCAAACGCAAATAGACGGCGGACGATTCTTGAAAATGAGTGCGCCAAGGGGTGCCGTGGTCACACCTCTTCACGCCCCAAAAGCGCCCGCAGGCGCTCGCTGTCGACGCGCAACGCGAGCACCTTCTCGCGGTCGATGAGCACCTGACCAGGCACGCCGTTGCGCGGCTTGCGAACGAACTTTCTTGGCACGTACGAGACATCCACGTGGGTCTCGTCGCGCGCCGCAGAGAAGTGCGCGGCGAGCATGGCCGCGTCGACCAGTGTGTCGCCACTGCACGATTGGTTGCGCCCGAGCGGCACCACAACATGCGCACCGGTGACGCCCTTGGCATGCAGGAACAAGTCCGAGGGGCGCGCCACGCGAAACGTGAGTTCGTCGTTTGCCGCGCTCCCCTTGCCGACCAAGATCCGCGCTCCGCGCTCGGACACGAACACGCGGTATGGATGCCCCTTGACTGATGCGCCAACAGATTTTCCATGCGTGCGCGCCGAAGCACCTTCCGCCGACGGCAGCACCAGGTCCCGCGGGGCCGCGGCCTTTGCGCTGCGAAGCGCCGCGGCAATATCTCCGAGCGAACAGAGTTCGTCGCTGATCTGCGCCATGGCGTTGCCGAGGACCGCAAGCGCGCCCTCGCATTCTGCGCGGCGGCGCTCGGCGTGTATCCGCCCGAGCTTGAGGCGCTTGGCGCGGCGAAACATGGCCTGCACCTGCTCTTTGGGGGTACGCGCCGGGTCCAGCGCGAGCGTGCGCACAACGGCCTCGCCCGACGACCAGTCCGTGTAGCTGAGTTCTTTCGTTCCGCGGGGGGCCTTGTTGGCGAGGCCAATGAGCCACTGCGCAGACTCGATGAGGCTGAACGCTTCGTCCATCTTGACGATGTCCGAGGCCACGGCCTGGCGGCGCCGTTCGAGCTTGGCCGAAGCGACTTTGAGCCTGCGCAAGGCATCAACTCGCGCCGCGCGGAGCCCGGCCTCGTGCACCAGCGGCAGCATGGCGAGCCCCCGCGCGCGCAGCTCCGTCTCGGCGATGGAGGCATGAGGCTCGGCGCCGCCATCCACCAGCACCAGGCGGCCGCCGCGCGCGGCGATGCGCAGCTGCACCATGGGGCCCATCTCGGCCTCGGCATGCGCGCCGTCGTCGCGCTGCTCCCTCGCTTCGTGGTCAGCATCGTCGGCAACGGCCGAGGGTTCGTTCGCGTCGGCGCTCGCCACGCGCAGGCGTCGCGCGCAAAGCACCTCGCGACCGACGGCAAGCACGTGCACGCCCCCGAGCCCCGCCTCGGCAGCGACTATAGAGCTGCACCCCGCGGGCAGCTTGCCCTCGAAGACGGCGCTCTTGTCTGCTGCGGAGACCAGGCCCACGTCGCAGCCCCCAGGCGTGGGGCGGACGAGCAAATAGCGTGTTTCCCCCGGCACACGCAGGCGCAGCACGGCCAGCACCTCCGAGAACCCCACGCGCTGTACCACACCCAAAGACACGCCCGGCCAAGCTCCTACCCGCGCACCCGCCCGGGGCAGTCTTCTATAGCAGCCGTGCGGCGATGGGGCGTACGCTCGGGGGACCCGCAAAGAAACAACGCGGGCCCCAAACTGTAGCTCCCTTCGCCCACCCGTGACCCGTCGATTGTTCCCCGCTGGCCGCGCATCGGCCTCCAAAGTCAAGGCACTGATCCTTGATCTGGCGCGGGCGCGTTCGTCCGAGTTCGTCGACGAGTTCCTGGACAGCGTGGGGCTGCACGCGGCGGACATCGACGACGAGACCCGGCTGATCCCCCTCGCCACGGTGCACAAAGCGCTCAAGCGGTTCGTCGAACTCGAGGGCCAAGCCGCGCTCCCGCGGGCCGCGGCGCAGCTGCTCCACAAAGACAACCTGGGCATCTGGACTCGCATCCTGCGTGGCACCCAATCGCCCGAGGAGCTGTTCCGCCGCCTCGAGAGCACCGAGAGCGAATACGGCCGGAGCACGCGCTGGGAGACCGTGTCCCAGGGCCCCTTCGTTTGGCACGGCCGCTTGCGCATCGCCCACGACCCTGCACTCGAAGAAGACGGGCTTCTGGCGGCATTCCGTGCCGAAGAGCTCCGGGTGGTGCCCATGTTGTTCGGATTGCCGCTGGGCGATGCCGAGCGCGTCACCACCGAGCGCCCCGACGTGCACGAGTACCGCGTGCACTGGGCGCAGCGGTCCCGGACCTTCGGGGTGCCCATGGCCATGGGGGCGCTGCTGTCCCTGGGGGCCCTCGCGATGGGCCACGCGGGGTACGCCGCTCCCATCGCTGTCGTCGCCGCGGGGGCTTCCGTCGCGCTGTTCCGGCGGCCCAAGGGCAATGGCGCTCGCGCCCAAGAGCTGCGCATGGCTGCGCTCGAGCGCGGCATGGTCCTGCGCGACGATCAGCCTGCGGGGGCCGCCGGCGACCTGACCGGCACCGTCGTCGCGGCGCAATACCGACTCGGCAAACGCATGGGCTCCGGAGCATCAGGGGTCATCTACGAGGCCAAACGCATCAGCGACGGCACGCCGGTGGCCATCAAGCTACTCCGGGCCGCCACGGCGCACGACTCCGTGGCCTCGGACCGCCTGCGCCGTGAGGCCGAAGCCCTGGGCCTTGCGTGGCACCCCAACGTGGTCGAGGTCATCGACCACGGCATCATCGCCGACGGCACCTCGTACTTGGTCATGGAGCTGTTGCAGGGAGACCCCTTGTCCCAGCGCATCAAGGCCAAGGGACGCCTCGAAGAGGAAACAGTGGGGCAGCTCGCCGAACAAATCCTGGACGCCATGATCGCCATCCATGCGGCCGGCGTGGTGCATCGCGATCTCAAGCCATCGAACATCGTGCTCGTGCTAGACAGCGCCGTCCCCGGCGGCGAGCGGCTCAAGGTGCTCGACTTCGGCATCGCCCGGGTGGAATGGGAGGAGATGCGCATCACGGGCACGGGCGCGCCCATGGGTACGCCGGGGTACATGCCGCCCGAGCAAGAAGCCGGCCTCGAGGTCGATGCCCGAAGCGATCTCTTTGCCGTTGGCGCACTTCTCTACGAGTGCTTCATGGGCGAACCCCCGCCACCAGACCCCGCATTGCTCTTTCGGCCACCGGTCGAAGGCGAAGCCGTCAAAGGTGAGTCCGGTGTCCGTGCCACGGCCAGCGTTCCCCCGGGCTGGCAGACCATCTTGCGTCGCGCATTGCAGCCCAACCGCGAGGACCGCTTTGCCGACGCCCGAGCGTTCTTGCTGGCCGTCAAAGGTCTACGGGAAGCCGAAAGTCAGCTGTCCTCGTCGTAAACGCTGGGCCGTTTGCGCCTGCGTTCGCATGCCTCGGATGGTGCCCGGGCCCGGGTGCCCAATCCTTCCCTTGGGACCACGGGCTGATACGCTCATGGCGTGCGACGCTTTCTTTTGCCAGCCAGTGTTTTGCTACTCGCCATGAGTCCCCTTGCCTGCGCTGCGAGCGCGAGCAGGTCCACGACGCCCGCAACGCAGCCCCAGCCCGGCCCCTACGCGACAGCGCCCAACTATGGCCCGCCGCCCAACTATGGCCCGCCGCCCAACTATGGCCCGCCGCCCAACTATGGCCCGCCGCCCAACTATGGCCCGCCGCCCAACTATGGCCCGCCGCCCAACTATGGGCCTCCTGCCCCAGCGCCTTCGCAGCCCATCCCCGCCGAGGTCCAACGCCAGGTGCTCCCACCGCTCGTGGGGTCCGATGCCATGCACGCCGAGTTGCGCAGCATCTTGGCCGAGCTCATCGCCGCCTTGCCCGCGCAGAACCAAGCACGCGTCAGGAACATCCCGCTGGCGGTGGACCCAAGCCTCGAGGTCAATGCTTTTGCGGGCTGCGAGAACGGCGCCCCCTTCATGGCTGCAACCGAGGGGATCTTGGTTGCGGTGGATGCCATCGCCCAGACCCGCGCCACCGACGAACTGTTTGGGACCCAAACATACGATGCATACTGCAAGCAGATCATCCCGCAGATCCTGAGGTCCGACAAGGTAAGCCCCGCGCTGCCCGCGGGCATCATCCCGGCGCAACTGGGGCCCGACGCCCGGCGCTGGTCCCGGGCCCGGGAGCTCTGGGGGGAGATCATGGCGTTCACCTTTGGCCACGAGCTTGCGCATCACTACCTTGGGCACACGGGCTGCGCCAACGGCCAGCCGTCCATGGGCGGCGTCAACCCGGCCTCCTTCGGGCACCTACTCAACGCCGTCCTGCCCATCACCAACCAACCCAATGAGGCGGCATCCGATGGCGCGGGGACCATCAACGCTCTCGACGCCGGCCTCGCGCGCCGGCCGCGCTACCGGTTCTGCGAGCGCGGCGGGGTGTTGCTTCTGGAGTTCTTTGCCCGGCTGCAAGCCACCGCCGGTGGCAATGTTCTGTCGCCGGCCGCGTTTCTGAGCTCGCACCCGAACCCAGGGCTCCGCATTCCGATCGTTCGCGACGTCATCGCGCGCAACTGGTACGCCTCACACCCGACGGTCAATCCCGCGAGCAACTAGAAGGACAGGCGACGATGGAGTTCCTTGAGATCGTGAGCCGCCTGGTGGGCCGCGTCGAGCTGACGCTCGCTGGCGCCGAGACGCATCTGCGCGACGGACGCGAGGCCCTCGCCGCCGGGGATGCGCTCAAGGCACGGGCGCAGGCCCACGCCATTCTTGGCAAGCGCCCGGGGTCCATCGTCGGTCTCGCGCTCTTGGCCGACGCCTGCGAGCAAGGAGGCCTGAGCGCCGAGCTCTTGATCGCCCTCACGGACCTGAGCCAGGTGGTTCCACAAAACGCCGACGTGTGGGCGCGCTTAGGGTTGGCCCGGCTGGCGGCGCCAGACATGGCCGCCGAAGCCGAAGAGGCACTCGTGCGTGCCCTGGGCCTGGCCGAATCGGGCAGCGATGCCCGCAAACGAGCGCTGCTCGGCCTCACGGACCTCGACCTTGCGCGCGGGGACGGCGCGCGTGCGTCGCTCTGGCTCGAGCGACTGTCGGGTCTCGACGAGCCTGCCATCGCGCTGCGCAAGGCCGAGGCCGCGGTGCTCGAGGGAAACAGCAAGGCAGCGCTCGATGCCCTGGAGGCCATTGCCAACGATGATCCCAGCGACGGACGCCTTGCACTCGTTCGAGGTCGCGCTCTGTCCATGGCACGTGCTCCCCTAGCCTTCACGCACCTGCTACGGGCCTATGTGCTCGACGCCCGCGGCGCGAGCGAAGCCCTGTCGTCCGCGGTGGCCTGGGTGGAGGCCGACGCCGAAACACTGGCGCGGGTGCACCGGGCCGTCAGCGGTAAAGGCGACGATGCGCAGGCCCGCTTCCGCGCGGCCTTTGCCCGCGCCGCCGGGCGCTCCCAAGAAGCCATCGCTGCGTTGCGCGAGGCGGTCGCCGCCGGCGACACCGGGGCCATGCGCCCCCTTGCGCTGGCCGCCATCGAGGACCACGACACCGAAGCGCTGGCACTGGCCCTTTCCAAGCTCCCGCAAGAGAGCGACGACGCGCTCCTCGCCAGTGCCCGTCAGCTCCTACCCATCGCCCAAGGGGCACCCGACGAAAGCAACGCCACCGCCGGACTCGACGCCTTGCGCAACGTGCGCGACCCCAGGCTCGGCCGGTATGCCGACGCCGTCCGCAAAGCATTGCTCGCACACTTCATCCCCAACGCGCCCAAACTTGCCGCGTGGGATACCCTGCTCACGCGGCTCAGCGCGCACTGTCGACGCCGGGGCGATTTGTCCGCACTCGCAGCGCTCGGAGACATCGCCCAGGAGCGAAGGAGCCCCGTGCGCCTTGCCATCGTCGGCGAGTTCAACGCGGGCAAAAGCACGTTCATCAACGCGCTCATTGGCGATGACGTCGCGCCCACCGGTGTTCTGCCGACCACCGCGTCGTTGCACCACCTGCGCTATGCGCAAGATCCCATCGCGCGCGTGCTTTCGTACGAAGACGAACACGGCGCAACGCGCCCAGACCGCCTATTGCCACTCGGCAACTTGCGCGCAGCGCTCAAGGCCACCCCCGAGGGACACGTACGGCGTGTGGAAATCCTCGTGCCCATTGCGTCGCTCACCCGCGTCGAGATCCTCGATACGCCCGGCTTCAATGCGCCAGATCCGCGACACGCCGAGGCCGCGCGCTTGGCCTTCGCCGAGGCCGACATCGTGCTTTGGTTGCTCGACGCTTCGCAGGCCATGAAGCAGAGCGAACGCGCGGTGCTCGCCGAAGCCCGGGCTCTGGGCATGCCCGTGCAGATCTTCGTCAACAAGGTGGACCGCATGAGCGAGGCCGAGGTTGCGCAGGTGCTACGCGTTGTCGACGAGGGCCTTGCGGCGGCGGGGCTGCCCACCTGGTCCCGGGTGCTGCCGCTGTCTGCGCGACTCGCCCTCGAGGGCAAGATGGGCAAACAAAGCGCGCAGAGCGCCGACGACGCTCTTGCGCGGTCCGGATGGCCCGCCGTGCAACGCCTGCTCGACGAAGAAATCATCGGCCGCAGCACGGAGCTCAAAGAAGGCGGCCTGCGAAGGCGCACCAGGGCCATCGTGACCACGCTGGCCGCGCTCGAATTTGAGCGCGCCCAGGCCCTCGATGCGGCGCAGCAAGACCAACTGCAGCGCTGGCACGCGCGCGCGGCCCGTGCCGCCGTCATCGACGCAGACCTCGAGGCCCACGCCGAGATGCTCCAGGGAGCGCTTGCGGGCCCCTTGCGCGACTTCACGGCGGATCTCGAGGCCGCGCGCCTTGGGCGGGCGCCCTCCACAGACCGTCCGGACGATCCACACATCGACCAGTACCGCATCGAGCGGGCGCAAGCGCGGTTGCTGGGACCCATGACCCAGGTGTTGTGCCGCATGGGCGAAAAGTCCGCAGCCTGGCCCCCGGGCCTCGAGGCGGATGTCGCCCGCGGCACCCAGCTGTTGCTGACGGGATTTTTTGCCGACGATCAGGGGCGCCTTCGGAGCCTCCTGCGGCAGGCCTTGCGGCACTTGGTTTCGGTATTGCGCGCCCCGGAACAGCTGCCGGCGTCGTCCGACGAGAAGCAGACCCTGCGCGAACTCGAAGACATCGCGGCCATGCTCGCGGACCCCACGTCCCAGAGCTTCGTGGTACCGTCATGAGCATGATGCGCGTCGTTCGCGTGGTTGTACTTTCACTGCTCGCTGCGCTGGCATTGCCGGGGCAGGCCTCCGCCGAGCCCATTCTAGAGGTGGGGCCTGGCAACGTGACTGTGCAGGCCGACAAACTCGAGGTCGATGTGGCCGGCGGTTCTGCAGTGCTCCTTGGCAGCGTCACGCTCTCCAAGGGAGATCTGCTCGTCAAGTGCCCTCGCGTAGACCTGCGCTTCGATACGGCTCCCCACGTCAAATGGCTCAAGGGCTCCGGCGGCGTCGTGGCCGATGTCCGCGGCGTCCACGCCGAGGCCCCGGAGGTCGAACTCGACATGGCCAAGCAGGTGCTCGAACTCCGTGGCGGCGTGAAGTTGTCTCGTGGGCAGGGCTGGCTCGAGGCCAACCGCGCCACCATCGAGCTCGCGACGGCCAAGGTCACGGCCCACCAGGTCAAGGGCTCGCTTCCGGTGCCCAAGACCCCGTGACCACCGCGGACGGTACCGGCCCCGGCGCCGTGCCCGCGCCGTGCCTGCTCGAGGGTCGAACGCTCACCGTCGTGCGCGGCGAAAGGACCATCCTTCGCGGTGTGTCCTTGCAGCTCTTCCCCGGAGAAATCTTGGGGGTCCTTGGCCCCTCCGGCGCCGGCAAGTCCACGCTCTTTCGGGCGCTCACCGGCGAGGAGCCCAGTGCCGCGGGGTCCGTGTTCATGGCCGGAATCGATGTGTCTGCGTGGCCTCTGTGGCGCCGCGCCCGCGCGGGCATTGGCTACATCCCGCAATCGCCCAGCGTGCTGTGGGACCTCACCGCCGCCGAGAATCTACGAACCTTCGCGACACTGAGCGGTACGTCCTCCGATGCCGCGTTGGCCCTTCTCGACCGCGTGGACCTTTCGCATCGTCGCGACGTGCGCGCAGGACAGCTGTCCGCCGGCGAGCGACGCCGTCTCGAATTTGCTCGGGCGCTGGTGGCGGGCCCGAAAGCGCTGGTCTGCGACGAACCCTTTGCCGGCGTCGATCCTGCCGGCGCCGAGCGTCTTGGCCGGCTCCTCCTGAGTCTTGCCGAAGGGGGCGTCGCCGTCGTGCTCGCCGACCACCACGTCGAAGAGGCCCTCCGCACGTGCAGCCGCGCACTGCTCATGCTCGACGGGGAAATTGCTGTCGAAGGCACGCCCGATGCGTTCCGCGCGCACGAGACTGTGCGCGGCCGCTACCTGGGAACGTGGCAGCGCAGCCTGCCGCCACCGCCACCGTAACGCGCGCCCGGAACATGCCCCAATGGCCCAGCCACCAAGGTGGGCCCTGTAGGGCTAGGTAGCATTGGCACGATTTTCGCCTCACTAGAGGTTTCCAGATGTTACTCTCGTTTTTCGGCGGTCCCACGCTGGAGGTCGAAGCCCAAAATGGAGATCAAGCAACAACTCAAGCTCACCCAGCAGCTGGTGATGACCCCGCAGCTGCAGCAGGCCATCAAGCTGCTGCAACTGTCGCGCCTGGAGCTCATCGACGAGATCCGCAAAGAGCTCGACGGCAACCCCGTGCTCGCCGACGACGACATCGATCCTCGTGCGCGCCGCGAAGGTCAGGGCCCCGGCTCCGGCGAGAGCAGCACCTTGGCCAGCAGCGAAGAGCGCATCGAACGTCTCGACGATCGCCAGCGGTCGCAGTCGTCGGATACGCAGAAGGCCGACGACAAGAGCGTCCGCGAAATCGACTGGGAGCAGTTCTTGGAGAACCGCTCGCAGCAGCAGACCTTGCCGGGCAGCCGCGGCGGCTTCGAAGAGCTACCTCCCATCGACCAGAATCTCACCAAGGCCGTGTCTTTGGTGGACCACCTGCGGTGGCAGCTCCAGATGAGCGACTTCACGGACGCCGAGAAACGTTTCGCGGAGTTGGTGCTCGGCAACCTGGATGACCGCGGGTTCTTGGACCTCAAGGGCATCGAGCGCGAGAACGGCGAGAAGACGCCGGACCTCACCATCGAGGAGCTTGCGGACGAGGCAGGACTGGACCCGGAAGACGCGCCGGAAGTCCTGCGCATGATGCAGGAGTGGGACCCCATCGGCGTCTGCACCCGCGATTTGCGCGAGTGTCTGCGCGTGCAAGCCGAGGTGTACGGCTGCGATGATCTCGAGCTCGAGATCATCGACAAGCACCTGCACAATCTGGAAAAGCACAACTACCAGGCCATCGCCCGGGACCTGAAAATTCCCGTCGAAGAGGTCTACGAGGCCGTCAAAGAGATCCAGAAGCTCGAGAGCCGCCCGGCGCGCAACTTCAGCGAGGCCGACGAGAAACAGATTGGCATCACCCCGGACGTCTACGTGGTGAAAGACCAAGACAAGTTCGTGGTCACGGACAACGACCGCGGCGTGCAGCGTCTCTACATCAACGAGGCGCTCACCAAGAGCCTGCTCAAGGACCCCAACGCCAAAGAGTTCATTGGCGAGAAGCTTCGCAACGCCCAGTGGCTCATTCGCGCCATCGAGCAGCGCCGCAAGACGATCATCAAGGTGACCGAGAGCATCGTCGAGAAACAGCGCGAGTTCTTCGAACACGGCGTACAGTTTCTGAAGCCGATGATCCTGCGAGACGTGGCTGACGCCGTCGACATGCACGAGTCCACCATCAGCCGCGTCACCACCAACAAGTACGTGCACACGCCGCAGGGCCTGTTCGAGCTCAAGTACTTCTTCAACTCGTCCATCCGTCGGGTGGCCGAAGAAGACATCGCCTCGGAGAGCGTCAAGCAGGCGATCAAGAAGATCATCGAAGAAGAGGACAAGGGCAACCCCATGTCCGACCAGGCCATCGTCGAGATGCTCGCCAAAGACAACGGCATCCAGATCGCTCGCCGAACCGTCGCAAAGTACCGTGAAATGCTTGGCATCCTTGCATCTTCGAAGCGCAAAAAGCTGTTCTAATGGGGCCTACCCGAGTGAAGGAGCGAGAGGAATGAACATCGCGATCACGTTCCGCCAGATGGACGCAACCGAGTCGGTCAAGAGCTACGCCACGGAGAAATTCGCCAAGCTCCAGAAGTTTCACAAGCAGCCCATGAAGGTGCAGGTCACCGTGAGCTGCCAGAAAACGGTGCACCATGCCGAGGTGGACATCCACGCGGGCAGCGACCACTTTCATGCGCGCGAAGAAAGCGAAGACATGTACGCGAGCATCGACAAGGTGCTCGACAAGCTAGAGGCGCAGATGCGCCACTCGCAGGGCAAGCACAAGGGCAAAGAGCGCGTCAGCGACAAGCTCCTGCCAAGCGTCGAAGACGACTAAACCGGACGTCACACCAAACCTGGGCCAGAGGATCTCCCCTCATGCTTCTGTCGGACCTCCTCACGCCGGAACGCGTGGACCTCGAGGTTGAACGGTCGTCACTCGACAAGCCTCGGGCGCTGACGCGCCTTGCGTCCATGCTCGCATCGGGTTCAGGCGCCCTCGCCGCAGACGTTGAACGGGTGCTCACCGAGCGCGAAGATCTGCAATCCACAGGCATTGGCGACGGCGTGGCCATCCCGCATGGCGCCATGCCCGATCTTGCGCAGCAGTATGCGGCCCTGCTGGTGGCGCCCCTGGGCGTCGAGTTCGCCGCCATCGATGGTGCGCCGGTCTCCATCCTGTTTGCAGTGATCGGCCCCAAGCGCGCCAGCGGCGAGCACCTCAAGACCCTCGCACGCATCTCGCGGGTGCTGCGGAGTCGCGACTTCCGCGAACGGCTGCGTTCGGCGCAGAACCGGGCGCAGCTTCTCGAGCTGCTCCGCGCCGAAGAGGGCGAGATCGGGGTCGACCGCGCGAGTGGGCCCAGCGATGCCCGCTAGCGCTGACCCTCGTTCGCTGCGCTCGCGTCTCTTCCGCAGCGCGCACGCCTGCGTTGCGTGCTCGCCCAGCACCCCCATGGGCCCGCCATGGGCATGAACGCACCGCCGACGATTCCGCCGCCGCACGCCGAGGTGAACGTCGAGACATTCATGCGCGATCCGGGGTTGGGCGCCATTCGGCTTCGCCTGGTGGCCGGTGCCTCCGGCGCCTCGCGCCCCATCCGTCACCCCCGTGTGCAAAAGAGCGGCCTCGCGCTCGCAGGACACTACTTCGGCGTGGTGCCCACCAGGGTTCAGGTCCTGGGCGAAACCGAGCTGTCGTACCTGGATGCGCTGACCCCAGAAGCCCGAAGCACGGCGTGCCGTGGCTTTTTCTCCCTGGGGTTGTCTTGTGTGGTGCTGACCCGAGACCGCGAGCCGCACAAGGCCCTCATCACCGGCGCCGAGGCGACGCACACGCCGCTGCTGCTGTCCGCAGGTCGCACCAGCAAGGCCATCAACGCCATCCACGCGGTGCTCGATCATCGCCTTGCGCCGAGCGCGCAGCTGCACGGCGTGCTCGTCGACGTGTTCGGGGTTGGGCTCTTGCTGCTCGGCAAGAGCGGCATCGGCAAGAGCGAGTGCGCAGTCGAACTCGTATTGCGTGGGCATCGCCTGGTGGCCGACGACGTGGTGCGCTGCGACTGGCGCCCGCCGGGGATGGTATTTGGCTCCCCTGCGGATTTGCTGCGCCACCACGTCGAGGTGCGCGGACTTGGTGTCCTGAACATCAAGGAGATGTTCGGGGTCACCGCCGTGCGCGAGCGAAAGCGCATCGATGTCGTCGTGCGCCTCGAAGACTGGAACGACGAAGCCTCTTACGACCGGCTGGGGATCGAGGAGCACTACCACACCATTTTGGGCACCCCCATTCGGCTGCTCACGGTGCCCGTGCGACCAGGGCGGGACATGGGGTCCATCGTCGAGATGGCCGCCCGCAACGAACTCCTGCGGCGCGAGGGCAAGAACGCCGCGCAAGACTTCGTGGATCGCTTGGAGGGGGTGCAGCGCGGGCGGCAGCTGATGCCCGACGCGGTGCCCGAATCCCAAGCCATCTTGGACCCCCTCCCCGCCTCACTCAAGTTCCCCGCCCCGCCCAGCAGCAGCAGTCTGCCGCGACCGGAGCCTTCGAAGCCCATGCTCGCGGCCAACGAGAGTTCCGCGTGGATCCCCGCCGTCCGCAGCGAGGTGCCCGATGACGGGTGAGTCCATTCCCCCGAGCAACGGAACGGGCGCGCTGGTGGTCGTGGTGACGGGGCTGTCTGGCGCCGGTCGTTCCACCACCCTGCACACCCTCGAAGATCTGGGCTTCTTCTGCATCGACAACTTGCCCACGCAAATGGCCGGTGAGGCCGTGGCGGTGTGCGAGCGCGGCGGCATGACGCGCATCGCCCTGGGGCTCGACGTGCGGGTACGCGCCTTCCTTGGCGAGGTCGGCAAGACCATCGAAGAACTGCGCAACGGCGGCGCCCGCAGCGTCGAGGTGCTGTTCCTCGACGCCCAGGACGAGACCATCTTGGCGCGCTTCTCCGAGACCCGTCGCCCGCATGCGCTTGCCACGGGGACTCCCGGCGGTGCGGCGTCCGTGCTCGAAGGTGTCGCCCTCGAGCGGCAACGTCTGTCGCCGCTGCGCGCCAGCGCCACCCGCGTCATCGACACGACCAGCCTTTCGGTCCACGAGCTTCGCCGCGCCATCATCGCCTACTTTGGTCCCGCCGCCGCAGGTGCCCATGGCATGCGCGTCCGGGTCGTGTCTTTTGGCTTCAAGTACGGAGCCCCGGTGGACGCCGACCTGGTGTTTGACGTTCGGTTCCTGCAGAACCCGTATTTCGTGCCCGATCTCAAGCGCCTGCCGGGCACGGACCCCCGCATCGAAGCGTTCGTGCGCGCCCTGCCCGACACCAGCACCTTTCTCGACAAGACCACCGACCTGCTGCAGTTCGTGCTCCCCAAGTACGAACGCGAAGGCAAGAGCTACCTGACCATCGCCATCGGTTGCACCGGCGGTCGGCACCGCTCCGTGGTGGTGGCGACGGCGCTCGCGCAACGACTCGGAGGCACGGCCAAGGTCACCCACCGCGACGTGCACCGCGGCAACGTCGAAATCAGCGCTCCTTCGAGCAGCCCCGACAGCGCGCAGGCCGGCGCTTCCGGCCATCGAGAACTGTCCGCAGAGCTGTCTCCGCTTCCGCCGGCGGGCAGCAGCAAGGTGTTGCCATGAGCGAGTCTGCCAAAGCCCAGTTTGTCATCAAGAACCAGCTCGGATTGCACGCGCGGGCGGCCACCAAGTTGGTGCAGACCGCCACCAAGTTCCCTTGCGAGGTCGAGATCGAGCACGATGGGCAAAGCACCAACGCCAAGAGTGTCATGGGCGTGCTGTTGCTCTGTGGCGCCAAAGGCACGACCGTAGAGGTGCGTGCCACCGGCGTCGGCGCCCAAGCGTGCATCGACGCCATTGGTGCACTCATCGACAACAGATTCGGGGAACCGTCTTGAGCCGGGGGGCACCATGACAGAGTCCGAGGCGCAGCGCGCCCAGGGGAGCGTGACGCTCCGAGGCATCCCGGGTTCGCCGGGCGTGGCCGTTGGCCCTGCGTTTGTGCTCAGCAACGTAAGGGCGCAGCAGCACCCGCGCCGCACCGTACAACCCGGCGAAGAAGCCTCGGAGGTGCAACGCTTCCACGCTGCCATTTTGCTCGCCAAGGACACCCTGCGCGAGGTCAGTGCGCGCATCACGGGCCCGGCGGTGGACACCACGGCCATCCTCGAAGCGTACCTGCTCATGCTGGGTGATCCGCTTCTGACCGCCAAGGTCGAGGGCAAGATCACCGACGAGCGCAAATGTGTCGAGTGGGCCGTTGCCGCCGCCGCCGAGGAGATCGCCCAAGCCTTCGGTGACCCAGCGGACCGGGATGCGTACATCGTCGAGCGGCGACACGACGTCCACTTCGTGTGCGACCGGTTGCTCCGGGCGCTCGCGGGCCCTAGCGCCATCGCGACGCCGCGCTTCGACCAACCCACCATCGTCGTGGGGCATGACCTGTCCCCCGCGGACACCGCCGGCATGGTCAAGGAGCCCGTCCGTGGCTTCATCACCGAAGTGGGCTCGCGCACCAGTCACACGTCCATCATGGCGCGGGCGCTCGAGATCCCGGCCGTCGTGGGCGCCAGCGCCGCACTTGCGCACATTCGCACGGGCGACACTGTCATCGTCGACGGGCTCGCGGGCACCATCACGGTGAACCCCACCGAAGACGAGCTTCGCGTGGCCCTGGGCCGCGCACAAAGGCACCTGAACTTTGCAAAGGAGCTGCTCTCCAGCAAAGACGAGCTGCCCCGCACACGCTGCGGGGTCCCTATCCAGATCAAGGCCAACGTCGAGCTGCCCGCCGAGGCCATCTTGGCCGTGGACCACGGCGCCCAGGGCGTGGGCCTGTATCGCACTGAGTTTCTGTACATCGATCGCGCGAGCATGCCCACCGAGGACGAGCAGTACCAGGTGTACCGCGCGGTGCTCGAAGCCTTGTCGCCGCGCCCGGTCACCCTACGCACCTTCGACATCGGTGGAGACAAGTTCGCCAGCAGCTTTCAGCTTCCGGCAGAGCTGAACCCGGCGCTTGGACTTCGGGCCATTCGTCTTGCATTGTCCCAGCCCGAGGTGTTCATGACGCAGCTGCGGGCCATGGTCCGCGCAAGCGCGCACGGCGACCTGCGCATCATGGTGCCCATGGTCACCATCGTCCCCGAGATGCGCGCCGTGCGGACCCTGCTCGATCAGGCCATCGCCGACGTCAAGCGCGCGGGGCACCCACAGGCGGCAAAGATCCCCCTGGGCATGATGATCGAAGTGCCCGCCGCGGCGCTGATGGTCGATGTGTTCGCCACCGTTGCGGAGTTCTTCAGCCTCGGCACCAATGACCTCGTGCAATACGCCCTGGCCATCGACCGCTCCAACGAATCGCTGGCGCAGCTGGCCTCGCCGTTGGACCCGTCGATTTTGCGGCTCATCGCCGGCGTCGTCCAAGGCTCCGGCCGGCACGACGTCCCGCTATCCATCTGCGGCGCCATGGCCTCGGAGCCCCTTGCGGCGTGCCTATTGGTGGGTCTCGGCCTTCGGGAGCTATCCATGGAGGCCGCGGCCATTCCCGAGATCAAAGAGGCCCTGCGACGTGTCACCCTCGCGGAGGTCCGCGTCTTGGCCGACAAGGCGCTCACCTGCGAGTCGTCCGAAGATGTGACGGCCCTGCTGCACCAGGCCTTGGGCGAGCGAATGGCCGACCTCATCGCCGGCGTTACCGAAGAGGTTCTCTAAGCACAATGGCATTGGTTGGTCGCGATGCAAAACTCCTGGAGCTCGCGGGTCTGATCGCCGAGCGGCCCCCGGTCATCAGCATTTTTGGCCCGGCCGGGGCCGGCAAGAGCGCACTCTTGCGCGAGGCGCTCTCGGCGCCGCCGGGCGCCACGGTGTTGCATTGTGATGCCTCGCACGCGCGAACCGCCGAACATCTCGCGACGCTATTGCACCAAGGCAAGCCTGGCTCCCTCGACGCGTCGGCGCCGCTGTCGTCCCTGCTGAAGGCGCTCGGCGGCATCGTCGTGTTCGACGATGCCGATCGCGTGAGCCCCGAGGTCGACGCGCTGTTTGCCGGGGACTTGGGCGCCTGCGTGGTGTTCACCTCGCATCGGCGCATCGACGCGCCCGGGGCACGGGCGCTCGAGGTCTCTGGCCTCGACGACGAACACGCTGCGGAGCTGTTTCTGCTTCGCGCCAACAAGAAACCCGAAGACGTTGCCTCCGCCGAACTATTGACCTTGGTGGGAAGGCTCGACCGCCTGCCGCTGGCCATCGAACTTGCGGCCGCGCGCTCTCAGGTGCTTTCGGTCAAGCAGCTCATCGAACGCCTGAACCAGCGCTTCGCGCTCCTGCGCCGGGGCGCGGCCGGTGCCCGCCATGCAGAGCTCGAGACAACGGTGGCGCTCGCAGTCGAGTTGTTGTCACCGGCGCAGCGCGAGCTCCTCGGCGAGCTTTCGGTGTTTCGAGGCTCCTTCGACTTCGAGGCCGCCGAAGCCGTGGTGCAGCCCAAAGACGACGTCTCCGTGCTCGACACGTTGGCGGAGCTCGTCTCGCGCTCGCTCGTCACCCGGGTCAGCGGCCGGTCCGGCGATGTTCGCTTCCGTCTCTACGAGAGCGTCCGCGCCTTCGTCGAAGGCCCCCCGCGCCCGGAGACCATCGCCCGGCATGCTGCGTATTACACCCGCGAAAGCGCCGGCACCGAGGCCCAGGCAGACCTCGCGTTCGACGCCGCCAACCTCTACGCCATCTTCGACCGCCACGAGACCTCGGACCCGAGCATCGCCGCAAAGGCGCTCTTGGTGCTCAAGCCCAGCGTCGAAGCCCACGGGCCCTTGCTCGACTACATCGAGCGCGCCGCGCGCATCGAGCGCGTTTTGGGCTCGGCCGATCCGGGGTTGGCAGCGCGCCTCGCCCTGGCCATCGGCCGCATCCGGGTCATGCGCGGAGACATCGTGGCCGCCCGCGAGCTCTTGTCCCGGGCCCAAGAGTTTGCGCAGCTGGCCCAAACGCCCATGGTCGCCGCCGAGGCGCGCACCATCCTCGCCCTGTCTCTGCACTGGCAGGGGCTCGCCGACGACGCCGCAAAAGTGGTCTCCGAGGCCGATGCCGAGGGCTCCCTGGCCGACTCGGACTTTGCCCGCGGAGCGCTGCACCTGCTCGGCGGACGGGTCCCCGAGGCCGTCGTGTGCCTCGAGCGCTGCGTGCTTGCCCGACGGGCACAAGTTCAGAACGACGAGGATCGTTCGGAGCTTGGTCTTGCGTGCGCCGTGCTGGGCAATGCACTCGTCGAACAGCAACGCTACGGCGAGGCACGCCTGTCTTTCGACGAGGCGCGACAGGCCCTCGGACGGGCCGACAACCGCCGCTATGGATCGTTCTTGCGCATGTGGGAGGGGTTCTTGGCCCTCGACGAAGGGCGCATCGACGACGCCGAACGGGCGCTCGAAGAAGCCCGCGAGGGCCTTCTCGCCACCCAAGACCGCTTCTTTCTGCGCAGCGCCCTGGGCTACCGCGGCATCCTCACGCATCTGCGGGGCGACGCGCAGGGAGCCCTCGCCTGGTTTGCGCAGGCCCTCGATGGCGGCATGGAGCAACGGCACCTGTACCCCATTGGCCACTTCTTGGCCCATCAGGGCGCAGCTCTGGCGGCCCTCGGTCGAAGCGCCGACGCCGAAGAGTCGTTCCTTCGCGCCCAGGGCCTTGCCCAGCGTGCCATGCGGCCACAGCTTGTCGCCACCACCGAGTGCCTGCGCATCATGCTCGACGTTGCGCGCGCAGAGCAAAGCGCAGATCCCGCCGAAGCGCGCGACCACCTCGGCAACGCCCAATTGCGACGCGACAGGGCCCTTGCGGCCCGCAGTACGGGCACGGCGCCCGTGTTGGACCTGCGCCTGGCGCTCCGCCTCGTCGAACCGCGGCTCGCTGCCGGCAAGGCCGGCATGGCCGGACAAGATACGCGGGCCACGCTGCACACCGGCCCTCAGATGAACTGGTTCCGGGTGGCCGACGGCGCCACCGTCGACCTGTCCCGGCGGGCGCTGCTCCGGCGCTTGCTCTCGCGCCTGGTCGACCATCTCGAGAGTGGCAGCGACACGTCTGTCGACTCCTTCGGCATGTTCGAGGCCGGATGGCCCGGCGAGACCGCGACCGGAGAATCGGGTCTCCATCGGGTACACGTGGCGGTGGCCACCCTGCGAAAGATGGGACTTGGGCCCGTGCTCGTCACGGACCCATCGGGCTACCGCCTCTCGGCGCGGCTCTCGCGACAAACCTGAGTCATTTCGCGGCGACGTTCGATTTTTCGGCGCCGTCATCAGCGCGTGCAGGAGGGCTTCACCCAGTGCGAGCGTTTGGTGCTAGGGTGCGCGCCGCTCGATATGCGTCTGCTCGCACGGCTTCTCTCCATTGTGTTGGCCCTTGGCCTTTGCGGCGCGCTTTCGGCCGCCGTTCCCGGCTGCTCTAGCGATGGGGGCAGCGGCCTCGAGAGCCCTTGCCCCAAGGGGCAAAAGTGCTCCGTCCGCATGACGTTCATCCACACGTCAGACCTTCACTCCCGGCTCTACCCCTACGAGCAGGTCATCACCCAAGTCGACGCGGACCTTGGGCTCGGCCAAATTGGCGAGGTTGCCAACATCGGCGGCGTCGCCCGCATGGCGTACATCGTTGGCCGCGAGCGTGCCCGGGCCGACCGCGTGCTCCACATCGATGGTGGCGACTGCTTCCAGGGTGCGCCCATCTTCAACTTCTATAGCGGCGAACCAGAGATTCGCTCCATGTCCGCCATGGGTATCGACGCTGCGGTCATCTCGAACCACGAGTTCGACAAGGGCCTCAGCAACTTGGTGCTGCAGACCCAGAAGTGGGCCAACTACCCTCTGCTCACGGCCAACTACAAATACGAGTCCAATGGGGGCTCCGACATCCCATACTACGGGCGCCTCTCTGGCATCGCGCGTCCGTACACTGTCTTCAACCGCGACGGACTCAAGGTCGCGATGATCGGCATGGCGAACCTCTCCAGCCTTTCGTCGATTTTTGACCAACCCAACCGCCTCGGCATTACGCCCCTCAACACTGCCGAGGTGGCGCAGTTCTACGTTGACTTGCT
>JBIKNA010000541.1:0-4626 GCA_044358965.1 Polyangiaceae bacterium
GTGTTTGCCCCGACGGGCAGCGGCCAGCGCCCACGCCTCGTGCATCCCGTTCGGGAGGCCAATGTAGACTGCGTCGACGTTCTCGTCCGCGATGAGCGCTTCGTAGGAATCGTGGACGATGCATCCGGCCGCGCTGCGCTCGAGTTCCGCGCGCCGTGCGACGCCCCGGGTACCCATGGCCACAAGGGTCGCGTTGCTGGAATGGACGATGGCGGGCACGTGAGCCCCCACCGCGATCCGCCCAGTGCCAAGCACGCCCCAGCGAACCTTGTGTCTCATGTGTGCAGAAATCCTAGCGCGTAGCACGCAACTTGAGTGTTCAAGAAGACGTCGTCCTCGTGCGCGCACGAGGACGTCTTCGATGCGAAGGGGGGAATGGTTGGGTGTGCCAAATGGCGGCTCCGGCACGGCAATGTTTCCCCACGTGCCCTGGCGCCGACGGGGTACGGTCTGCGCGGATCTTGCGCTGTTTGGCCTTTCGTTGCCCCAACGAGGAGATGATACGAGGTCTGCCACGCGCCACAATTGGGGCGTGCTTGTCACGGGGAGTATCTTCAATGTTGCACAAACGTCTACTCGGGCTTTCGCTGTTCACAGCTCTCTCTCTTTGCGTCGCCGGGTGTGATTCGACGAGCAGCACGAGCTCCGGAGCGTGCCCAGCCGACGCCGCGGTCAACCGCGACGCCTCCGTCGACGACTCGGTCAATGCGCTCGCCTGCGATGCGTTCCGTGTAGGAGCCACCATCGATGTCCAAGCCGTGGCGGCCGGTGACAAACGGGCGGGCGCGTTTGCGCAGGCCGCGGCGGACATGGCCGCGGCCACAGCGGCCCAGGTGGTGCAACTTACCAACGCGTGCAGCAACATCGCCATTGACCTGGGGGCTCCCAAAGCCGAGCAGGACCAAGCGGCATCCCAATCGGGGGCCGATGCGATGAAGCTTTGGTGCCAGCTTGCAGCAAAACATATCGGCATGACCAAAGGCGCTGCCAGCGTGCGTGTCGACTTCACTGCGCCGGTTTGCGAAACGCTGTTTGTTTCGAAGGCATCGTGCGTCAACAAGTGTGATCCCCAGGCCAAGTGCGACGAGAAAGCGAACCCGCCGAAGTGCGAGGGCGGCCGGCACGAGATCGCGTGTAAGGGCGGCTGCCGTGCGGATTCCGGCAGCGCTGGCGTTGCCTGCGACGGGGCCTGCGAAGGGATTTGCCAGTCCGGTTGCACGGCCAACGGCGCGCCGATCGAGTGTGCCGGCTCCTGCTCCGGTTCGTGCACGGCGCCTGCTGGCGTCGAATGCCGTGGGTCGTGTTCGGGCACCTGCGAGGGCACGACGGACCCCAGCGGAAGGTGCATTGGCGTGTGCAAGGGCACCTGCTCCACCGTGCTAGCAGGCGCTCCGTGCCTCGGGATGTGTGCGGGGACATGTGGAGCACAGCCGAGCGGCGTGTCGTGTCAGGGGCTCTGCCGCGGCACCTGCAAGGGCGTGTGCAAAGCGTCACCCGCCATTCCCTCGGTGCGCTGTGATGGCAAGTGCGACAGTGACTTCGAGTCCATCAAGTGTGTTGGTGGTGCATTCAAGGGGAGTTGCGCGGTGGACGCCAAGTGCGAGGCCAGTTGCGCGGCGAGCGCCCTGGTCAAGTCCGTGTGCCCCCTTGTTCCCGTCGGTATCGAGATCAGTCCCGGCACGAGTATCAACTTCGAGAGGTTCCGGAGCACCCTGCAGGCCAACCTCCCGATCCTCTTGGTGGTGCTGAAAGCGCGAGGACAAGGGTTCGTAGACACCGCTGCCTCGCTCTCGGCCAATGTGGCGGCGACGAGCGACCTGAAACCCGCTTGTATCGTACCCGTCGCGGCGTCCCTCACAGCATCGGTCCAAGAAGCGACTACTTCCATCGTGGCCGCACAGACCGTGGCCGTCGCCGCGGGCGTGCAATAGGCGCCACACCGCAAGGTTCTGGTAGCTGGCCCTTGCTGCAACGGTGCTAGGTGCGCGGCCCATGGCCCTGACCCCCGAAGCCTTTGTGGCGGAGCTCGAGCGGCCACTCCGTCGCTTGTTGCGGTTCGCGCCGCCGCGCCTGGCTCCCATTGTTCGATGCGCGCAGCATCCGGAAGAGGGAGCCCATGTCGGGACGACATGCCGTCGGAGTGTGGTCACAACTGCGCCTTGCCCATCCAGCGACGCTTGGGCGTTGCCTGCGTTAGTCTTCCAGCGCGTGAGACTCTCCTTCGACCGAAGCCTTGCCGTTGCGCCCGCCGAGGCATGGCCCTTTCTCACGGATCCTCCGCTCATGAACCGGTGGTCCGAAGCCAAGATCACCGGCGTCAAACCCGGCCCGAACGGCGGCTTCGACGAGGTCGGTGCGCTGCGGCAGGTGTCCGTTCCGGCCTTTGGGTTCTCGGCCACTTTGCACGAAGACGTGCTCGAGTCCGTGCGCGCCGAGCGGTTTGTTTACCGCGTGACCGGCGGCGGGGGCCTTCGCAACCACCGGGGCACCATTGTCTTCGCGCCGTCCGGCCAGGGGACGGCGCTCGAGTGGTCCGTCGAGTTCGATGGTGCGGTACCAGGGCTCGCGCCCATCTTGGGCGGCATCCTGAGGCCCCGCCTCGCGCGCAGCCTGGATGCACTCGTGCGACTGTTGGCGACCGGCGCCTAGTTGGTACTTGCGGCAACGGTGCTAGGCTCGCGGCCCATGGCCCTCTCCCCCGAAGCCTTTGTGGCGGAGCTCGATGCACAGAACAACGCCGTGCTCGAGCGCATCGCCAAGGCGTCGGCCCAAGGCGTGCCGGCGCCAGACCTCAGCGTAGGCAAGCTATTGGTGCTGGCGCTCAAGAACGAACTCGAAGCCACGGAGTGTGCGGCGTCGTGGATCCCCAGCACCGACGACGTCGATGTGAAGCTTGCGCTCGCGCGGCAGGCCGGCGACGAGGCCAAGCACTACCGACTCATCCAAAAGCGCTTGGCCGAGCTTGGCACCGATACCTCGGCGCTCGACCCGTTCGCCTCGGGCCGAAGTCCGTTGCTGGGCTTTTTGCTCGGGCTCCAGGGCACCGTGGCTCGGGTGGCTGCCGGTCAGTTCACCCGCGAGGCGCTGGCGCTCGTGCGCAACGCCGAGTTCATCCACTTCTGCCGCGACAACGGCGACAACCTGACGGCGCGGCTGTACGAAGAAACGATTCAACCCGATGAGACCCACCACCACGAGTTGGGTCGCACATTGCTGCTCAAGCTCGCCACCAGCAGCGAAGCCCAGACCCAGGCCCGGCAAGCCAGCGCCCGGGTGCTCGAGCTGGCCGAAGAACTGCAAGAGATTGCAAAGCTCAAGATGGGCGTGACCCGCGCCCCCGGTTGCTAGTACCCCCTGGTGCACATGAACCCTCTGCAATCGTCATCGCCCACCGTGGCCATCGTTGGTGTGGGCAGCGTTGGCATGGCCGCGGCCTATGCCATGTTGCTCAAGCGCACGGCCTCCACGCTCTTGTTGGTGGACGCCAACGAGACCCGTGCCCGGGGCGAGGCCATGGATCTGGGGCACGGGCAGGCGTTGGTCGAGCGCGTCGATGTTCGCGCGGCCACCATGTCCGAGCTGGCCCAGGCCGACGTGGTGGTCGTCGCGGCGGGGGCCAACCAGAAGCGTGGGCAGACGCGTCTGGACCTTCTCCAGCGCAACGCATCTGTCATCACCGGCATTGTCGACGAGCTCGACCGGCACGCCAAAGATGCCGTGGTCATCATCGCGACCAATCCCGTAGACATCTTGGTGCAGCTCGCCGTGGCGCGCACCTCGCGGCCCAAACACCGCATGTTTGGCAGCGGCACCACGCTCGATACCGCGCGCATGCGTGCGCTGCTTGGCGCCGCGCATGGCGTGAGCCCAAGGTCCGTGCACGCCTACGTGCTTGGCGAACACGGCGACTCCCAGGTTGCACTGTGGAGCTCTGCGGCCGTGGGGGGCACCAAGCTCGCGTCGCTGCGCAGCGGGCCAGCATTCGACGATGCGTTTCGCGAACGCATCGCCAGCGACACCAAAAATGCCGCGTACCCCATCATCGAAGCCAAGGGCTACACCAACCTGGCCATTGGGGTCGTGCTCGAGGCCTTGGTCTCGGTCATCTTGCGCGACCAGCGCAGCGTTCACCCGGTCAGTGTGCCCCTGGATGGCGAGTTGGGCTTGTCGGGGGTGGCCATGTCGATCCCGTGTGTGTTGGGTCGCGATGGCGTTCTCGGTCGCGTGGTGCCCGACGTGAGCGACGCCGAGCGGACAGCGCTTGGGCACTCGGCCCAGGTCCTGCGCAGCAAGCTCGAAGAGCTGGCGCAAGGGCCCGGGCCAACGCCCTAACGGTCACACGTCCTTGACGTTGAGCGAGCCGATGAAGTCGGTCTTGCCAAGTTCGACGCCGTTGTGGCGCATGATCGAATACGCCGTGGTGACGTGGAAGTAGAAGTTCGGCATGCCGAGCTCGTTCATGTAGTCCGCGCCGGTAAGCCCCTTACCGGGCATCCACGGCAACGGGCACATGCGCGTTTCGGCGCCGGCAAAGTCTTTCTCGGTGATGCCGTCCAAGAACGACACGGTGCCGGCGATGCGCGTGCGCAGCTCGGCCAGGGTGGTCTCGGTGTCTGGGTTCTTGGG
>JBIKNA010000150.1:0-15166 GCA_044358965.1 Polyangiaceae bacterium
TCCAGCCCCCCTCGAGCGCGGCATCGCAGTCCAGGTCATAGGCGTAGATGTACGGAGTGGCAGAGAGGCGGCCGGCCAGGAACAGCAAGTACGGGTCCATGCCGTAGGTCTGCACCCGGTCGCCTTCTTTGGTGTGGGCGCGCAAGTACTCTGCGGCCTTTCGCATCTCCCACGGAAAGAAGTCGTAGCTCTTGTACTGATCGAAGTACTCCCGCTCCTGCCGAAGTTGGGGCGTTGCGCCGCCGGCCAGAATCCACACGTGCTTGATGTGCGGCGACTTGGTCATGTTGTGCGCCGTATCGAGCGTCAGCGCCATGGCGCCCGCCAACACCATGTAGCGGGCCGCGGCGCCTTGTTTGCCGTGCCCTCGGTGACGTTCGGACAACCCCACCACGGCGAGGAGCCAGCCAAGGGTGGTGAATGCCGTGAGCGGGTGGAAGTGATACCCGAAGCCCTTGTGTTGGAAGATGACGTTGCCCACTGCCGCCAGCGGCATGAGCGCCAATGCCATCGCCCGCCGTGGCAGCTCTCGTTTGGCAATGAGCAGCAACAACAGGGCGCTGCAGGCCAAGCCCGCCGCTGTTGAGGCCAAGGGGCCGTCGACACCCAACATCTCCCGTGCGGTCTTGGCCCAGATAAACTTGTAAACCGCAGGTACCTCGGTGGCGCTGATGCGCAAGAACGCAACGATGTCTCCGCGGGTGAGCAGATACGACACGGGCAAGAGCGAGCCCAGGGCTCCACCTGCAGCAAAAAGCACGGCGCGGCGTGTCCTGGGCAGTCCACCGTCGGCGACCAACATCAGGGCCACGAACTGCGCCACGGTGAACACCGCGAACGTTGGCTTGCCGAACCACGGGATGACGGACAACGCGCCGATGAGCAGCACGCGTTGGGTGCTCGCCCGCCGGTCGTTGCTCCAAGTGGCGATCTGAAGCGCCACGCTGGGGATCAGGAACCAGTCGCAGAAGCTCTCGCGCTGCGCCTGGTTCCAATACAGGTACACGTGGTACTGGCCCGACAGCAGTACCCAAGCTGCGGCGGCCCAGGCCAAGCGCTCGGCCAGGCGCGGGGCCCGGCGCAAGCCCAGCCCTGGCAACATGAACCCGGCGAAGGCGAACACCAATCCCGTGGTGGCGAGTTCAATGACGTGGAAGCGATGTTCGTCCGCGCCTCCGAGGGTCATCATCACGCTGTGGAGCAGGTGAATCAGCGGGCCATTCACGTCGCGAACGTCGCGGTAGTCGACCTGGCCCTGCCGCACGGCCCACGCGATGTACTGAAAGATGCCTTGGTCGCGGCCCAGCGTGGCCAGCGATGCGCGATAGGTCGCATCGACGACCCAGAAGAGCGGTACGAGGGCCACGGCGAACGGCAGCAGCAGGCGCCGTTGGGCAATGGCCAGGGCTCGGATCGCGGCGGGCTTCACGGGCCAGGGCGTTTACCATCAATTGCCGTACCCAGGGGACGCGGGGTGCGCGGGGGCATGCACCAAGCGCGGTAGCGCGCCGCGGCGAACCCTTGGGCGTCGGCCCCGTGGCGCGTTGGACCATCGAAGGACTCGGGCCCTCGTCCCCGCGGGGCCGCGGGGCCCAAGCCGCGGGCCTCTCGTGGCTGCAGTGGCATTGGGGGGGCCATGGCCCAAAGGTCTGCGTAGGCGAATCGCGCTCGGTCCTCTACAAGGCGGCTGTGCCCTTTCCGTTGATCGCCCACCAGGCGCCCGTTGTGCTGCTGCGCGCGGTCGCGTCGCGGCGCGTGTGCGTGGTGGCGCTGACACTCGGGTCCGTGGGGCCCGATCTCGAGTACCTGGCGCGCGCGGAGCCGCGTGCTCCCTCGGTGTTGCACGCGTCCGTGGGCGCCTTCGGGCTCACGCTTCCGCTGCTGTTGCTTTCGCTTGTGGTGCGGTACTTCGCTGGCCCCGCTCTGCTGATGCACCTTGGGCAGCCGGTGTCTGCGCAGCACGTGGGCCCTCGCACGGTGCTGCGTGCGTTCCTGTCTGTCGTCCTTGGGGTCGCAAGTCACCTTGCGCTCGACCGCGTGGTGCGCGATACGCACTGGTCCGTGGCGCAGCGCCTCGAAGGTTTCACCCGGACGCCGGCTGCCTTCGAACTCGTGCTCACGGGGCTTTTGTCCGTTGTCACCCTGGCGGGGCTGCTGCACGCGCTCCTGCGCGCCCGAAACACTTGGGTAACACCCAAGCTTCCGGCTTGTGGCGCCTTTGCGCTGGTTGGGCTCTTGGGGGCCACCATTGCGCTCGCTCGCTGCCTATTCGTGCTGCGCGAGCCCACGCTCTACTTCCATGCGGCCAAGCTCTACGCTGCAGGCTACGCGCTCTTCCATGCCAGCGCCGGTGCATCGATGGCACTGCTGGCGCTCGGAACCTGTTTGGCGTTGGTGCGCCGCCGGGCGCGGATGCCCCGCACCCCTTGACACTACCGACCCCCCTGTTAGACGCTTCGACCCCTCGCATTGCCGTGCGAAGTGAGCATCCAACACAAAGAGCAAGAACACCGTGGCGCGCGAATATCCTCTCGAAAGAACTCGCAATATTGGCATCATGGCGCACATCGATGCTGGCAAGACCACGACCACGGAGCGGGTCCTCTACTACACCGGCATCAACTACAAGATCGGCGAGGTCCACGAGGGCGCCGCGACCATGGACTACATGGTCCAAGAGCAAGAGCGTGGCATCACCATCACCAGCGCGGCCACCAACTGCTTCTGGGCTCCGGTCGAAGGCCCGCACGCCGGGGTCACGCACCGCATCAACATCATCGATACGCCTGGGCACGTAGACTTCACCATCGAGGTCGAGCGGAGCCTTCGGGTGCTCGACGGCGCAGTCGCCGTGCTCGATGGCGGCAACGGCGTCGAGCCGCAGACGGAGACCGTCTGGCGTCAGGCCGACAAGTTCCGCGTGCCGCGCATCGTGTTCGTCAACAAGATGGACAAGATCGGCGCGGACTTCGAGATGAACGTGAACTCCATCCGCGAGCGCCTGGGCGTTGTGCCGGTGCCCGTGCAATGGCCCGTGGGCGAAGAAGACCAGCACAAGGGCGTGGTCGACTTGGTCAAGATGAAGGCGGCCATCTTCGACGAGGCCTCCAAGGGGCAGAAGTACACCTGGGAAGAAGTGCCCGCAGCCCTCATGCCCAAGTGCCTCGAGTACCGCGAGAAAATGATCGAGGCGTGCGCCGACATGGACGACGCCATCATGGAGAAATTCCTGGGCGGCAAGAGCAGCGAGATCACCGAGGCCGAGATCATCGGCGCGCTGCGCAAGGGCTGCACGTCGTTCAAGTTCTTCCCGGTCATCTGCGGCTCGGCGTTCAAGAACAAGGGCGTTCAGCTCATGCTCGACGCCGTGGTCAACTTCCTGCCGTCGCCGCTCGACATCCCCCCGGTCACCGGATTGCACGCGCACACCGAAAAAGAAGAGTCCCGCAAGGCCTCGGACGATGCGCCGTTCGCAGCCTACGCCTTCAAGATCATCAACGACCCGCACGGCAACCTGACCTTCTTCCGCGTGTACTCCGGCAAGATCCAGAGCGGCACCATGGTCATGAACAGCACCCGCGGCAAACGCGAGCGCATGGGCCGCATCCTGCGCATGCACGCAAACAAGCGCGAAGAGCTGTCCGAGGCCGACGCCGGCAACATCTACGCCGCCGTGGGCTTCAAAGACACCCGCACCGGCGACACCCTGTCCGACGAGAAGCACCCCATTATTCTCGAGAAGATGGTCTTCCCGGAGCCCGTCATCTCCATCGCCATCGAGCCCAAGACCAAGGCCGACGTCGAGAAGTTGGGCATTGGCCTCCAAAAGCTCGGCGCCGAAGACCCGTCGTTCCGTGTGCACACCGACGAAGAGAGCGGCCAGACCATCATCAGCGGCATGGGCGAACTGCACCTGGACATCATCTGCGACCGGCTCAAGCGCGAGTTCAAGGTCGAGTCCAACGTGGGCAAGCCGCAGGTCGCCTACCGCGAGGCCATCAGCAAGAAGGTCCCCTGCGAGTACAAGTACGCCAAGCAGTCCGGCGGTCGCGGCCAATACGGACACGTGCTCATGGAGATCGAACCCGGTGAGCGTGGGTCGGGCTTCGAGTTCGTCAACGACATCGTCGGCGGCGTGATCCCCAAAGAGTTCATTCCCGCCATCGAGAAGGGCGTCAAAGAGGCCATGGACCGCGGCGTGCTCGCGGGCTTCCCCTTGGTCGACATGAAGTGCCGCCTGTACGACGGCAGCTTCCACGACGTGGACTCCAGCGCCCAGGCCTTCGAAGTCGCCGCGTCGCTCTGCTTCCAAGAGGGAGCCAAAATGGCTGGTCTCCAGCTGCTCGAGCCCATCATGAAAAACGAGGTCGTGGTGCCCGAGCAGTACATGGGCGACGTCATCGGCGACCTCAACTCGCGCCGCGGTAAGATTCTGGGCATGAGCCAGCGCGGCAACGCCCAGGTGGTCGACGCCGAGGTGCCCCTCGCCAACATGTTCGGCTACGTCACGGACCTGCGCTCCATGACCCAGGGTCGCGCCACGTCGAGCCTTCACTTCTCCCACTATGCGCCAGTGCCCCCGGCGGTGCAGACCGAGGTCGTGGCCAAGATCACGGGCGCCTGAACGCTGCCGGGCGGGTCTAGCGGTCTAACCCTTGACACTGGCCACCGCCCTGGTAGAAACCCCGTCCCTGCGTTGTGTGGGCGTATTGCGCACACACTCCACCCAAGGCAAGCAAGAACCAGCGTAAATGTTCAAAACGACATAAGGATCGGGTTACTCCCACGGCACTTTGGCCCCGCCAAAGACCAAAAAAGGAAGCAGTACCCCGACACCCTCTCTGGAAGCCACGCGGCCATGCTGCCGCACCAGCCTGAAATCGCAGGTTGGGGGACCAGAGGGGGTTTCGTTTATCCAACGTCCCAAAGGGCCATGCGGCATCCGCCCAGCCCCGAACAAGTTCAGCAAAACCCCGTAAAACGGTCGATCGGAGAAGAGAAGTCATGGCGAAGGAAAAGTTCAACCGCAGCAAGCCCCACGTGAACGTCGGAACCATTGGTCACATCGACCATGGCAAGACCACGCTTACGGCGTCGCTGGTCAAGGTTCAGAGCAAGAAGAACCTGGCGAAGGTCATCACGTACGCGGACATCGCCAAGGGCGGAACGGTTCGTGACGCGACCAAGACGGTTACCATCGCGGCTTCGCACGTCGAGTACGAGAGCGCGACGCGTCACTACGCGCACGTCGATTGCCCCGGGCACGCCGACTACATCAAGAACATGATCACCGGCGCCGCGCAGATGGACGGCGCGATCCTGGTGGTGAGCGCGCTGGACAGCGTCATGCCGCAGACCCGCGAGCACGTTCTTCTGGCCCGCCAGGTCGGCCTGAACCACATCGTCGTTGCGCTCAACAAGTGCGACGCGGTGGAAGACGCGGAGATGCTCGACCTGGTCGAGATGGAAGTCCGCGAGCTGCTCGGCAAGTACAAGTTCAAGAGCGACGACGCGAAGGTCGTTCGCGTGGCGGCGTTCCCTGCGCTCAACGGCGAAGAGAAGTGGGAAAAGAGCATCGAAGAGCTCATCGCAGCCCTCGACGCGGAGATCCCGGAGCCGGAGCGCGACATCGACAAGCCGTTCCTGATGGCCATCGAGGACGTGTTCTCGATCAAGGGCCGCGGCACGGTGGCCACGGGCCGCATCGAGCGCGGCATCATCAAGACGGGCGAAGAGGTCGAGATCATCGGCTTCCGCGACACGCGCAAGACGACGGTCACGGGCGTTGAGATGTTCCGCAAGCTTCTCGACGAGGGTCGCGCTGGCGACAACGTTGGCGTTCTGCTTCGCGGCATCGAAAAGAACGACATCGAGCGCGGCCAGATCCTGGCGAAGCCCGGCAGCGTTACGCCGCACAAGAAGTTCTTGGGCGAGGTGTACGTTCTCAAGAAGGAAGAGGGCGGCCGTCACACGCCGTTCTTCACCAACTACCGGCCGCAGTTCTACATGCGCACCACCGACGTCACGGGCACCTGCATGCTGCCCGAGGGCGTGAAGATGGTGATGCCGGGCGACAACATCACCATGAGCATCGAGCTCATCACCGCCGTGGGTCTCGAGGAGCAGATGCGCTTCGCCATCCGCGAGGGCGGCCGCACCGTCGGCGCCGGCATCGTCACCAAGATCCTGGAGTAATTCATGGCCTCGCAGACCACCATTCGTATCCGCCTTCGGGCGTTCGACCACCAGCTGCTCGACAAGTCCGCCAGCGACATCGTCGAGACAGCCAAGCGCACCGGAGCGCGTGTTGCGGGTCCCATCCCGCTCCCCACGCACATCTCCAAGTACACCGTTCTGCGTGGTCCCCACGTAGACAAGAAGTCGCGTGAGCAGTTCGAGATCCGTACGCACAAGCGTCTTCTCGACATCCTCGACCCCACCCAGCAGACCCTCGACGCGCTCATGAAGCTGGACCTTTCGGCCGGCGTGGACGTCGAGATCAAGACGCCGAGGTAATTCACATGGCGAAGATCGACGTTTTCAATTTGAAGCGCGAAAAGGTCGGCGAGGTCGAACTCGCAGACTCTGTGTTCGCCACGGAAGTGAACGAGAACCTCTTCTACGAAGTGGTCAAGGCTCAGCTTGCGTCGGCCCGTCAGGGCACCGCGTGCGCCAAGAACCGCTCGGCGGTCGCTGGCAGCACCAAGAAGATGTACAAGCAAAAGGGCACTGGCAACGCTCGTCACGGCAGCAAGCGCGCTCCCGTGTACGTTGGCGGCGGCCAGGCGCACCCGCCGCGTCCGCGCGACTGGAGCTACCGCCCGCCGGCCAAGGTGCGCTTGGGCGCCCTTACCAGCGCGCTGTCCAAGTTCGCCAAAGAAGGCCGCTTGGTCATCGTCGACCGCTTCGAGATGGCGGAGATCAAGACCAAGGCGCTCCTCGGCACCCTCAAGACCCTGAAGGCCGAGAAGAAGGCCCTCGTGGTCGACTCCAAGGACAACGACAAGCTCCGTTTGTCCATCCGCAACGCAGAGAACCACCAGTTCCTGCCCCCCGAGGGCGTGAACGTGTACGATCTCCTGCGCCACGACACGCTGATCCTGTCCAAGGACGCAGCCAAAGCCCTCGAGGCCCGCTGCCTCAAGAAGGGTGGTGAGGCATGAGCACCGAAAAAGTTCTCCGTAGGCCTATCGTTCTCACCGAGAAGGCGAACCGTCTTCGCGAGTCCGCCAACCAGGTGGTCTTCGAAGTCGCCCGCACCGCCAACAAGGTGCAAATCAAGCAGGCAGTGCAGTCGCTCTTCGGCGTCAAGGTCGAGTCCGTGAACACCATGGTGTTCCGCGGCAAGATCCGCCGCATGGGCCGCGGCTACGCCAAAATGCAAAACTGGAAGAAGGCCGTCGTGACGCTCAAGGCGGGCGACAGCATCGACTTCTTCTCCGAGAGCACGGAGTCCTGACATGGGCATCAAGTCCTACAAGCCGACGTCCCCGGCGCGGCGCTACTACTCGGGTTCCGACTTCAAGGAGCTCACCCCCGGCGCCAAGCCCCCCAAGAAGCTCACCGAGCACCAGACCAGCACCGGCGGCCGCAACGCTACCGGCCGCATCACGTCGCGGTTCCGCGGCGGTGGTCACAAGCAGCGCTTCCGTATCGTCGATTGGCGCCGCATGAAGATCGGCGTGCCCGCCACGGTGGCCACGGTCGAGTACGACCCCAACCGCACGGCGCGCATCGCGCTCCTGCACTACGCCGACGGCGACAAGACCTACATCCTTTGCCCCGACGGCCTCAAGGTCGGCGACAAGGTGGTCTCCAGCCGCAATGCCGACATCAAGCCCGGCAACTCCATGCCGCTTCGGCACATCCCCCTTGGCACCACGGTGCACAACATCGAGATCCAAAAGGGCAAGGGCGCGCAGCTCGTTCGCTCGGCGGGTTCCGCTGCGGTGCTCATGGCCAAAGACGGCGCCTACGCGCAGGTTCGCTTGCCCTCCGGCGAGATTCGCCTCGTGCACCAGGACTGCCGCGCCACCATCGGCCAGGTGTCCAACCTCGAGCACGCCAACATCAGCATCGGCAAAGCCGGTCGCTCGCGTTGGCTCGGGCGTCGTCCGCACAACCGCGGCGTCACCATGAACCCCGTTGATCACCCGATGGGCGGCGGCGAAGGCCGTACGTCCGGTGGCCGTCACCCATGCTCGCCGTGGGGACAGCTCGCCAAGGGCAAGAAGACCCGTAACAACAAGCGCACCGATTCGATGATCGTCAAGCGCCGTGGCCAGAAGAGCTAAGGAAAGACCATGCCGCGTTCCATTAAGAAAGGCGCCTTCGTCGACGGTCATCTCTCGGAGAAGATCGCCGCAGCCCAGGCCACGCAAAGCAAGAAGGTCATCAAGACCTGGAGCCGTCGTAGCACCATTACGCCGGACGCCATCGGACTCACCTTCGCGGTGCACAACGGACGCAAGTTCGTGCCCGTGTTCGTGACCGAGAACATGGTTGGTCACAAGCTTGGCGAGTTTGCCCCGACGCGTACCTTCCACGGTCACGCGGGCGACAAAAAGGGCAAGGTCAAGTCGATGTCCCCGCCGAAGTAACATCGGCACCACCGCCAAACAGCGGGCGAACCGCGGTCTCCTCTTTGCGAGGTGGCCGCGGTTTTGTTTTGTGCCGCTTCATCGTAGGGCCGTCTCCTTGGGGCGCGGACTTCCGCTACGCTGCGCGCCATGAACACGCGGTGGGGGCAGGTTGGGGCAGCGGCGTTGGCGTTCGGGCTAGGCGTGGGCAACGCGCGCGCGGATGCGCCGCCAATGCCACCGTGCCCGCCGGGGTACACGCAGGTCGGGGCCATGGAGTGCCGGGCGCCGTTCCAGTGCCCCAATGGGTGGATCCTTGCGCAGGGGCCCAAGTGTGTTCCTTGGACGTGCAAACAAGGGCAGGGGTGCGGCCACCCGCGCAATCAGTGTGTGGCCTCGAAGCTATGCCTCGACGACAAGGGCAATGCCTCGCGGTACTGCGACGATGCGCGCCCATGCGCCGCGGGCGAGCAGTGCAAAGAGCAGAACGTCTGCAGCAACGGTGGCGGCCAGGGGCCCTTTGCCAACTGGACCCCCGCGGGCGCCGGCACGGGTTCCGCCGTGACGCCCCAAGCCAACGCACCTGCGAGGCCGCCAGCGAGCGCCGCAGCGCTGCCCGAGCCTGCGCCCAAACATGGCGGTTGCGGCAGCTGCGCGTCCACAAAAGCAAACGCGCCGTCGTGGGGCGACGGCGCGCTGGTGCTGCTTGGACTCTTGCTGGTTACTCGGCCCAGAGCTCGGCGAGCACTTCCGTAGTCTCTGTGGCGCCATTGGCCTTCTTGGGCTCCAGGATGCCGCTCTCTTCTTTGGGCGGGAACGCCGAGGGGCGGATCGAGATGCGAAGCGCCGGCTCCGAGTTCTTGGTCTGCGCATCGTCGGCCTTGGCTTCGGCAACTTTGCCGTCGTCGGTGCCAGTGGCCTCGGCCTGTTTGGTGTCGGCCTGTTTGGCGTCGGCATGGGCCGCTGCGGCGGCGATGTCCGCGGGCGGGTTGGCCGTGGTCGGCATAACCTTCATGGGGGGCGGCATCTGCGACTCCACCAGCAGAGTGACGGCCGGGGCGATGGTGTTCCGCTTGTCGCCGTTGAGCGCGGAGCTGAGCTGAGACAGCGCCGTGGTTGCGTCGCCGCGGATCTCTGCAAGTTCCACCTCGACGCGTTCGAATGCGTCGACGGTGCTGCGCAACGCGTAGAGCATCCGACGCGCTTCTTCGACCTTGGCCTCGCGCTTCTGGACGTTGTCGCGCCACTCGGTCTGCGCCCGCTCGAGACCCGAGCGCAGCCGTGCGGTTTCGTCCTCGAAGGCCGAAATGCGCTTCTTGGCCTCGTCGAGATCGCCCTTGGCCTGCACGAGCTCCATGGCCACACGCATCTTGTCTTTGCCTACGGCCTCCAAGCTCCGGCGTGACTCTTCGGCGGCGGCCTTGGCCTCTTCCACTTCTTTGGCGCGAGCCTCGAGCTCTTTTTCGAGCTTTTCGAGGCGACCTTTGGCCTCCATGGCCTCGGCCCGCGCATTGACGGCGGTGCCCTCGGTCTCTCGAAGGTGCAGCTGCGCCGCGTTGGCCTTGCTGCGCTCGTCTTCGACTTGGCCCTGCAAGTCTGCGAGCAGCGCAGTCAACTTGTTGCGGTCGGCGTTTGCGGTATCGGCGCCGCGCCGCACTTCGCTGATCTCTCCACTGACGCGGTCGAGCTGGCTACGAAGGTCCGTGGCGCTCGCCTCGGCAGCGTCGGCCCGCGCCTGTGCCGCAAGCAACATGCCTTGCAGCTCGGACACCTTGCTCCGCACGGCATTGACCTCTTGGGCGGCGGCCTGCTCGTACTGGTCCATCTCTTCGGCGCGCTCTTCGTTTTGGCGCGCGAGCTCTTTCTGGGCATCGGCAAGCTGGTTCTGCAGCATGCCGATCTGCCTGCGCATGGCGGCGAGAGGTGACGTGGAGCCGGGGAACATCGACGTCGACGTGCCTGCGGGCGGCCGCTGCGAGTGACTGCCCGGCTCGGCGCGCGGGTCGTTGGATTTGGTCACTGCAATCTCGTCGGCGACAAGCGGTGATTTCATGAAACCCTCCGGAGCGAGATCGCTCCACACAGTTTCATCGTACGCGCGGCGCTTGTCGTCGCAATGCGCGCGTGAGGCCGCGCTGCACTTCATAGCGTGATCCTGCGGCGCTCTATGTGCCCTTAGGGCTTTGTCGCACACGCGCTCGCTTTGTCGCAGGCGAGCAAGCCTTGGTAGTCGGCGTTTTGGCTCGTGATGCCCGTCATGATGAGCGAGCAGGTAAAAGCGGATCCCAAACAGCTCTCGCAGGCCGCCGAGGGGGAGCCACCTGCGCAGTAGTTCCCTCCGCACACGCTCGCGCAGGTTCCTGGGCTCAGGCAGACGCAAGCGTCGAAGGCGAGGATGGCTTTGGTGTAGGTCGCCGCACCAGACGGATGCTCAGCATCGCAGCACGAGTAGCAGGCAGAGCGAGTGCTGGTTTTCTCGCCGCAAGTCAGGCTGGGCGTCGGTGTCGAGGGGCTTGGCGTTGGTGCGGGGGTCGCGCCGGAATCGGCGCTCGTGCTTGTGCCGGCGTCCGTTTTGGGAGCGTCCGCGCGGTCGGGCAGGCCGGGGTCGCTCAGTGCGTCGTCGTCGACGGCTTCGCCCTCGGCTTCCACGTCGACTTCGTCGGTGGTCGTCTTCGAGCTCTTGGTTCGCTTGCTGCTGCCCGGGCCCTGTCCGTCCACGGCAGGCGCCTCGCAGGCGAGCAGCGAGACGCTGGCCAGGGCAATGGCAAGGAGGCGCCAAACAGCCCCGTGCCGAGTACATGCCGCTGTCGTGTGGTCTTTCGTGCCCATTGCCTTCGGCATGCCCACGAAGCACGGCGCGCGCCAGTGGTCGATTGGCGACAAGGCCATGAAATGATTGATTTCTCTTGCGGGGGCAGGAGTCCAAAAACGTCGCGCCACGGAGACACGGGCGCGCTCTTCGCGATCCACACCCGGGCCCACCTCAGGCCACATTCGTCCACCCCGCCGATGCGGAAGTCTTTGTTTCCTGAAGGGAAAGTTACTGAAAAGACCGCAAACAAACTGGGTCTCAGCGATTTGGTTGGCCTTGCCCTTTCGGCGCACTGGGTCACTATCCGCCCTCGCGTTGGGAACCCTCTTCCCAACCAGCCCTTCTGGAGCCCGCAACCATGCGTCAACCCTCAGTACGCCGCCGACCCTTCGCGAAGTTGGTGCCCTTCACGCCCTACCTCGCACTTCTCATGGTCGTCGCGTGCGGTAGCTCGTCTGGCTCCGAGATTCCGCCCGCTGGCGGCGGCACCGACAATGGCGTGCCCACGGGCACCGACCCGGCGGGCACCGACCCGTCAGGCAAACCCCAGAAGCCGGTCACGCCGGGGGCCACGGGCAAAGTGGGGTTGGTGCTCCTCGCCGACAACAACCGGTCCGGCGCGGTCGAGCTCGACGACGCCACCGAAGAGGCGGGGCGCGACTCGTGGGACGAAAAGCACGGCGCCGTGTTCATGGCGAACATCGACGACGACGAGGTGCGCTGCGCCAAGACCGGCACCGACGACGAAATGGCCGCCTGCAACGACGCGGCGGACGACGTCATCAACGGCGACGACGACTTGCTCGATCTCGCGCCCATCGTCACCAAGCCTTGGGCCAAGGTGCCGGAGGGCACAACCGCGACCATTGCCATCACCGACGCCGCGGCGCCCTACGTCCGGCTGTTCCGCAAGGTCGACGGCGAGTACGTGGCCTTCGATCCGGCCAGCGATACCTTCGACACCGCAGCTCTCAAGGCCGGCCTCGACATTCGTATCGAGGGCACGGACATCGTGCGCGATCTGGATGTGTGGGACGGCTTCCTGGACCTCACCATCACAGCCACCCAGGGCGGCAAGGCCATCGACAGCGACAAGATTCGCATGCGCATGGCCCCGGTGGTCACGCCCAACCACCTAGACATGCCCACGCAGGTCTATGCGGCCAACGTCGACACGGACTTCCTCACCGAGCTGGACCTGGCTGCCAAAGCGCAGTCCCTGCCCAAGGTGCAGACCTTCAAGACCCAAGATGTCTGGGCGCAGGACTATTTCGAGCCCGCGTACATGACCATGCCCGGCAAAGACGGCGCTCATGTCATGCACGTCAACTACCGGTCCGCCAACTACACCAGGAACGGCGGTTTGCGTCGTGCCGGCCGTGTGGTCTTCGAGATGCGAGGCAAAGACGTTGCCGCCGTGGTGGCTTTCGATCCGAACCACAAGTCCTCGATGGACACGCTCGATTCGTTTGGCAACTTCGAGACCATCCCGCCCTACTCCTTCGACGGCAAAGACTACCCGCTGGGTCGCGTGATTCGCGGCAAGACGTCCACGTACTTCCCCGACCCCACGTTCGTGAAGGTCGTCGAAGCCCAGCAGGTGCAGCCGCCGGTCTACGTCGACACCTCATGGCTGGTTGTGGGGCACGTCGACGAGTTCGTGAGCTTCGTGCCGGCCAGCACGCCCCGCGGTTGGGCCTTGCTGGTGGCGAACCCCTCTCGCGCCATCACCATGTTGCAAGACATGAAGAACGCGGGGCAGGGCGCTCTCGTCATGCACGAGAACAAGTTCTGGCTCGACGACCAAGGCGAGACCTCCGCCACCAAGACCATCAACGCCGTGCTGGCCGATAGCCAGCTCATGACGGCCACCCAGCAGGCGCAGGCCAAGATCGACAAGGCCCTTGCGATCATCAAGGCCGAGACCGGCATCGGCGACGACGAGATCGTTAAGGTGCCGTTCCTGTTCGAGTCGTCCTTCGGGGCGCTCGTGGCGTACCAGCCCGGCATCGTCAACGGTGTGGTGCTGGGCAAGCACTTCGCGTCCCCACGCCCCCACGGTCCCAAGGTGGGCGGCAAAGACGTCTTCGAGAAGGCCACCGAAGACGCGCTCGCCACCCGAGGCATGACGGTGCACTGGGTCGAAGACTGGGACACCTACCACCGCAACTTGGGTGAAGTTCACTGCGGCAGCAACACGCGCCGCTTGCCCTCAAAGGCCTTCTTCTGGACGGGTGCACGATGAAACGCTTGATGACCATGGCTCCGGTGCTCCTGTCGTTGGCCCTGCTTTCGGGGGCGGCCCATGCCGAGCCGTCGCAGTCTGCTGTGTCCGCCGAGGCCAAAAAAGAGCTGGTTCGCCGCGTCGATGCGGGCAAGGCCCAAGCGCCCGCGATGTTCTCGCGATTGTCCAAGCTGCGGGACGACATGCCCAAACTCGACGCGCGCAAGCGTGGTCGCTATGCGGTGATCGCGCCCAGCCTCCATGCGCTGGGCAAAGACGCGCTGCTGCCCATGCTCGACATGCTGGTGCTGCACGAGGCCGACGACGCGAACATGACCGAAGAGGTCCGCGTGGCCTGGCGCGTTGGGCTCCTCGAAGCCGTGGCCAACCAGCGCGAAGCCTTTGCCGCGCCATACGCGGCGGCAGTGCTCGACGGCACCGAGAAAGACGCGAGCGTGCTTCGGGCGGCAGCGCTGGTGCTCGCCCAAGCCCCTGGCGATGCCTGGGAACAGAAACTCGTGACCATCGCCCTCAACAAGTCCGATGCACGTCGCACCCCCGTTGTCTCGGCGCTCGGCGCCCGCCGTACGGTTCGCGCCGCCGATACCCTGGGGCAGGTGCTCTCGGCGTCACTCGCCGATGCCGAACTCGCCCACACCGCGGTCGATGCGCTGGGCCGTCTGGGCTCCTCTTGGGGCTTCCGGGCCCTCGGCGTCGACGGCTCCGAGGTGCGCGCGGCCTGTGCTCGCGCATTGGTCCCCGCATACCTCAAGAGCCGCGGCGAGCTTCAGGCCGACGTGCTTGCGGCGCTCTCCATGCTCGAGTCGCCCGAGAGCACGCGCTTGCTCTCGGCCGCTCGCGCGCAGGCCGACGAGACCACGCGTAAGGCCATCGATGTCGCCACGGCGCGGCTCGCAGGCAAGTAACGAAGCAGAACATGTCTCGGCGTCTTCGCTGGTTCCATGGGCGTATCTTCGGATGCGCCTTTGGCGTTTGTGCCCTCGGGGCCTGCAAACCGGCCAGCACACCCGAGATCACGGTGGTGCCGGAGCTCATTGGCAAACCTGCAGCGGTATCCATGGGGCCGGCTGATGCCGGCGCGCAATCCGCAGCACGCTGCACCTATGCGCTGCAGGCGGGGGCCATCCAGAAGCTCCCGTCATGCATGGTCGACGAAAAGGTCGGCGACAAGAACGGAACGTTGACGGTGCCCTGCGAAGGCGATGGGGTGGCCCGGGCCGAGTTTGGTTCCAGCGCCTTCCGGGGCTCGGTCATCAACGGCGCCGTGCTGCTCGAACTCGAGACCTCCTACGACTGGGAGGATGGCTGCACGTGGCACACTGCCCAACGCATCCAGGGGCGCCTCGACCAGATGGATTGGACCTACGGCTACCGCGAGAAGGTCGCCTCGGGCAAAGACTGCGGCGGCTCTTGCGTCGCCAGCGCCAAGATCACGCTCTCGCGCTAAATCGCCGAGCATGATCTTCGATCAAGCTCAGCGATTTAGCTTCCTTTGTTGTCGGAGGACGCTGTCCTCCGCCCCAGAGGCAT
>JBIKNA010000542.1:0-4600 GCA_044358965.1 Polyangiaceae bacterium
CACGGTGGCCATCACCCTGCCCTTTCGGTACCAACTTGGTGTGCCGGTCGAGATCATGACCGGCGCCCATGACGTGGGCAGCGCATTGGACCTCTGTGTGGCTCAGCTCGCCTGGGTCGTCGCCATGGGCTTTGCGTTGGCATGGGTGTGGCGCCGCGGTGTCCGTCGCTTCGAGGCCTACGGCGGATGAGCACCATGCGCCGCCGTACACTGCTGCCCACGCTGGCGGCCCGGGTTCGGGCGTCGCTGTCCGTGGCCATGCAATACCGCTCGGACTTCTTTACCGACGCCATCGTCGAGAGCCTGTGGGTCTCGGGCGCCGTGGTTCCTCTGCTCGTGGTGTTCGAGACCCGGCCCAACATCGCCGGCTGGAGCATGGGCGAGGCGCTGCTGGTGACAGCGGTCTTCGAACTCCTCCAAATGCTCATCCAAGGGGTGCTCAACCCGAGCTTTGGCCTCACCGTCGAGCAGATCCGCAAAGGCACCTTCGACTTCACGCTGCTGGTTCCCCAAGACTCGCTGCTCTTGGCCTCGTGCTCGCGGCTGCTTCCCTTCCAACTCGTCCACGTCATCGGCGCGGGGATCTTGTTTTTCGTGGCGTGGCACAAGTTGCCGCATGCACCATCGGCGCCCCAGGTGGCGCTCGCATTGATGTTCCTTTGCGCGTCCGCAGCGATGTTGCACTCCATCTGGACACTGATCACGAGCGTGGCGTTCTACGTCGTGCGGGTCGACAACCTCACCTATCTGTTCGAATCCGTCTTCGATCTTGCCCGATGGCCCCGCGGTGTGTTCCGAGGCGCGCTGCGGACCATCTTCAGCACTGTGGTTCCCCTGACCCTGATGACGAGCGTCCCCGCCGAGGCACTCTTGGGTCGTCTCGACCTGCGCTCTGCGGCAAGTGCGCTGGGCATCGCCGTGGGGCTGTCGCTGCTGGCGCGCTGGCAGTGGAACCGCGCCGTGCGAAACTACACGTCTGCAAGCTCGTGACGCCCGTGTAGCCAAGCCGACGCAACTACACGCTCGTGCGCGAGCTCGCAAACGACGCGCTGACCAGTGCATGATCCGAATCGATGGTGGGAGGCGCCGAAGGCACCATGGGGCCATGATCCCGCAGTGCATGATTGAAGACCCGCGCCTGCACCAGCGCCAGCGCCAGGGCTGGCGAGATCAGGATATGGTCGATCTGCGATGCCTTGCTCCCGTGTCTGCAGCTGACGCTCTCGGCGCTGGACAGATGCTGCGTGGCGGACACGAGTGCGTCGGGGCCATCGCCGCAAACCGCACGAACCGGCTGCGCATCGATGGTGTCGTTGAGATCGCCCATGACGGCAACCAGTGCCGTAGCGGCGAGCGCCGTGTCCACCAACGAGCGAACGAACAGGCCTTCGGCTACGCGCAGCACCAAACTGCGCACCTGGGCATTGACCTTGTCGAGCGGTGCCGTGGCCTGGAGTTCTCGGCCGTCTTTGGCCTTGAGCGCCGCTGGGCGTTTGGATTTGAAGTGCGCGGAGAACAGCGTGATGGGGCCAAGGCCCTCGTGCGCCGCGAGCTGCACCTCTACAATGGCGCGGCGCAGCGGAATCCGTTCGGCAAAAGGCTCGGGGTCACCCTCGACGAAGACCGGGAACGGTAGCGCATCGCGCTCGTGGATCCGCGCATGGGCCACCGGAACCCGGGCCAGGATGGCGTTGCGAATGCCACGTTTGTCCGGAGTGCCTACGGTGGCATGAGAAAAAGGCAAGCCCGCCTCGGCAGTGAAGGCCAGGACCCCACGCAGTGCGTCTTCGTTGCCAATCTCTTGCAGGGCCACCGCCGAGGGCTGCGCGGCCAGCAGCTGCGCGGCGATTTCCCGCAATTTCGACGTATGCAGCGGGTCAAAGAGGTCTTTGACGTTGAACGTGGCGAGCGTGATCACGCCCGACATAGTACATTGAGACCAAGGCCATGGACCTGCCCTCCGAAGACACGCTCCACTTCCTCGTCACCAAGTACGCCCATATGCGCGCCAACTACGGCGAGCTCCTGTCGGCGCTCCCGCTGCTCGAGCCCACCGGCGAGTTCTTCCCCGACGAGTTCGAGCGCACCGCCGAGGGCGTAGACACACTGCTGCGGCGCGTGGCTTCGTACAGCCCGCTCTCTTCGGACTTGCCGCTCGAAGTTGTGTTCAACGAGCCCGAGGGCGAGAGCGCCGGCGGTGGATGCGGAACGGGCGGCTGCAGCACCAAAGGCGACATCAAGGCCGTTGCCCGAGGCTCCGTGCTCGAGACCCCTGATGGCTACGCTGTGGTCGTCGATGTCCGAGACGTGGGCGATTCGGACCTGCTTGTGGCATCGCTGTCGCGATCCGTGGCCATGACGGTGCTGGCCGAGGCCGAAGAAGACATGACCGCCGACGAGGCACCGGTGTTCGCCGAAATCCTGGCGGTTGCCATGGGCCACGGGGTGCTGCTCACGCAGGCCGCGTGCGTCTACAAGAAGGGCTGCGGCGGCATGAAGATGCACCAGGGCACACACCTGGGCGTGGCCGAGCATGCCGCTCTTTTGGCGTTGCACCTTCGGGTCACGGGCACCGCAGTGCGCGCGGCCAAAGGTCACTTGCCCATCACGCAGCGCGAGGCCTTCGAAGCTGCACTGGCCTGGGTAGACTCGAACCAGCCCATTGTCGACCGACTGCGCGAAGCCCCGGAGCTGCTCGCAGCGGGGGCGTTCTCTTTCGAAAAGACCAAGGGCTTCTTTGGGCGGCTCTTCGGGAAGAAGAGCAGCGACGAGGTGCGCATCACCCCCAAGGCCAAGGCCCAGCGCTCGGAGGCGGAACTGCGGCGCTTGGCCGAGGCCAAGGCGCTGGTCGAAGAGGCCTTGGCAGACTGACGTTGCGGCCGAGGTCTACCGCAAGACGCATTGACGGCTTCTTCGTCGACGCACTGTCGTCGGTATGGTTGCTCCGTTAACGCAGCCTAGAACGACGTGAACGCGCTGGCCGGCAAGATGATGTTCGACAGCACGTAGACGATGAGAATCGTGGTGCGCGTGGCGCGATCGATCATCTTGGAGAACGCTTCCTCCTTCTTGACGATGTAGTAGTAGCCGGAAAGGAGTGACGCGCTCATACAGACAAAGATCGTGAAGAGCCCGAGGCCGGTCACATAGTCGATGAGCCCG
The DNA here is from genome assembly GCA_044358965.1 of Polyangiaceae bacterium. Classification (GTDB taxonomy): domain Bacteria; phylum Myxococcota_A; class Polyangia; order Polyangiales; family Polyangiaceae; genus SXNL01. Next base: position 3,163 of record JBIKNA010000542.1, read on the forward strand.
AACTGCCCCGTAGAGGGTAGCGTCGAGCTGACGATGTAAGAGTTTGCCACGGCTCCGAAGTACGACGCCGTTGGCAACGAGAACCGAGGTGACGTGTCGGACGGTCGGATGAAGAAGCTGCAGAGGGTAAGCAAGATGCCCGCGAACAGCCCGATGAGCAGTTTGACGTACGTCCCCGCCGAAGCGCGCTTCACGCTGATGCCCATGACAAACGAGGTAAACGTTTTGCGCGAGCCCGCAGGTACCCGCGGGTCGCCGTAGGCGCTCTTGTAGGTGTGGTTCTTCACCACCGTGGCAAAGTTCGTCACCGTGTACCCGGCGACCTTTACCCGTGAGCTGATGCCGGAATCCGCATCGAGTTCGTAGCGCAGCTTTGTGCCGTCGCGAGCGTCCTCGGTAGTGATGGTCATCATGTGATCGTCGAGCGGGATTCGCGTGGTGTTGAAGAACTTCGAAAAGCGCGCTGTCACACGCACGCGTTGATAGTTGACGCCATCGTCTCCTTGGTACTGCTCAATCACGTCACGCTTGTCGACGCGGGCGTCGATCAATTGAAAGCCTTTGGCCGGGTCGAGCCCCTTGTCGCCCTTCCACCGAAACCAAAGATAGAACGTCGCGCTCCAGGAAGAGTCCTTCACGGAGAAGCTATCGATGTTGTCGATGTAGCCGCCAACGGAGACGCGGACGAAATCGCCCGTCGGCGGCAGTGGGTCCGGCGCGGTGAACCCGGCTTCCACCTTGTCGGGGCTCATTCGCAACGCGTGATTCGTCTGCGCCGTGCGCTTCTCGCCTTGAACGGCAGCCAGACCGGCCGCGGTGACGATGGCGTAAAGCACCACCAAGACCAGCACCAACAACTTGATGGAACGTTGCTTCGATGCGGAAAGTGACTGCCAGACCGTGGGTTGTGCTTCGGAGTTCGCGCTCACAGTCGCCGCAGGCTAACCCCAATGGGGGCAAGAACAGAAAAGTTCCGCCACCGGCTTCATCGCCCCCGCCGGCGACGACGCCTGGCCAGCAAGAATGCAAGAGCGGCCAGAATGCCCGGGGTCGGAGCAACGGAGCCGGGCGCGCTGCGGCAGCCGCCGTCCGTGGCCGAAGCCCCCCCCTGCGGCAACGCCGTGGCCACCACGGGCTGCCGCACTGTGACGGTGAGCGCGCCGGACTTGAGGATCGAGCCCCCGGCCACACCGAGCTGTCCCTCGAGGTTGAGGGGCGTCCCGTCGCCCAGACTGGCATCCACCAAGAGGGAGGCGGAAAGCTCCCGGGTGCTGCGGGCCTCCAGAGCGCCAAGGGACCACCGAAGAACGCGACCGTTGCCGTCGAAGCTGCCGCTGTCACTGGCATTCGCAACGCTGAGCCCGCTGGGCACGGCCATGGTCAGGTCCGCAGACGAAATGTTCTCGGTCCCCGCGTTGGCAACGCTGAACACCACTTG
>JBIKNA010000005.1:0-49279 GCA_044358965.1 Polyangiaceae bacterium
TAGCCCGCTCCGGAAAAGATGGGCGGTCGCTTGCCCCCAGACGGACCTACGGGACCACATGGCGCCCAATCGAGTTTGTTCGGGCACGGGCACGGGCACGGGCACGGGCACGCTTACGGGGAGGACGAATATCGAGACAGGAACTAGAACAAGCCCACGGCAAAGTGGAAGTTGCCGAAGTCCTCGAAGGCCTTGCGTGTGACGTTGATGCCGTAGTCCACCGCAAGCGGGCCGATGGGCGTTTGGAAGCGCACGCCGGTGCCCACCGAGGCACGCACGGGGAACTTGCCGTTGTCGAAGGGGTACGTCGGGTCGACCCACAGGTTGCCGATGTCCGTGAACAGAACGGTCTCGAAGGGCTCGAGGCTCTTCGAGACGTTGATGAACACCGCGCGGATGGGCACCCGCACCTCGAGGCGCGGGTTGACGAACAAGTTGCCTCCACGCACCGGGCGCGACTGCGGCGTCACCTTGATGGGGTTCGGCACGCAGGTAGCAGTGGAGTCGCCGGGCGTGCAAGGCTGGTTGACGTCGGACTCCTGCACGAAGTCGGGCAGGCCACTCGTGGACTGCACCTGGTCTGCGGTGTCTTGAGGCAGGAACGTATTGGCAAGCCAACCGCGCATGGAGTCGACGCCGCCCATGAAGAACAATCGGTCCGGGTATGTCTCCGAGGTCTGCGTCAGCTGAACGTTGCGGCCCAGGCGCAGCTGCGCGGCGATGCGCATGCCGCGCGGCAGTGGGATGTACCCGCCGAGGGTGCTGGTCAACCGAAAGAAATGGCTTTCGCCGCTGCCCTTGAACCGGCTATCCGGCGGGTTCATGGGGTACGCGTCCACGTGCTCGGCGCCCAGAACCACGACGGTGCCGCGTGTTGCGTTGAACGGGTTGTCGCGACGGTCCCAGGTGACCACCACGCGTTGCGCGATGGCCACACTCTTGCCGTCGGGCACGTTGAGTTGTCGCACGAGGTCGGGGTTGAAACGGTTCTGCAGCGAGAGGGCCGTGAAGTAGTCGAGCAGGCTCCCGCTCTGGAACAAGAAGACGTCGTTGTACTCGAGGCTCTGGAACGCCGAGAACTGCCACTCGCGAGCCGGGCGGTAGTTGAGACTGGGGATCGCCGCCAGCTTGGTGATCGTGTAGTCGCGCTGCAGGTCTTGCGCGACGACGTTGTCGATGGTCGCCCGCACCAAGGGGCCAAGGCCGATCTCCGGGAACGTAACGCTCGCGGTGATGCGCGCAGCCAGACGATCGACGATGGGCAAGTCGCCGTAGTTCTTGCGCACCACCGGATCGATCATGAACACCGTGGGCAGGTACGAAAGCTGCGCGCGGAAAGCGAAGCCCAGCGCGCCGCCATTGAGGTTCACGTGCGTGTACTCGAAGGCACCACGCAAGCCCTCGTCCGTGGAGAAGCCCGGGCGAATCTCGAGGGCCTGCGGCAGCCGCTCGGCCACGGTGATGACCACTGTTTTCTTGCGCCCGGGAACGTACGGGTCCTCGAGGGCGACGTTGACACTGGAGAAGGTGCCAAGGGTGGCCACGCGCTCTTGGGTCTTGCGCACGTCGCTCGCCCGGTAGGGCTTTCCCACCTCTAGCGCCACGCGGCGCAAGATGGCATCGAGGTTGGTCTTGCGGTTGCCGCGCACCACGATGCGATCCACGAGTACCTGATCGAGCTCATTGACGTCGAAACGCACGCGCGCCCGGGTGTGGTCCGGCGACGACTCGATGGAGTAGCGAACCTCGGCGAAGGCAAAGCCCTCTTCGCGGTAGTAGTCGAGCACCCGGCGTCGGGCTTCGTCGATGCGGATGGTGTTGGCCGGCGCCCCAAGGTCCAGCCTTGCGGCATCGAAGAGATCTTTCTCGGTCCGCGCGCGGGTTCCGGCAAACGCTGCGTCGTACACGATGCTGCGCGGCCCCAACTTGACCGGAATGCTCAGCCACACCGCCGACTCGCAGGTAACGCCGCGACGCGGATCGGGGACACAAGTGGTGGTCATGTCTTGCGGTGGCACGGGCAGCGGCAAGCTCGTGGAGTCGTACGCGCACACGTCGACACCCGATTTGGGCAACGGTAGGGGCCTACACTGGCCCGCCGGCGCCTTGGGGTCGCACTGCCGCCGCAATACGTACACGGGGCCTACGCGCGCATCGAGGTACCCTTCCGCTCGGTAGAGTTCCTGCACGTGTGCCGCGGCGCGATCGTAAGTCTCGGCCACGTACACGCTGGTCGGCTCGAGCTCCAGGGGCACAAGACGCGTGCCCGTGCCCGCAGACGATCCCACGAGCGCGTCGACGCCAGGCGGCGGCGGAGACCGGATCAGGTCCGCCCCCGGGAGTTCTTCGTCCAAGAAGCTGTCGATCTCGACGCCGATGGCCTTGGCCGTGCGTGGGCCTCCATCGGACAGGCGCTTCGTCTCGGCCTCGACGAGGCACGGGTACGCGCGGCCCCCCACGCGCACGCGCTCGTTCTCGCGGATCTTGAACACCAAGTGGGAACGAGGGTCGCCGTCGCCACGGAGCTCCGCCGACACCTCGACGTCGAGAAATCCGCGCTGTTGGTAGAACAGCACCAACTTGCTCGTCAGGTGGGAGAAGGAGCGATCGGCGTCGTCTTCGATGCCCAGCGCGGCCGTCAGCGCGTCGGCATCGAAGTGTTCGTTGCCTTGGAACCGCGGGATGATCTTGGAGCCACTGTCCACGCGCACCTGCAGCGTCACCAGGCCGCGGTCCAGCTTTACCTCGTGGGAGACCGTGGCCTTGAAAAAGCCGGCCCCGCGGAGCTTGAGTTCGAGCTGCGTATCGGCCAACGCAAGCTGCACCTCGTCGGCGCGCTCGCGCACCTTGACGGCATAGGCATCGGTCAGCGGGCGCACATCTTCGGCGCGACTGCCCACCACGAAGAACACGCGCTGCGACAGCAGGCGCGGCGGGCCAGGCGCGGCGTCCACCAGCAACACCACCTGCCCCTCGTCGTTGGTGCTCCGCGAAGAGAGCACCACCACGGGCTTGGGGAACCCCCGCCGCTTGAGAAACTCTTCGATCTTGATGCGGCGCTTGTCGAGGTCATCGGGCGAGATCTCACCGCCGACTTCGATGTCCGTTTCCCGAAGGAGTTCGTCTTGTTCGATGGGTGTATCATGCAAGTCTACCCGAACCTCGCCGAGGAGCTTTCGCGGCACCAGGCGCAGGAGCACGCGGACGCCGGCTCCCTGGGGGTTCAGACTCACACTGCCGTCCAAGAAGCGGCCACCGTCCATGGCTTCGCGAAGACACGCCCGGAGCGTCTCGGGGCGGGCCGGTTCGCCGGGTTTGGCGCAACTGAGCACCGGCGGGCGCACGTCTGTCCAAGGCCCTTTGGTGATGTCGAAGTCGAAGCCCAAGATGGGCAGGGCCGGAGCTTCCGCCGCGGCCGGCTCGTCCGCGCGCGCGGAGCCGCACACGAAGCAAAAAAGGACCACGAGCAGCACACTCGCGAACGCGCGCAGACGACTCACTCGAACTCGAGCCTCCAGCGCAGGTCGAAGCCGAGGTTACCGATGGACGAAGACGACAAGGTGTTCAGGTTATCGTAGGAGCTCTGAACACTGAGTCGCTGGTTGAGGCGCCACTCGATCACCGTGCGCAGCTGGCGGTCCTCGCCGAGACCCGTGGTCACGCTGGCGCGAACCTTGTCCGTGACGCGTCGGCCGAGAGTGACTTGCGGCTCGCTGCGACCCGTGCGAGGCGAATACGCGCTGCCAAAGCGGAAGTCATCGATGACCGGGATGGCCTGGCGCACGGCGCGGTCGGCGCCGCTCGCGGTGCCCAGCGCCTCGAATGCAGCGCTGGCCGCCACGGAGCCCGCCTGCACCTGATCCACCTCGGCGCGCGTCAGGCCGATGGTGAGCAGCAAGAAGATGTCTTCTTTGGACAGCGGCGGATCGCTCGTCATGTCTAGGCGGACGTCATCCGCATCGCCGTAGGCGTGCAGCGCGATGCGCCACAGCCCAGCGGTGCGCCCGGACACGGCACCCGCCGGCGCCGAAGCACCGGCAGACTGCCCGGTGGTGCCGTAGCGCCGGTACTCCGTGACCGCAAGCGCGTCGACGTGCGGAGCGATGCGCGTGGGGTCGTCGAAGCGCACCACCGCGCGTTGGACTTCGAAGTCGTTGGCGAACACGCGGAAGCGACCGCCGCTCTGCGCGCGCAGCTCGCCTCGCACACCCACGCGCTGGTTGGATCCGGTGATCTCGAGGCCCCGGGAATCGACGCCGAACTGCATGTCGACCAGGTTGTTGCGGATCTTGAGCGGCGCTCGGGAATGCACCGTGAGGTTCGGCCCCAAGATCAGCGCGTCCGCGCTGGGGTCGTAGGTCTCGACGTTGGTGCGCTTGGCGCCGACCTTGAAGCCGCCCAAGTCGGGCACGATGTTGGTAGGCCGTGTGTACTCACAAGAGGCAAGATTGATGTCGCCGGTGATGTGCGGAAGCCGCGACGATGGCGGCCCCTGGGCGCCGGGGTTCTGCGCGATACGAAGATCGGTGTCGAGGGTGACATCGAGCCCCTGCGTTGGCGCAAAGTGAAGGTCGCGACCTGCGAGCGCAAGCTCCCAGGCACCGAAGGAGTTTCCCCGAAGCGACATGCGGCCGTCGGTGAGACGAATGTCGCCGCCGGCAAAGCGCGCCTGGGCCCGCGTGATGCGCGCCTCGCTGTCCGTGGCGCGCACATCGATCTCGACATCGGAGATGGCGCCGGGCATGCCCTGCACGCCGAACTCGGCGCCGCGCACGCGCAAGGCTCCGTCGATCTGCGGGTCTTTGGCGCGGCCGCGCAAGCTGAGGGCTCCGGCCAGCGTGCCAGTGGCGCGGTTGACCTTGGGGACCACACCGACCATGAACCCCAGATCGATGGGCGACAGCTCGGCGTCGAGCAGTAGCTCGGGATCCCGCGTGATGCGCGTGACGGAGCCGCGCAGCAGAGCGCTGCCACGCAGGCCCCCCTGCGCCGAGAGGTCGAACACAAAAGGCGGCACCACCAGGGCATCGTTCTCGAGTTCCAGCGCATCTTTGGTGGGGCGCAGAACGAGCTTCTGTTTGTCTCGAGAGATCTCTACGCGCTTGGGCAAAAAGCGCAGCGACGCGTGCGGCAGATCGTTGGTCACCAAACGGTCCACCACCAGGTCACCGCTGAGCTTTCCGCCGAAGGCCTCTTTGCCCTCATCGTCACCGGTTTGCGTGGGCGGCATCACCATGTGCGAGATGGCCCCAAGGTCGAGATCGTTGAACGTGGCCTTGCCGCTCAGCCTTGGATTCTTTTGTCGACTCAACGTCACGTTGCTGAGCTTGAGCTGCCCGCCGAAGAGATCGCCGGAGACGATGAAGTCCCCCTGCGAGGACGTGTCGGCCAGGTACGACGCTCGATTGAACGGCGCATACTTGGGCGCGCCGCAACGGGTGGCGCCCACGGCTTTGTCTGTCGGGGGCTTCTGCGTCATCGTGAAGTGAATGCGCGACGAGGGCATTTGTGTCTGCCGAATGCGCACGATGCTGGAGTCGAAGTCGCCGTCGATGCGGAACGCATCGACCTGACCGTCGACGTGCAGGAGGCCTGACGCAAAACCTTCGAGCTGCGACGACACCTGAGGTCCCAAGAAGTCGAGCTTGCCCAGGGGCATGGACTCCACCACCACGGTGCCTCGGAGGGCTCCCCCGCGGTGGATGTTGGCCGTGGCCAGCACCCAGCCGAGCGGCGTTCCCTTGTCCTTGTGGATCTTGTGCAACGTGGCGCCGTGCACCTCGAGCTCCGCCCCCGCAAGGCCAGCCTCGCGATCGATCCAGCGGAGATCGAAATCGAAGTGCGCGTCGTCGAAGCGCTCGCCAAAGAGCGTGACGTCGTGCATCTGGGCCGTGGACGAAACGTCGATGCGCCCACCGCCGCAGGGGTCGTCCGGTCCGCCCAGAATCACCTGGAACGTGGACCGGGTCTGGATGGTGCCGTCGATGTTGGCATACCGAGGGTCGTCTTCGAGGTTGAAGACCCCCAACAGGTCGCGGAAGCCAAGCGCCTGGGAGCCCATGACGCCATCGACCTTCAGCGTGGCGGGCCCCCGGAAGTCTAGCCGTCCGGTGGCGAGCTCGTAGGTGCTCTTGCCTTTCTTCGCCACCACGTTGCTGAGGTCGACGTACTTGCCTTCGTAGGTTCCGCGCGCCTGGGTGATGGTGCCAAAGGGTATGCCCCCCAGCACGAAGTTCTGGATGGACGCGTCGGCCTTGATGGTGGGGTCGCCAAAGGTGCCGCCAACGTTGAGCTCACCCTCGAGCACGCCAGAGAGGGGAACCGAGCCCAGGGGCGTGATGTCGGCGAGGTCCACTTTGACGCGCGGGACGCGCACCAACAGATCGTTGTTGAAGTGCAGGTACACGGTGCCGCCCTCGGCGCGCCCCCGCGGAAAGTCCACCGACGCATTCTGGAACACCACGCCATCGGGCCGCACGGCAAAGTGCGCCTGGACGCTTGCGGTGGCCACCGTGATGATGTGGCCCCGGTCTTTGGACTCTGCAGGTGCCGTGAACACGCCGAAGTTTTTGGTGTGCGCAAGCAGATCGCCGTCCAGGTGCAGCGGCTCTAGCGTGCCCTTGATCTCTGTCGAGTGAATGGCGTCGAGATCCCACTGCACATGAGACTTGGGGTGGATGCCGAGCTCCCGCAGCAACGCCGTGAAGCTCACGTCGGCCACGTCGATGCTCGTGCGCAGCGGGATGCCAGGCTTCAGCGGTTCGACGACGATCTCACGCAACAGGGCCACGCCCTGCGCCGTGTTGACTTTGGTGCGCGGGCTCCGCACCACGCCCTTGCGCACGGTGAACTCGCTCTCGAGGGCCGTTGCAAACTTGTAGTGGTCGACCTGTACGTCCCGAGCGGTCACGCGACCGAGCTCCAGATCCGGTAGCTCGGAGTCTGCGACGGGGCTGAGCTCACCGGAAGCGGCCACCCAACCGCCGGCCTTGGGCGTGTCGTCCGCACGCATGACGAGCCCCAAGGGCGCCCGCACACTGAACTGCCCAGCGAGCGTAGGGAGCTTGCCCTCGGGGATAGGCAGCTGCACCGAGAAGTGATTGAGGTCCAGCAAGACGTAGGACAGCGAGTCTTCGGAGGCTGGGCATGCGCCGTAGTTGGTGCCCTCGGGGTCGAGGTCCGCAAACCCCCTCGCAGACAACCGTCGAACGAACACGCTCTTTCGTTCGAGGCGTAGGCGCGCCGTCACGTCACAGACCGAATCCTCGAAAGACGCCGAGATGGTCGAACGGACCTTCTTCTCCGTGCGGGTGAGCTGGCGCTTGGTGCGCACCCGGGCCTCGGACAGGTGGCTTGCGATCTCGAACACCGCGTCGGCGCCCTTCGTGGGCACGTCCACGTTCACGTCGACGTCCAGGTGCTCCACCTGCGCCAACACACCGCGCACATCGAGATCGAGGCGCGCATCGGTGATGGAGAGCACGTCGAAGGGCGCGGTCCACGGGCCCGTGTCTTTGGTCTTCTCGCTCTTGGGCAAGTCGAAGCCCAGGTTCGTGATGCGGTCCCCATCGAGCACCACGCGAATCTGCGGGCTGTCGATCTCCACTTGGTCGACGACCAGCTTGCCCGCGAGCAACGCAAACAACCGCGGGCGGACTTGGATCCGGTCGCACACCAAGGCCGGTGCACCACCGTCGATGGAATCCACGCGAACCTGCACCAGCTCCGCAGAGATGGGCCAAAAATGTGTCCGAAGCTCGTACTGCGCGGACAGACCTTGGGACTTGAGCAACTTGCCCGTCTCGGCCATGGCCCACTGCCGTGCCCAGTTGGAGCGGGCCACGATGACCGTGAGCACGGGCACCACGCCCACCAGCGCCAGGACCACGCAAAACACGCGCGCAAGCAAGCGCCCCCAATCACGCCGACGCTTTCGTCGGGTGGGCGGCAAGACAGTGCGTTCTTGGGGACCTTTGCTCACGGATCTAAAGCCTTGGAAAGATACCCCGGGGCGGGCGATCATTCCCAGATTCCGAGGGTTTGGCGTGCACTGCCCCCGCTGTGCTAAGCCCCGTCGGTCATGCGCCGTCGAACGCCGGGCGTCTCGCCCGTCCTGGGCTCGGTGCCCAAGCAGATCGAACTCGCGGAGCGCCGCGACCCCGAAGAGGTGATCCGGCTGCTGGAACCGCTGGTGCTGCCTCGGCGCGCCGAACGTCTGAAGCATGTGATTTCGCAGCGCATTTCATCGGTCACGCTGTGTTTCGATCACCCCTACGACCCACACAATGGCGCGGCTCTCTTGCGCTCCGCCGAGGCATTTGGCGTGCAGTTCATCCACGTCATCGAGCGCGAAGACCAGTTCGTGTCGGTCAAGTCGGTGTCCCGGGGCTCCGAGCGCTGGCTCGATGTCCGGTCGTTTCCGGAGACCCGGCCCTGCGTCCAGGCGCTCAAAGACCAGGGGTACACCCTGGTGTCCGCCTGCGCCGAGGGTGAGCTATTGCCACAAGACCTTCGGGACATTCCCCGGCTAGCGCTGGCGCTGGGCAACGAACACGACGGCATCGCCCAAGACCTCATGGCCGCAAGTGATGCCCGGGTGCGTGTGCCCATGCGCGGCTTCGTCGAGAGCCTCAATGTCAGCGTGACCTGCGCCATCCTCTTGGCCCACGCCACCGAAGGTCGCAGCGGCGATCTGAACGAGAGTGAGCAGCGCAGACTCTACGCCCGGGGGCTCTATCTGTCCGTCGACCGCCCGGAGCGCGTCCTCGAGCATCTGACCTGAGGCGCGCGGCCCCAGTCCCGCGCGCTACTTTCGGACGATGAAGCCCACGGAGCCCAAGTGCGACTTGTAGAAGCTGGAGACCAACCAGTGATACGTGCCGTCGCTGCTGCTAAGCCCCGACAAATCGCTGGCGCTGACGCGGATGATGCCGCCGGTGCGGGAAATCCCTGCGCTGGTATCGGTGGAGAGCTCCACGCAGCGTGAGTTTTCGTCCGTGACAGGGTTGCCCGCGACGCACACGTTCCACGGCGTCTCGCAGCCGGAACCATCGGCCGTCCAGGCAAACTCGTAGGTCTTGCCGCCGGTCAGATCAACGGTCTCGCATTGCGCCGGCGAGACCAGCCGCGGAGCGCAGCCACCCGAGGGGTTCGGCGCGATGGCCTGCGTCGAGCAGCTACCGCCAGTTGGCAGCGCGCCGGAGCTGCCGGAGTTGTTGGCGCCGGCGTCGGCCCCCGAAACTGGGCCGCCGGTGCCCGCTTCTCCCGCATCGGAACCGGAGGGGCCCGAGGGCCCCGATGTGCCCGAACTACAGGCCGCGAGCACAAAAATTCCCACGCAGATAAGCGACCTTGTCATTGCAGGTATTCTAGAAGCGCTCCTTGGCTCGGTCAAAGTCGCCGACGACCGGATGGCTGCCCGCGGCACCGATCGCGATGGGATTTCGCGAGCCCCCTTGAAAGGCCCGGCACCCGGCGTACGCTGGCGGTCGTGTTGCGCAAGAAGCTCCTGGTCTTTGCCCCCATCGCTCTCGCCCTCGCGTGCCAGTCCCAGCTCCAAGAGCCCACGGGCAGCACCAGCCAGGCCATCATCGGTGGCAGCGCCGACACAACACACGACGCCGTCATCGCCCAACTGCAAGACCAGGGGCTTTGCTCGGGCACCTTCATCAAAGTCGATACCACGACCAACGTGGGCTACATCCTGACGGCGGCGCATTGCGTGACCTCGCCGCCGCGGGTGGTCATCCAAGGCACCTCCGTGCAAGCGCCGAACGCCTTGCAATACGACGTGCTCGACTACAAGGCGCACCCTTCGTACACCGGCGCCGTCGAGTCTGACTTCGACATCGCCGTGGTGCGTGTGGCCGGGGTCGACGCGACCACACCGGTGATCCCGATTCTGCGGCCGGCGCAAGACAACCTGAGCGCGGGCAAGAGCATCGTCAGCGTGGGCTTCGGCAAGACCAGCCCGAGCGACACCGAAGACCTGGATCCGATCCGCAAAAAGATCACGCTCACCGTGGGCAACGTGTCGAGCACCAAGCTCGCTTTCGCCTACCAGAACGGCGGCACCTGCCAGGGCGACAGCGGCGGACCGGTTCTCTACACCATCGGTGGCAAAGAGTACGTCGCGGGGATCCACTCGTACGTGGTGGGGGGCTGTACCAGTGGCGCCGTCAGCGGCAGGGTCTCCGCGGCGGTTACCTTCATCGATCAAGAGCTCGCCAAGCAACCCGTTGGCGTCAAGCCTTGCGACCAGTGCCAAAAGAACCTGTTCTCCGGCAAAAACGTGTGCGCCACAGCGCAGCGCGAGTGCCTGGGCGACCCCACTTGCGCCGCGTACTCCGAATGCTTGGGCAAGTGCAGCAACGCCGCTTGTCGCAGCGCTTGCGACAAGCAGTACCCCCTTGGCGTGGGCCCCCTGCGCGCCATCGGCTTCTGCGCCTGCGACAACGGGTGCAAATCACTCTGTGGACTCTCGTGTACCAGCGCGCCCAAGTGCGGCATCGTGCGCTCGAACAGCAAGTGCGACACGTGCCTCGACGCCTCGTGTTGCGACGAGACCAACTTCGCCGCCGATGAAGGCCTCGGCTACCAGTGCCTGACCACCAAGGGGGCCTTCGCTGGCTGCAGCGGCAGCAAGACCTACCAAGCGGTGCTCAAGTGCCAGACCCAAAAGTGCAAAGACGCCTGCAGTGACGCGCCCGCCGTTCCCAATGGCGAGGGCGAGGCCGAACCCCCGAGCGAGAGCCCCAACAACAGCACCGATCAGGGGGCCAGCAGCGGAGCGGCCGCGGCCCCAAGCGAGACCCCGGGCACAAGCGCAGACAGCTCCGGCGGCTGCCAGCAGAGCCCGGGCGGCCGCGGCACGGGCAGTTCACTGGGCCTGCTCCTGGGGCTTTTGGGGGTTCTCGGACTGCGCCGGCGCGCAAGAATTCACAATTAGATTCAATATTTGCACCAGATCGACGATACCGATTCGCAGCGTTGCCAGGAGTCCGTAGGTCTGACCTGCGTCTTCGCGTCTTCGGCCAACAAGGCAACCATTCCCGCAGCGGCGATGACCAAGCGCATCAAGTGCAGCGTCGGCATCGGGGTTCCGCCGCAGAGAGTGTGGCCGCAGGCGACGACGACGTGGCGCTCACCATCACGTGCGGGGGCGTGACGGGTCAGCCAACGATCACGTGACCTGATGCGAGCGGGCGCCTAGGCCCCCAGCGCGACGGCGGTGCTCCCAGGGGGGGCCGCCGAGACTTCTTCGTGCCATTTCCCTTGGCGTTGGGTGGAACCGCGAGCTATGCGAGCGGGCATGCGCGCTGTCGTTCTCTTGTCCACGTTGGCATTGGTTTTGGGGGCCTGCAGCAGCAAGAGCAACAGCCCATTGGCTTCGGACACCGACGCCGGTACCGCGCAGCCAGAGGCGGGCCCCCCGGCCGCGGCCCGCAAGGCCTTGGGCATGAACGACGTGTCCGTGCTGATCCCGATCCCAGCGTCACCTGCCGCCGAGGGGCACCTGGGCCCCACCGATGCGGGCGAGCGGGGCGAGCTGCTGCCACAAGCCGTGTACGACAAGATCCCCAAGTTTGGCGTCAAGCCCGCCGAAGGTCTCGACTACGCGCGCATGCGCGCCGTGGGCATCCGCTTCGACGGCTGCTTCCCTGCTCCGGCAGGCTGCGAGCCCCAGATTCGCATCGTGATGCAGCCCATCACCGACCAAGGGACCACCCTCGACTCGGCACTGCACCTGTTCTATCGGCTCAGCGAAGACGAGCTTGCTCAGGTGGTCACGCGGCTGCGCGAGCTGCGCGCCTTGGCGCCAGAGCAAACGGACGCGCCCCTCGACGTCAGCCCCGCACTCGTGGCGCAAGGCATGACCGGCGCCTACGGCACGGGGCTGCGAGACCTCGTGCTCAAGTTTGCTGGCGAGAAGAACCTCGTCCGCATGACGTTCTTCTTGCGGGCCCCGCCACGGCAAGAAGAGTGGTTCTTTGGTGGTTTCAACCGCTCCGGCGAGACCATGACCTCTCTCGACATCGTGGGCGTGGGCAAGGGCAACCAGCGGGTCGACCGCCCCATCGTCGAAAACGGATTCAAGTACGAGTTCACCCCCGCAGGCAACGGCCCCGAAGACGTCAGTGTGCTGCTCTCCACCGAGAGCGCCACGGCCGCCACGGCGCAAGCGCGAGAGGCCGCGCTCGGTGCCTTCGCCCGCATTGCCAACCCCGACAAACACGGTCCCGACGACTTGCCCTGCGCCGGGTGCCACGTGGTCTCCTACGTGGCCGCCGTCATCAAAGACAAATTCGGCCAAGATATGCTCGCGCAGCCCGACGCCTACAAATCCAAACGCGACCTTGGCCTTCGTGGCCAAGCCACGCTCACGCCGTCATCTCTCCGCGCATTTGGCTGGTTCAAAGACCAACCCATGATCTCCGTACGTGTCGTCAACGAGAGCGCGGCAGTGCTCGACGATCTCGACAAGCGCTTCCCTTTGCCTTGAGCGGCATCATCGGTGCGCGCGGAGCGCTGCGCTCGCAGGACAAGGACGCAAGACGTCAGCGACGACCGGCGCAATGTTCGGGCACGGCTTGGAGCACGCGCGAACAGCGCGGATTGCCCGCCTGCCCACGCTGCGCGCAGGCCTCCGCAAGGTACGAAGCCGTGGCTACGATTTCGCCCATTTTGGGCACTCCCTGACAAAACGATGGGTCTTTGGGGCTCTCGCCCAGACACGACACCAAGAAGAGCTTCTGTCTGGCCTCGCACACAATCTCGGTGCTGCCGCATTGGCCCACGCGCTGCAGAGCCTCGTCGATACAAGCGCTCTTGTCGTGGGTGCGGCCGAACTCGACGCCGTTGTTCTTGCTGGCCTTGCCCTCTTCGATGAGACGATCTTTGTTGTTCTTGAACCAAGTGCCCGCGGCGAAGGAGATGCCGAGCACCAAGAGCGCCCCGAGGGCTCCGGTGATCAACAGAGCCTTCAGCAGACTTGGCTTCTTGCGCATCAGCGTGCCTTGTCGTCGCGGCGGTAGACGCTGATGATGGGCACGCCATCGTGCGTCAGCACGAAATCCGGCGTGGACTTTCCGTAGGCCACCCAGATGTTGTAGTCGACCTCGGCCATGTGCAGCTCGTGGTGCACGATGGAGAACTGCGCCTCGGTGGGCGAGCCGACGGCCCGCAACGTGGGGGGTACACGTTTCTCGTCAACCAGGCGGGCCCAAGAGTCCCACGCGGTGTCGTGGATGAACACCGTGGCACCTTTGGGCGCGTTCTTCTCGAAGTAGGGCCCCAGGCTCTCGGTGGTGAAACCCCAGAATTGCCGATTGAGACCCAGGTCGGCGCCGCCCTGCGTGCCCCCCACGAAAGGCACGTAGCTGCTGAGGCCAAAGGGATGCGAGTGCCGCGTGATGAGCGCCGGCCCCACGGTGACCATCAGCAACATGGCCGTCTGCAGGGTGCGCTCGGTCACCGACGGAAAGCGCGCCTGCACCAGAGACCGACACGCGTCGAAGGCGATCTCGAAACCGCGGCCCGCCAGGATGGCCAAAAACGGATACGCGGGGAACCAGTGTTTGGTGCCGCCGAAGATGGGCGTGCGCGGCAAGAAGAACACCGAGATGGGCACCGCGAAGCCAAGCAAGATGAGCAGGTCGGTCTGGTAGGGGTCGCTCGCGACCTTGGATGCGAAGAACGCGGGCAGCTTGACCTTGCGCAACGAAAGCAGCGGCGCCAGCAGCCGCAACACGACGGCCTGCAATCGATCGAGGGCACCAATCACGAACAACAACACCGTGACCGTGGGCACCGTGGCAAAGATGAGCGTGGGCGCGTACGCCGGCGGCGACGGCGGGCCGAAGTAGTTTTTTCCGAGGAACTCGATGTTGTAATACTCGTGGTTCATGTGGAAGTTCACGTACTCCTGCACCCGAGGCAGGGTGTCGTTCCACAGCCAGGGCCACAAGCCCACGAACACCACCGGGCCGATGAGCGCCATGCACAAGAGCGAAGTGGGCACCGGCAGCGTGCTGCCTTTGGCACCAGACTTCAGGTCCTTGAAGTGCAGCATGACCGCGTGCGGCAGCACCACCGCGGGCATCATCCACGCGTTGTGTTTGGTCTCGAGGGTGAGCCCATACACGATGCCCGCCCAGATGGCGTAGCCGCCGCCTTTGCGCTCCGCCAGCCAGTACATGTAGATCGCACAGATCCACATGGCCATGATGGGCACGTCGAAACACGCAAGGTGCGCGTTGTAGAACATGTTGGGCGCGAGCCCGAGCAACACCGCGGCCACCAGGCCCGCGCGGCGAGAGTACGCCTGCGCTGCAAACACATAGGTGACGTAGATGCACAGACCCATCATGACCATGCCGGGGAATCGGTAGGCCGTGCTGGCGTCGTGAAAGACCTTCCACTTCTCGTGGAAGAACATCCATGAGAGCGCGAAGAAGCTCTTCATGAGCGAAGGGTGCTCGTGGTTGGCAGACCACGACGCGTCGATGGCCCCGCGCTCGAGGGCCCGCTTGGGCGTCTCGAACAAGATCTGGAACCACCGGGCATAGTGGCTGCACGCGTTGAAGTAGAAGCCCTCGTCGCGGGCGAAGCCAAGACCGCGGGCGGTGCTGAGCAACCAGGCCACGTAGACGGCCCCAAGCCCAGCGCCCACGGCGTGGTCTGCGGGGGCCAGTTTGTTGGGTTCGTTGCTCATCGGGTGTCTGCCTCGAAGCAGTACTTTCGGTTGGCGCCGGACGCCGACGAGACCTCGACGCGGAGCTCTTCGGTCTTGCCCTCGAACTCGTTGGTCTCGAACTCGAAGCCGGACCAGCCCTGCCCATCGACGTGCGCGGTGCGGCCGATGACGGTGTCTTTGACCCGGAAGGAGATCATGACCGGGGTGCCGGTCTTGTGGCGTTCGACGTCGTAGTGGATGCCGTGGTGACCATGCAGGGCTTTGCCAAAGCGCACCCCGGGGAACCGCATCTGCAAGATTTGTCCGCCTCCGATGGGTGGCGCAAAAATGCACAGCCGAGGCTCGTGATCGAGTGCCTGCACGACACTGACGCCGACGTACGAGCTACCGCAGTTGAAGCGATCGCCAGGCGTGGCCGGGCCAAAGGGGTAGTAGGTGCCGCCGCTCGTGACCGGACCGCGCACGAATGCACAAGGCGTGTCGGCGCCGCCGGCCTCGACCCGGAACACCTGGGCCTTGTCGGGGCTGATGCGCTTGATGAGGTCGTCGATGACCGTGGCGGGCGCAGGGTTTTCGTACACGGAGACCCGCAGCGCCCCAAAAGCCGTTTGCTCCGTGAGCTTCCAGTCCAAGAACTCGGGGCTGCGGGCGCCTCGGGCCGCAACCTCGAAGGTGCGACGAAAGCGGGTGTTGTCGGGCCGAGCGGCCCGTTCGAGAGTCATGATGTCCGGGCCGAAAACCTGCCTGCCCACGGCGTCTTCCCACTTGGGCGCAAAGACCACCAAGTCCGTTGGCGCAATTTTGCCCGCCACGTGCGCTTTGGCCGCGGCCCAATCGGCCGCCGGAACCACGTCGCGGACTTGCTTGAAGTAGAGCGCGACCTCGGTGACCGCAACGAGGGGCACGAGCAATAGGGCGTAGCGCAAGGGGCTGGGCCGTGGCGCAGTGGAGGGCTCTTGCACGGACGAGGGCGCTTCGGGCACGGCCGGTGCCGCTGCGGCGTCGGGCGCGTCGGCATTGCTTTGCGCAGGCGCCGGCGAAGCGCGCTCGGCCTCGGACGCAGCCTGGCCCTCGGACGCAGCCTGGCCCTCGGTCGCAGCCTGGCCCTCGGTCGCTGACTTGGCCTCGGACTTGGGCGGTACGGCCTCCGCGCGCGCCGGCGCAGCGCTCTCGCTGCCCTCGGTGTCCGCGGGGTTGCCCTGGGCGGGTTGCTGGGGCTCCGGCGCAGGAGAAGGCTCGGGCGGGGCGTCCGACGTGGTCACGGCGGGGCGAGCTTACACAAGAACCCTTCCCTTGCCATGGACGAAGGCGCTGGTTCTGTACTAGACCCGCTAAGTCGATGGCCAAAGGCAGCTCGCAGCAACAAGCGGTAATCAGCGCAAACACGCAGGTGCGCGGTCGCGTGTCTGGCGATGGCGACTTGCTCGTCCTCGGACACATCGAGGGCGATGTCTCGCTGGGTGGCGATCTCCACGTGGGCGAGAGCGCGCGTCTCGTCGCCAGCGTCGAGGCCGACTCCGTCGACGTTGCCGGCAGCATCGAGGGCGACGTCATGGCCAAAGGCACCGTCAACGTGCGACGCGGAGCCACCCTGCGCGGCAACGTTCATGGCGCCAGCATCGCCATCGAAGAGGGCGCCGAGTTCGCAGGCCGCCTGCACGCCGAGTTCGATCTTCCCGCCGAGCTGCGCGGCGCCGCCACTGGTGCCCGCGATCGTCGGCGCTAACCCAACCCCAGAAACCCTGCCCGCGGCCGCTTCGGCCCACGGCCCCAGAAAGAATCCCACCATGGCGACCACAGTCATCGGCCCCAACATCACCATCGAAGGCGAGCTCAGCACCGACGACGACGTGCTCGTGCAGGGCACCATTCGCGGCAAGCTCTCGGCCAAAGAGGGCGTCACCATCGAGGCCCAGGGTTCCGTCGAGGCCGACATCATCTCGGGCCCCACGCAGGTGGCGGGCTCCGTCACCGGCAACATCACATCCAGCGACCGCGTCGACCTGCAAAACGGCGCCCGCGTCGTGGGCAACGTTCGCGCAACGCGCATCACCATCGCCGACGGCGCCCAGTTCAAGGGCAGCGTCGACATGGACGTCTAAGAAAGCGAGCCCGGGCAAACCATGGCATCGAGCACGACGGTCATCGGAGAGAACAGTGTGGTGGTCGGCCGTATCGCCGGCGAGGGCGATTTGGTCATCGACGGTCGCGTCGAAGGCGAGATCGACGTCACCGGCGACATCACCGTCGGCAACACCGGCATGGTGGGCGCAAGCCTTGGGGCGCGTAACCTCACCATCAGCGGCGCCGTTCGCGGCGACCTTGTGGCCCGGGAGTCCATCCGCCTCGAAGACGGCGCCCGCGTAGTCGGCGACGTCAAGGCGCCGCGCATCTCCATCGCCCAAGGCGCGCTGGTGCGAGGCTTCGTGAGCACAGGCCCCAAGGGCGAGTCCGAGGCCCGTACCACGCGTACGCCCGTCAAAGCGGCCACTCCGGTCGCGCGGCCTGCGGTAGCGCCCGCCGTCAAGCGGCCCGCCGCGGTGCCGGCTCCGGTGGCCCAAAAGGTCGCCCCGGCCCCTGCCACCAAGCCCACTCCGGCCAAGCCCGCTCCGGCCAAGCCCGCTCCCGTCGCCCAAAAGGTCTCGCGTGGCGCGCCGGCTCCGGTGGTGCCCGTGCTGCGCAAGGGCACCAAGGCAACGCAAAAGAAGCGCGCATGAGCAGCACGCCGGTGGCACCGTCCACTGCACGCGCTCGCCTGCTGTCGCTGCTCACCTCGCACTCTTTCGCGCGCAAGAAGGTCACCCTGGCCTCCGGACGCGAGAGTGACTTCTTCATCGACTGCAAGCAGACCATGCTGCTTGCCGAAGGCCACGCCTTGGCGGGCGAGCTCATGGCCAACGAGCTATCGCGTTTCGGAGAGCACGCGGCGGTGGCCGGCGTCGAACTTGGCGGGTGCCCCCTGGCAAGCGCCGTTGCGCTCGTCACGTTCCAGCGCGGCCACGGCAAAGACGCCATCTATGTGCGCAAAGAGGCCAAAGACCACGGCTCCAAACGCCTGCTCGAGGGCAATGTTCACCTGCCCGCAGGCGCACGCGTGGTCCTGCTCGAAGACGTGGTCACCACCGGTGGTTCCACACTCAAGGCCGCCAGCAAACTTCAAGACGCTGGCTACGAAGTGGCCGGCGTGATTGCCCTGGTGGACCGCCAAGAGGGCGGCGCCGAGACCATCCGCGCAAGTTTCCCATTCTTTGCACTATACACGCGCAAAGACTTCATCCCCGACGCCTAGGCGCCGCGTCCAGTTAGGATTCCTTTCACAACCGTTGCGAGCGCCCGAAGGCCAAGGCGCGAGGCCCAAGGGATTCCCTGCGGTCACACGAACGGAGCGTGCCTGATGGTCTTGAGCACCGCGCGCAGCGACCAACGCCGGCATGCGGGGGCGCCGTTGGTCAAATTCTAGTCGCGGCCCGCGTCGGTGGCGTCCGTGCCGGCGTCACTCGCGGGGCTGGCGTCGCTCGCAGCGTCGCTCGCATCAGAGCCGCCTGCGTCCGTTGCCTGCAAGGGTTCTAGGCGCGCATCGAACGCCGGCATGCGGCAGCCCTTGGGGTCGCCGCCGTTCTGCTTGGCCACTTCGTAGCAGCTCTCCATCATGCGCTTGACCATTGTGCGCGTGGGGATTCGGCAGGTGTCGTTCTTGCCGGACGCAGCGATCCACTTCCACAGACCCGAGCTCCACGCGTAGCTGGCCGTGGGGTGGCCTACGCTGTCGGTAGAAGCGTAGTCGTCGACCCAGCTCCAGAAGCTGCCGCTCCAACGCCCGCCTTCCATCTCGCGCATCTTCTTGGCCTCGGCCGGAGGGTCTTGGAAGATGGCTTGAAAGCGGAACACGGCGGCCCACTGGCACTTCTTGCCGGTATCCGACCCCTGATCCCAGCTCTTGTTGTCGGGGTACGAGACGTCGGGGTTACGGAACCAGTCGAGGCCGCGGGTGCCAAAGCCGTTGATGTTCGCGCCCACGGAGGCGTTGGGCACGGGCACCTGGATGCCCTTCACGCTGATCTCATATTGGTTCACGTTCGATGCCGCTTGTTGCAAGGCCTTCAACGTCGCGTCGCGGTCGACCTGCTCTTGGCTGAACGCGCTCTCGGCGCTCGTGTCACCTTGGGAGTCATCCTCTTGTTGCGCGGCGCAGCCCACGGCGAGGGCGAGGCTGGCGAGAACGGCGGGAAGGGCGAGGGTGCGGAAGGAGGGCATGAGATGACCTACGAGCACACATCGGACCAACCTTACGGCGCGCTAACCCTGGAATATCGTTGGAGCGGAATGCGCCCAGGGTTGCCGGTAGGTGGATCACTCGTTCCCCAGTAGGCAGCGTTCGACATGGGCGCGGGGCACGTGCGTGGGTAAAGTTGCAGGTGCCCCCTTGGACAGCGCCCCGGCAGAAGAGTTCGTTGCCCCTCGCTTCGACCGCGAGCCAGACCTTGCCGGTCACCTGGCCTTGCTGTCGCCCAGCGCCAAGTGCAAAGGCATGTTCTTTCGCGACAAATTCGACCTCGCCAAGAACCATGGCTCGCCCGAAGACATCTGCAGGGCCGCCGGCGCCGAGGTCCATCGGTACCTCCCCTTCCTCGACTACTCCATGCACGACAACCTGCGCATCACGGTGGAGGTCGCCCGGCGCGTGCATCCGCAGCTTCCACTGGGTGAGGGACTGCGGCGCCTCGGGCGCAGTGCGCTCCACACGTTTGTCTCGTCGCACGTCGGACGCGTGCTCGTGGTGGCTGCAGGCAACGACGTCGGGTCGGTGATGGCTGTCGCTCCTCGAGCGTTTGCCATCGTCATGAACTTTGGCGCCGTCACCGTGGAACGGCCCAGCCCCGGCCGGCTCATCTCTCGCTGTAGCGATCTGCCAGCGTTCATCGAGACCTACCAGGTCGGTGTCATCGAGGGCATTTTTGCCCACTTTGGCGTCATCGGCACCGTTCGGGTGGCCATAAAGTCCAAGAGCCATGGCGCCATCGAGGCCCGCTGGAGCGAGACTTGAGTCTGCGGCGCTGAGACCTGTCGCGTCACGACACAAAACGCAACGTGCCCCAAGCCGGGGCACGTGCAGCATCAACGAGTGGTCCGACCCAGCGACTACAGCTTCTTGGCCACGAACTTGAGGTTCGACTCGCCGGTACCACGCACCAACACGTTGACATTGGCGGCTTGGTTGAGCGTGACGGTGCAGGTTTCTGCTGCGCCGGCCCGGGTGCTCTTGCAATCGAAGGTGCGGCTCGTGGCGGTGCGCCCAACCTTCACGTACAGGTTGGCGCTGCCGGTGCCCGACAGGTCGAACTGGTACTTACCCGGCTGCAACATACCGGTATCGAAGCGGCGATCGGCGTAGCGCGCCAAGGGGAACTCGGCTTGGATGCCGCTCCAGGTGGGCTGCGGCGCGACACCGGGCCGGAACACGTTGTCCTGCTCGCCGGTCACCAGGACCACCTGACTGTCGTCGATGCCGTCGAAAATCTGGTCGTAGGTCATGGGGGCGTCGTACCGCATGAGCCCCTTGAACAACGTGGACGAGGCGTTGGCCATCGAGTGGAAGAACGACGGCAGCGCGTTGGTCACGAACTCCATGTACTTGGTGCCCGAAGGGTCATCCGGGTTCACCCGGGCGCGGGTTTGCGCCAGTGAGCCGTCGACGTAGGCGAACGTGTCGCAGCCGTTCATGAACATGATGACGTACTTGCCGGCCTTCCAGCTGCCCTTCTGGGCCAAGGCGCGGACGTTCTGCCCAAGGCCTGCGTGGCCGTTGTACGCAATGATGTCGGCGTTGGTGGACAGCGCCGTGTAGCGCTGGTTGAAGCGCGCGTCACTGGTGCGCACGTTGTCGACGAGCAGCGCCGTGACGCTGACCTTCTTGCCATCGGGCAACGTGGCCGTGAAGGTGACGTCCGGAACACTGACGCCAGGATTGGCCGCCACGTTCGCTGGCTCGGACACCACGTTGAACGCTCGCAGATCGTCTCGCATGCGCGAGAGGAATCGGTTGTAGGCATCGATGCCCGCGTCGCCAGAGGTCTTGCCGTCTTCGTACTTGCCGAAGATGGCCACCATGTTGAGCTGACCGTCCTCCCAGACCTTGTCGTACTCGGGGTACTTGCCCGTGGAGTTCTCAGGCGAGACTGTGACGCTGGCCGTGACCTTGATGACGTCGGCGCCGTCGATCTGGCAGCGCGCGGGCCGGTAGTAGTACCACATGCTGCCGCTATCCACGTCGTGGGCTCCCCAGTCGACGCAGTTGTGTTTGTACTTCTCGGTGAAGGCGGACTGACCGTTGTAGCTCGCGTCTTTGGGCAACTGAAACGTGTAGGTGCTCGGGCGGTTGGTCTTGCTGCCCCAGGCAACGGGCAGCACGGCCTTGTACTTGATGGTCGTCTTGCCATCGGCGTTCGAGGTCTGCACATCGGTCAGTTGCAAGCGGTCCAGGCGACCCACGGAGCGATCGCCGTTCAGATGACCGATGGTGTAGAGCATCTGGTCATTGATGATCTGCTTGGCATCCCAAACTTGATCCGAGGTGCTGATCTCGCCTTCGAACTTGAAGTCGAGGAGCTCGGCCTGGTTGCTGGAGAAGTTGGCCTCGTCGCCTTCAAAGTCTTCGGACTCCTCGGCATCGCCCTGCGAGGGCGCACAGGCAATGGCCAGGATGGGGAGAACGGCGAAGGCGACGGAGCGAAGACGAATCATGCGGGATTCCTGAAGCAAGCCCCGTACCCCCGGTAAGCAAAGGTGCGACAACCTTCGGCCGTTGAAATCATGAAGTAAAATTTTGACCGCAGCGCGCCAGCGTGGGTCCTGCTGGATCCACCTGTGGCCCCGACGGTCCATGTGCAGGCCCCGGCGACGCCCTCAAGGCCAGCAGTCCGGGCCCCGGGGCGCCTGGTTCGCGAATGGCCGCGGCCGCGGGCGCCTAGAGAGCGTCTTTGAGCACGTCGGCCGCGCTGTCCACGCCCTTCGACGGAGGACTCGGGGCTGCGGGCGCCGAATCGTCGCTCTCGGCCTTGGGCGGCGGACGCGGACGCGGGGCCGGTGCAGGTGCGGGCGCACGGTACTGGGGCTGGGGCGCCGGGCGCGGGGCGGGCTGCGCGACGGGCGCCGGCGGCAACGCGTTGTAGGGCGTGGTCTGCGGCTGATACTGCGGCGGCTGCGGCGCCGGCGCGAAGGTGGCCTGCGGCGGCGGCTGGTATTGCGGCGGCTGCGGCGCAACGCCGGGCTGCTGGGGCGTGCCATACGGAGCGACGCCGTAGGCTTGGGGAGCAACGCCAGGCTGCGGCACGCCGGGCTGCGGCACGCCGGGCTGCGGCACGCCGGGCTGCTGCACGCCGGGCTGCGGCATGCCGGGCTGCTGGGCACCAGGTTGCGGCATGCCGGGGTACGCCACCGGAGCGGGCTGCGTGGGAAGGCCCGCGGGGCCAGGGCCAAACTGCGGCCCGCCAAAGGCGCTGGTGGGTTGGGTGCCCGCGGTCGCCACCGGAGCGATGGGTGCAGACTGCACGGGTGCCGCGGCCGAGGTGGTGGGCTGCGTGCCGGCCGTGGGCTCTGGCTCCACGGGGGCCGCCGAGCGACCAAAGATGAAGAACATGGCCACCATGCCTACGGCCATGCCCACGACGAACCACGCAACCGCCATGGGCTTGAAGCGAGACTGTGTGAGCGACTGGCTCTGGCTTTGCGATGCCGTGGCGATGCCCGACCGGAAGTCGCGCGGCACGGGCGCGGCCTGCGGCGGCGTGCGGAAGTGCGGAATGCCAGCCGTGGGCGGCGGAGACATGGTGGCCCGCGGCGGCGGTGACGTGCGATAGCTCTCGCGTTGCCCCCATTGGTGCGCCTGCGGCAACGCATCGACGGTGGCGATGGGTCGCGGCCGCGGAATGCCCTGGAGCGGAGTGCCCGGCGGCGGCGCGCTCTGCTGTTGCAGGCGCGAGAACCGAGACGGATGTTGCCCGGCGCCAGGCGGAGGCCCGGGCATGGGCGACGCCACGGAGCCTCGGTACTCGTCGATGAACGCGCCGGCGTTGGACACTTCGACGAAGCCCACCTCGAGTTCGGGCTCTGCGCGCGGTCCGTCGCTGATGATGGCCGGGGGCGCTTTGGGCAGCGACGTCACCACCGACGGCTGCTGCATCATGGCCGGGGCCGGCGGTGCGGGGGGCGCGGGCGGAGGCGGAGGCGGCGGGGACATGAACGCCGGTCGCTGGGCGTCCATCGTGGGCAGGTTGTCGTTGGGCGACGGCGGTCGACGGGTGATGCGACCAATGGCCCGAGGAGCAGACTCCTCGGCGCGAATCATGGTGACGGAGTCTTGCCGAGGCCGCTGGGGTGGCTCCGAGGGCTCTTGGCGACGCGCCGGAGGGTCCGAGCGCCGCTCGGGCATGACGTCGGCGATCTGCATGGCCGTTTGCGTCTCGACACCGTCGTCGAAGCCGTCTTCGGCGTCGTCGAACTGCTCGAAGCGCGAGGTGGCGGGCTCTTGCCCGGGGTTCGTCTCGGCCTCGGACAGCGACTCGAGCGCGTGCGTGGGCGGCTCGAGCACGTTGGTGGGCATCTCGACGTTGCCCAAGAACTCCATGGGCGTCTGGACGCGGCGCTGGCCGGGAGGTGCCACCGGGGGCGGGATCTTGCTGCGGCGCCCGGGCGGAGGGGCGGGCGCCGGGGGCGGCTTCGAGACCGGACGCAGCCCTGGGCGGCCGCTGCCACCAATCAGAACTGGACGGAATTTCGGAAGGTTCGCCATCGGCTTAGCTCAGGGCCATCAGGGCAGACGGATGCCGCTGGATTCTGGTGATGCAGGAATCATGCACAAGTAAAGCACGGATCAAGCCAGCGGACGGATGGAGGATTTTCCATGCAGGCTGGATCACCATGGATCCAGGCCTGCTCTCCATTGTGTCCATGTGGCGGTGCCGCACGCTGATGGTTGGACGTTGGCAGACACGATTTCCGTCATGGCCAAAGGGGGACAATCCATTGGACGCGCGGAAACGCATCGACGATCTGCCGCGGGTGCGCTTGGATACGTTTTGAGGATCGCGCACGGCAGCGCGTACACGAGCGACCATGGACGAAAAACGCATTGAAGTGGTGTCGGACTCCACCGGCGAGACAGCCGAAAAGGT
The DNA here is from genome assembly GCA_044358965.1 of Polyangiaceae bacterium. Taxonomy (GTDB): domain Bacteria; phylum Myxococcota_A; class Polyangia; order Polyangiales; family Polyangiaceae; genus SXNL01. The sequence continues at coordinate 23,866 of JBIKNA010000005.1, forward strand.
TGTCCGCGCGGCGATGCTGCAATTCCCCCACTCCGGCAGCAAAATCAGGCTGCACACGCGCGTGCGAACCCGCGAGGCCGCACGCCCCATCTTGGAGCGCGCCGCCGCAGAGGGTTCCCTCGTGGTGTTCACTGTGGTCAGCCCCGAGATTCGCGAGTTCATCCACGCATCCTGCTACGAGCTCAAGGTCGAGTGTGTCGACCTCATCGGCTCACTCATCGGCAAGCTTCAAGTGTATCTCGATCGCCAGCCGATCAATATGCCCAGCGGCATGTTGCCGCTTTCCGAAGAATACTTCCGCCGCATCGAAGCCGTCGAGTTCACGGTGAAGAGCGACGATGGAAAAGAGCCCCGGAACTTCAAGAAGGCCGACTTGGTGCTGATTGGTGTGAGCCGGACCTCCAAGACCCCACTGTCCACCCTGCTGGCCCAACGCGGGCTAAAAGTGGCCAATTTGCCGCTGGTTATGGGCGTCGAGCCGCCGCCGGAGCTCGAGGAAGCCCCCCAAGACCGCTGCGTGGGCCTGACCATCGGCCTCGAGCCCTTGGTCGAGATTCGGAAGGCGCGCCTGAAGCAGCTCGGCATGAGCGTGGATTCGGCCTACGGCCTGCGCGATCAGGTGCGCGAAGAGCTCGACTACGCCAAGGGGATTTTCAGCAAACACCCGAGCTGGCCCGTCATCGACGTCACCGGCCGCGCCATCGAAGAGACCGCCGTCATCATCTTGGAGACCATGAAAGAGCGCGACGAGGCCACCAAGCAAGCGCGCGCGTCATTGTTGTAGAGCACACGCATGAGCCAAGGGGAGCAAGACGACGCGGACAGAGCCGCGGCCGCTCGAGAACTTGCGGCGCTGCGCACCGGCGATGACGACGAGCTCGTCGTTGTCGCGCAGTTCGACGACCCCATGGCCGCCCAGATGACCTTGGACTTCTTGCGCAGCGATGGGCTGAGCGTGCAGACGCTGGGCAACGCGCCGGGGGTAACAGTCCTCAATCGCTTTGCCACCATCGTGGACATCCGCCTCGCGGTGCCCGCATCGCAGGCCGAACGCGCTCGCGAAGCCCTGGCCGCGCTGCGCGGCGATGGCACCGGCGACGGCCACCCCTACCGGGGCGACGCGGAGCCAGCGAAAGAAATTGCCGCTGGCGACACCATCCAGCGCAAGAAGTACAAGCGCGTGGCCTTCGTCGCGGGCCTCGCGCTCCCCATTGGCGCCGGGCACTTCTACGCCGAACACGGCCCCATGGCGGTCATTCTGCTCGCGGGCATTGGCACCGCCGTGGGCATGGGCATTCGTGGCGCGCCATTTGGTATCTATGCGGCCCTGCTCATCGTCTTGGCGGACATGATCTTGGCCCCCTTCGCCGTCACGCGCCTGAACGCGCAGCGCGTGCCTTCGGCCGCCCGGCAGCGCATCATGGGTTTGGCCGTCGTTGCGCTGGCCTTCGCCATCGCGGCGCTCACCGTCGACACCTGAGCTGCGGGCATACCTTCAGCAGCCGCAGGTCTTGCGGCAGTTGAAGTCGTTGCCACAATCTGCGGCGCACGCCTTGTCGCAACCGTTGGAACCACCCGAGCTCGACGTGCTGCTCGCGCCTTGCACGAGCGGCGAGCAGCGCCCCTCCAAACCTTGGGAGCAAACGGTGAGCGCGCTCTGGGCCTCGAGCATCTGCGCGGCCTGGCTGCAGCTGGTGGGGGTGCCGATGGGGCAAAGCTCCTCACCTTGGCAATCACATTGAAGGTCTGCGATCTCGCCGCGAATGCGGAACCCGCAGTTCGGGAACTTGTCTTGGTCCACGATGACCTTGGGGCAGCTGATGAGCCCCAAGCACAAGGTGACACCGTGACTGACGTAGCAGTTCGTGCCCAGATTGCCGGCATCCCCGGCATCCGCGGCGTTGGAGGCGCTGCTGCCAGCGTCGGCTCCGGCGCCCTGCGACGAGGGCAAACACGCCGCGAGCGCGACCAGGAACAGGGCAACACAAGGCACAGCGCGCATACGTAAGCGGATGCCACAGGCGGGCTGTGCGGGCCAAGTTTCCGGCGCAACTTTGTGCCCGGTGCGCTATTTCCCTTCGGACCATGACAACCGACGCCTACGCACCGGAATCGGATCCCAAGACCCAGACCCTGAGCCGACTCGTGACGGCGCTGGCCGAAGATGCGATTTTCGCCTTCGCCGCAGGCTCCGGGGGCGTTGGCCTGGAAGACCTCGGCAAGCGACGCGGCGAGGCGTATTCGGCGCTGCTGGCCGGGCACGCGCTCAACCGCATGGCCGATCGTTTCGATCACTGGGTTGTCGAGATGACAAGGGCCATGGCACCCATTGCGCCGCCGGTGTGGATGCCCATGAGCGACGTGCTCAAGGAGCGGGTCACCCTCGAAGTGGGCGCCCGGGGCCTGCGCTCGCTGTTCTCGTCCAAGCCCAGCGACAAAGACGTGCAGCGCGTCAAGCGCCTGGGCACACTGGCAACGCGCATCTTGCGCGCGGTCTTCGCCGCCGACGGCCCCATCGAGACCGAAGAGGCGCGCACCGTGGCCGGGTTCATTGGCTCGCTGGGTCTGCCCAACGACGACGTGGCGCCGCTCTACAACGAAGCGCCGGTGGCCATCGAGTCCCTCGAGATCTACGGCGAGATCGAGCCCGCGGTAGGCAAGGCCATCATGCGTGGGGCGTGGCTCGCTGCCGCCTGGGACCAGATCGACCCGCGCGAAGAAGAGGTCATCCGCAAGGTGGCCCCCAAGATCCAAGTCAGCGACGCTGACGTCGAAGCTGCACGGGCCGAGGCCATCACCCGGGTCGACGCGCGGCGCACCGCTGGTCTCGCCGCCGTCGACGCCGTTCGCTACGTGCTCCACGACCGTGTGCCCGGGAGCGGCGTCACGCTGGCAGCGCAGTGCGGGCACCTGATGTTGCCCCGGCGTTACCGCGAAGAGGCCTTGGCCCAAGTCGGGCACAACGCGCCCATCACGCTCGCCAAGCGCTACAAAGACATGGCCGCAGACGAGAAAGTGGCGGTGCTCGGCCTCGCATGGGCCACGGCGCTGGCCGAAGACCCCACGGTTGCTCGGCGCGCGCTGCTCCGCGCACGGCACGACCGCGTTGCCCAAGACCTCGGCGAAGACGGCGCCAAAGTTCGGCTCATGCTCGACACCTGGTTCCAAGACGTGCTCGCCCCGGCGGCGTTCCCCATGAGCCCTCCGGCGGGGCAGTCATGAGCGGCGCCAACATCGACAGTGTCATCGGCTTCCTGGGCGGCGGCAACATGGCCACGGCCCTGGTGCGTGGCCTTCTGTCGTCCAAGGCCAGCGACGCCAGCAAGATCATCGTCTCCGACGTCAAAGGCGATCGTCGTTCGCACCTCGAGAGCGCCTACGGAGTACGCACGACCGCCGACAACCACGAGCTCGTCCGCGACGCGCAAGTCGTGGTGCTATCGGTCAAACCCCAGGCCATCGACAAGGTGCTGTCGGACGTGGGCCCCAACATTCGTCCGGACCAGCTCGTGATCTCCGTGGCCGCCGGGGTGCCTCTGGCCGCGCTCGAAGCCAAACTGCCGCCCAAGTGTCGCGTGGTCCGATCCATGCCCAACACCCCGGCCACAGCGCTCGCCGGGGCCACGGCCATTGCCGCAGGAACACACGCCAGCGACGCCGACATGGAGATCGCAACGGCCATGTTCGCTGCGGTGGGGCGCGTGGTCACCCTCGAAGAATCGCTGCTCGATGCGGTCACGGGGCTCTCGGGCAGCGGCCCGGCCTACGTCATGCTCATCATCGAGGCGCTGGCCGATGGTGGCGTCAAAGTGGGTTTGCACCGTGACGTGGCCTTGTTGCTGGCGGCGCAAACGGTCTACGGCTCGGCCAAGCTGCTGCTCGAGACGGGCGAGCACCCCGGGCGGCTCAAAGACATGGTCACGAGCCCTGGCGGCACGGCCATCGCGGGTTTGCACACGCTCGAGTCCGGCGCCCTGCGCAAAACGCTCATCGACGCGGTGGAAACGGCCTCGCTGCGCGCTGCGGAGCTGGGCCGGCAGATGGCCACAAAGATGGGCACCTAGACGCCGGGCGATGCGCCTATGCTGCCGCCATGGCGGGGGCTAGCAACGATAGTTTCGAGGCGCTGTTTGATTGGCTCGTGGATGGCGCGCCGGGGGCCGTCGGGCCCCAGGCCGTCGTCCAAGCGATGTGTGATCGACTGCTGGCACTTGGGGTGCCGTTGCATCGCTTCACGGCTTCGGTGCGCACGCTGCACCCGATGTTCGGAGGCCGTGCCTTCTACTGGAAGCCGGACACACATGTCGAAATACGAACGGCCACACACAACCTCTTCAGCACGCCGGTGTTCACGCGCAGTGTGCATGCCGCAGTGCTGCAGGCGGGGCAAGCCGTGCGCTTTGCACTGCAAGGGCCAAGCGCGCGACGCGATCTGACCCCTCTCGACGAACTGGCAGACCAGGGGTTTGTGGACTACCTGAGCGCCCCGCTCTTGTTCCTGCACGGCGAGGGCCACGTGGTGTCTTTTGCCACCAAGTCCGCCGGCGGGTTCTCCGACGAGCACGCGCAACAGCTCGTGCGCATGCTTCGACCGCTTGCGCGCATCGCCGAGATCTTGGCGCAGCGTCGAGAGGCGGTGAACCTGCTCAATACGTACGTCGGCCACAACGCGGGCGAGCGCATCCTCGCCGGCAAGATCATCCGCGGCGACATCGAGACCATCCGTTCGGTGATCTGGTTTTCGGACCTGCGGGGCTTCACCAACATTGCCGCGCAGATCCCGCCGCAGGAGCTGATCTCGATCTTGAACGGAGTGTTCGAGTGCCAGGTGCCCGCCATACAGGCCCACGGCGGCGAGGTGCTCAAGTTCATCGGCGATGGGCTCTTGGCCATCTTCCCCATCGCCAAGGGCACCGCAACAACGGCGCAGGCATGCGACGCGGCCCTCGCCAGCGCCGAGGCGGCCGTCTTGGCCTTGGACGCCCTCAACGGGCGGCGTGCACAAGCCGGAGACGCGATGGTTCGGCTGGGCATTGCCCTCAACGTCGGAGATGTGGCCTACGGCAACATCGGTAGCGACGATCGCCTGGACTTTACATGCATCGGCACCGCGGTGAACCTGGCGGCGCGGCTCGAGGGGCTCACGAGCAAGCTCCATCGCCCTCTTGTGGTGGGCGCCGACGTCGCGCTGGCCGCGAGCATGATGTTCACTCCGCTCGGAGAGTTCACGCTGAAGGGCATTCCGACCCCGCAAGCGGTCTTTGCCCCAGCCTCGGGCCCCCTCGCCTCGTTCTGACCGGAACGGTCCCATGAAACATGGGAGTGAAAGCCCCGACTCCCGCCGCCGTTGGGTAACGCGCCTTGGAACCTTGGTCTGCGCAGCGTACGCCATGCAGCCCGTGTTTCATGTCTCGTGAAACATGTTCCACGCCGTGCCATCATGGGGCATGCGACAGCCTGCACCGAGCGCCTTGGCCTTGCTCGAAGAGGCCCTTGGGGCGGCCACCGGAGGCGCGGCGCTGGTGCTCGACGCCGAGCAGCGCATTCGCGGCGCGACCCCGAGCGCGATGGAGCTTTTTCGGGTTCCCATTCCGATGGGCGCCTCCGCAGCCAAGTTCTTGTGCGGCGACGCCCCCAAACGCCCAATCGCCGAGGCGCTCGCGCAGGGGCGTCCCATCGAGGCGCAGCTTCCGGGGGGCCTCGGACACCCGCGGCAGCTCCGCGTACGCACGGTGCCGCTGCGCCGCGGTTCGGTGGTGCTGGGCGCCTTGGTGCTGCTCGCAGACGCCGGACCCATGGGCGATGAAGGCCCCCTTTTGTTTCATGGCATGTGGACCCAGAACGCCAGCATGCGCGAGGTGTTTCGTGTGGTCGAGCGGGTGGCTGCGGACGACGTGACGGTGCTCGTGCGCGGAGAAACGGGCACCGGCAAAGAGCTTGTGGCGCATGCGCTGCACGCGCTCTCGGCCAGGGCCCTTGGCCCCTTTCGGGCCATCAACTGCGCAGCGCTTCCGCCCAACCTCTTGGAGAGCGAGCTCTTTGGGCACGCCAAAGGTGCCTTCACCGGCGCCCTGCGCGACACCCCAGGGCACGTGCAGCTTGCGCATCGGGGCACGCTCTTTCTGGACGAGGTGGCCGAGCTGCCCTTGGAGCTGCAAGCCAAGCTCCTGCGCGTCATCGAGACGCACACGGTCATCCCGGTGGGTGGCCGGGAGCCCATTCCCGTAGACGTGCGCGTGGTCTCGGCCACGCACCGCGCACTTCGGCAAGAAGTCCAGGCCGGTCGCTTCCGTGCAGATCTCATGTATCGCCTGCGGGTGATCCCGATCTTCATCCCCGCGCTGCGCGCCCGCGAGGGCGACATCGAACTCATCGCCAGCAAGCTAGTCAACGAGATGAGCCCATCGCGGCGACGCAAAGTGGAGCAGATCTCTGGCGCGGCCATGGCGCTGCTGCGGAGGCATCCGTTTCCGGGCAACGTCCGGGAGCTCCGCAACGTGCTCGCCTATGCCTACGCCATGGGCGACGGCCCCGTCATTGTGCCCAGCGATCTGCCGCCCGAACTGCGTGACCCAGAGGCCAACGCAGACACCGAGGAGCTTTCGGTGGCGACTGGTGGCGCCAGCGCTCCCCTTACCGAGAGCCCCGAAGCGCGACGTATTCGCGCTGCGGTGGAGCGCGCCGGCGGCAACCGACATCGTGCGGCGCAAGTGCTGGGCATGAGCCGCGTTACCCTGTGGCGGCGCATGCGAGACCTTGGACTGTTGGACGATAGCAAGCGCTGAACAACCGCCCGGCGCGCGCCACTTGGCTCCATATGCGCACACGACGACGGCCGATGCATGTCTGCCGCCAAGCCGCATGTCACCGAAACGATGCGAGACGCACGCTGCGACGTCGCGATGCGCGACAAAACTGCCGCGCCATGAGCGAATCAATTCTCGACGAGGCCATCACCTACTGCAACCAAACCCTCGACGAACTGCCCGAATCCGCCGAGGTTGCGCCTCTGCGGGGTCGCCTGGCCATGCTCGAGCGTGCGATCTGGAGTACGTCGCACGTGCCCACCAGCGTCGACCAAATCGTCAGACTCGCGAAGCTCTTGCTCGACCTACGCGACGAGATCTCGGGTCTGGCGGCGCAACGAATGCCAACGCTTCGCGAGGCGGTGTAGCAACGCGCGGTCGAACGAGGCGGCGCCGGGCGCCTGCCCATGCTCCCATTGTCGACACGACGGTGCAGAGTGCGCCACGCGCTGGGACTGCCCTCTGCCCCAGACCACAGCTCGCCGTTCGAGCGCGATACCTGCCGGCTTGTTGGCCTCGTGGGCATCGGCCGCTCCGGTGCCGTCCGAAGCCCCCGCATGCGGCCTCGGAGCCCATGTGCACGGCGCCCTTGCTGCCGGGTTGCGAGGGGGAGCCTCAAGAACGGCAAGTGGATCCCCGCGCTCGAGCAGTGCATCACCGCCGACGCCTTCGCGGCGCAGCCAACAGAGCGGTTCTAGAACATGCCGGTTCCGGGCCTCACGCAGCCCACGGACATTCGCTGACGATTCCGTAACGAATCGAAACTGCGCTTTGATACCCTCCGCGGCGTGGGCTGGAGAGACGTGTTGCCAGGTGCCGCGAACCTTTCGCGCTACGACCGAGCGTGGCTGCGTGCAGACGTCGTCGCCGGCTTGACCGTCGGCGCCATGCTCGTCCCGCAGAGCATGGCATACGCCGAGCTGGCCGGACTTCCACCCGAGGCAGGGTTCTTCACCGCTCTCTTGCCGCCGCTTGTGTACGCGCTCTTCGGTAGCTCTCGTCACCTGGGCGTGGGCCCAGAGCCTGGCACTGCGGTGCTCGCTGCTTCGGGTGTCGCGGCGCTCGCCGCTGGTGATGCAACGCGATACGCCTCGCTCATGGCCGCCCTGGCAGCACTTACGGGCGTTTTCGCCATCGCAGCGGCTTTCTTGCGCCTCGGATTTCTGGCGCAGTTGTTGAGCAAGCCCGTGCTGGTTGGCTACATCACGGGTGTTGGTCTCACGCTGCTGTCGAGCCAGATTGGCAAGTTCACCGGAGTGCCCGTCAAGAGCGGCGAGTTCTTCCCTCGAGTCTGGGAGTTCTTGCGAGGACTGCAATCCGTCCAGCCAGTAACCCTTGCTGTCGCCATCGTCTCACTCGTCGCACTGCTGCTCATCAAGAAGAAGGCGCCACGCTTACCCGGTGCCCTCTTCGTCATGACGTTCGGAACCATCTGTGTGAGCGTCTTTGGCCTCGATCGCCAGGGCGTCCGCCTCGTCGGAACCATCCAAGGATCGCTGCCAACCCTGCATGCGCCCATCGTTCCGTGGCGCGATGTCCTGGCGCTCACGCCGACGGCGCTCGGCATCGCACTCGTCGGATACACGGACAACGTGCTCACCGCTCGTTCCATCGCTGCCAAGCGGGGCTACCGCATCGACGCCAACCAAGAGCTCGCAGCGCTTGGCGCCATCAACCTGTCCTCCGCCATTCTCGGTGGCTTTCCGGTTTCTTCGAGCGCAAGTCGTACGGCAGTGCCGGCCTCGCTCGGCAGCCGAACGCAACTCGTGGGGGTGGTCGCTTCCGCTTTCGTCGTCGCCACGCTTCTGCTCCTTGCACCTGCTCTCGCACGGGTGCCGCAGCCTTGTCTCGCTGCGCTCATCGTCGCCGCCGCCGTGGCCATCATCGACATCGATGGCTATCGCTCTCTATGGAAGGTCAGCAAGACCGAGTTCGCCCTCGCTGTTGTCGCAGCTCTTGGTGTGATGGTCTTCGACCTGCTGACGGGTGTTCTGCTCGCCATCGGGCTCTCGGTCTTGGTTACCTTCGCGAAGATCACCGTGCCCCACGACGCTGTGCTCGTGCGCGCCGATGACCTAGACGGGTGGGTCGACCCTGACTTGCTGCGCAGCGATCTCGGGCTTCAGCCCCCCGTGCACTCCAAAACTGCGCGCGAGACCTCGAAGTTTGAACGTTTGCTGGTGTATCGCTTCGACGCGCCACTGTTCTTTGCAAACAGTGAGCGCTTTCGCGAGAGGCTCGAACTCATGCTCGAGCGAAACCCCGGTGAGGAAGACTGGATCGTTCTCGACTTCGAGGGAGTGGGCGATGTCGACGCAACGGGGCTGGAAATGCTCGCTCTCCTTGCGCAAGACCTTCGTGCGCGAGCCATTACCGTGGCGGTCGCGCGCGCAAACGACCGTGCCCTTACGGCACTCCGCCGCGCAGACCTGGTGGGCGACCACGGTCTCGTCGTTTTCGCCACGATCAACAGCGCCGTGCGCACCTACTCGCAAACGCGAGACCAGGGCGGCACATAGAGCCCTTCGGCGTGTCGAGCGCTGCGACACGAGCCTCGGCTCGCCTTTTTTGCCACCTGGGCCTCGGCGTTCGTCGCGGCGGAGAGCTCGTTGGCGCATCATCCCGGTGCAGCAAGAAACGGGTGCCGCGGCGTCCCAGTCATGCGCTTGTGCGCCCCACGCTGGGCACCTATCCTCGGACACGCTTGACGCATCGGATCATGGGCACTCTCTGCAACCGATCGACTTGCGCAATCGGCGCCGCGCTTCGTGCGTTTGTGCTCGCAGCTTGTCTCGGCGCGTGCACCCGGGCCCCGCAGTCCGAACCGCAGGCCCGCGTCGACGCAGCAACGCAAACGCCGGCAGCAGCAGCGAGCAGCACGCTGGCAGCCCCGCTCCCGCCGCCGGCCGCTTCCCCTTCCACCAGCCCTTCCACCAGCCCTTCCACCAGCCTCTCTGCCGGCGCTTCCGACGCCAAGGCGCCCATTTCGAACATCACGTTGCGCGCGGGCCCCTGCTTCGGCTCTTGTGCAGAATACACCTGGTCACTTTCGTCGGCGGGTACGTTCCGAGCCGGCGGCAAGGAAACCAAGGCCGCACCTTCCGATGTATCCCGTGCATTCGAGCTCGCCGAACGCGCCTTTGCTGCCCCTGCTTGCATGGGCATGCCGACCGACATCCAGCGCATCGAGGTCACCTACGTTCGAAACGGCATGACGAGCCGGCGAACGTACGCGGCGAAGAGTGGCGGGTGTGGTCGCGCCATGAGTGAACTCGAAGCGACCCTGGGACGCATCGCTTCGTCCCGCTAAGTCTCGCGCACGACTTTGTTGTTGGCCCCCGGCCTACGCCGTGGACATGCCGCGAACCGCACGTCGATAGGTGATGGACGTGACGCGGGCGTAGCCGTCGTGCGCCGTGCGGGCCACCTCGGCAAAGCCCATGGCGACAAACGCCGCCTGGTTGCCCGTGAGCTCCACCCGCGTCTGCAGCTCCAGGTACCCGAGGCCCAGCTCTCGCGCGCGCTCTTCGGCAGCATTGAGCAAGATGGTGCCGAGCCGACGGCGCCGAGCTTGCTCGGCCACAGCGAGCTTGCCAACGTAGAGCACTGTAGGCTTGGGCGTGAGCACCATGCAGGCATCGATGGGGCGCCCGATGGCCCAGACTTCGGTGCCTGGTGCCTGCAGCGCGGCCAAGGTGAGCCGGTGCACCGACGAAGGCGGGTCGATGATCCCGTCCATGTACGCGAAGGCCTCGCGGATCAGCCCGAGGGCCTGCACCAACGCGAGATCATGGACGCCGATGCGATGGGCGATCACGTCGCCATTGTACCCTTGGACGCGCAAGCCCGCTCGGAACTCGGTGCCCCTGGCCGGGCGCGCGATGCGAGCCGGCGCTCGCGACGCGGCTCGCGACTCTTGCTTCGCGCGTGCCAGCGCTTGGGTCCACGCCAGCGTCGGGAGATGCGCACGCTCCGTTACGCCCCCCCGAACTTCTCGAGTTCCCCAGACAACAGGCGCATGAGCGGCGAGACGGCGGGTACTTTCCTGTAGGCGGGCGACCATGACGGCCCGCAATTTCCAGCACGATTCACACTTGGTTACCCACTTTTGAATAGGCACGCTCGCCTTTGCGTCCTAATGCCCGATGAACATGCGCACGCTCCTCGCTATCCCGGCCAGCGCTGTGCTTGCCGCCTGCTCCCTCGGGACCGCTGCGCGTGCCGTGCGTCCCGATGCCCAGACCGCCCGCCAGGCGGTCGGCGAAAGATGCAACAGCAACGCGCCAACCGCGCTCGTCGTGGACTGGCCGGCCGATCGCCGCGCGGAATTCGAAGGCGCCCTCGCCCAGGGGTTCAGCGGGACGGTGCTCGTTCAATACAACTGCCCGGAGCTTAGGGTGCTGACCGGCTGCATCGCCCCAGCCAACTATCGCTACGAGCCCGTCTCGCTCAAAGAGGAGGTACTCCGCCTCGACGACGCAGATGCGGTGCGCGCCAAGCTACCGACGCTCGCCGCGGGGCCACTCCTTGCAAAGGTAGAAGCTGAACTCGCGCGCGGGAGTTCGCTGGACCTCGGCCTCGCTTTGGTCGGCAGGCTCAGGTCCGAACAACAAGCGCTCTATCGTCCGGACGTCCGCCCAGAGTGCCGAAGCGCAACACACTGGGTGAGCGCCGTGACGCTTGGTGCCTTCGCGATGAGCGTCGGGACGCGATCGAAAGTTCGGAGTGCGGCAGAGATCTTCTCGAGCGTCGAGGGATCCATCGCGAGTTCCAGTACGCGTGACTTCACCTCGCGCGACGGAGATCTCGGTGCGTGCCGCTCGGTCCGAGGCGTCAGCGCGGCGCGCGGGCTCCCGGAAGCGTGCCGCTCACCGGTCCAAGTCGAACTTCGGCCAATCGACCCGCGCGTTCTCGCGCGCGCGAAATGCGAGGATCTCAACGACGTGAGCGCATGTGTCGAGTGGGCGTCACTGGTCTACAACGCACTCGGCTCGCCTAGAGCCAACCTCGCGGGCGGCGACCCGAACGATGCGCCGTTGGTCGCGCCTCGTGTGGCCGATCTTTGCCGCCAAGGGTCCGAAAGGGCGTGCGTGGGCGGCCAACTGCTCGCCCGAGCAGGAGTGCCCGGCATTAGCCTTGCCGAGATGGAGGAGAAGCTTTGCGAGCGGAACCACTCCTCCTCGTGCGTGATGGTCGCCCAGCGCCTCGAGGAAGCAGGCAAACAGCAGGAGGCATTTGACCTCTTCAGGTTCGGCTGCACGGTCCAACGGCACAAGGGCGACGGTTCAGTGGCGTGTCATCATTTTGCGACGCTCGTCGCCGCCGGCCTGGGGCCGGAGCCGGAGGAAGGCCGGCCGCAGCTTGCGCTCGACGCGTTCGCGTACGCCTGCGCAGACGGATGGCCGGACGCGTGCCCGGAAGTGGCGACGCTTCAGAAGCGCGGACTCCGGCCGCGTGGAGACCTCGAAGGCCGGTCTCGCTTCATCAAGACTTGCGACACAGACGGCTTCGGCTGCCAAGCCGCCGCCGCAACACATGCGCTGGGCCTCGGCGTACCGAAAGATCTCACGCGCGCACGCAAGGCTTGGGACCGAAGTTGCGCGGAGTTGAAGAAGGCCGGCTTGCTCACTTGCCCGCCGTTCCCCTACTGATGAAGGCGGCAGATGGATTCTGCCTCTCCGGCATCGCGCGAGCAGCTGCGCGCTGCCCGTTGCACCGACTCAACCCGCGCGAACCAAGTATATTGGCCTGATCATGTCGCTCGTCCGATGTTCCTTGCTGGTGGCACTGACCTCGACGGCTTGCGGGGCTGCTTCCCCTCAGCCTCGCCCTGCTCCGGTCACCGAAGCGCCGGTCGCTCCCGTCGCAACTGCGACGTCGGCCACGGACACGCCGGCTCCGGCGACCCCCGCGAAGTTGCCCGTGGTGGAAGACGAGGGCGACGACGGATCCCTGGCTCCTACGGTATCAAACGCGCAAAAAGACGACGTTCAGAAGGTCATGCGCGGCGCTTCGGATGCGTTCGTCTCGTGTTTCCGCGAAGCACGAAAGCGCAACGAAGCAGTCTCCGGAGTGATGGTCGCCAAGTTTGTGCTCAACAAGACGGGGATGGTCACAAACACTGCATTCGAGAGAGGCAAGAACCTCGTCGAAGACGCGGCGATGGAGTCCTGCATCAGCACAGTGGTCCAAACCCTTGCCTTTCCACCACTCCGTGGAGGCATTGCGACCGTACGGTACCCACTCCGCTTCAACATGAAGTGAACCAGGGGCCGGACACGTTTTGCGGATCTCTACTTCGGCAACGCGCCCTTCGCCGCGGCAGCGGCCTTGTTTGCGCGCTCCCACATGAGGATGTAGTCCTCGGCGGAGGCGACGAGCGGAGAGAGCTGTGTCGGGGTAACCCCGACGTTGATCATGTCTTGGAACATGTCTGGCAGCATGCCGTAGTGGGCCACGCCGTCGATGTTGACGTCCCAGTCGCGGACACCGTCGATGCGCTTGCGCAGCGGCTCGTTGCTCCCTTGCATACTGCTCCAGAGCACGTAGACCGGCCGTGCCCAGTCGTACACCCGCTGGATGGCCGCCAAGTTGTTGCGAAACACTGGCCTCGCGCTCGAGGCGACGAACTGCGCCGGGGTCTTGTTCTGCTTGATGGCCAACATGGCCGCTTCTTCGAAGGGCGTGTCGCCGCAGCAGTCGCGGAGCTGCCCCTCGCCCGTGGCGGCGAGCCCGCGGACCAGGGCCTCGATGCGGCCACCGTGACCGACGTGACTGCTCGCGGGGATCTTCTCCGCAGCGGGCAGCGCGTTGTAGCGGCCGTCGAGGGGGCTTAGCTGCTTGGCTGCCCAATAGGCCATGGCCTTCCAGGCATCTTCCTCTTCGAGCGTGGTGTCGCCGAACTCGAAGCGCGACGGATGGAAGAACTTGAAGCCGATGTCGTAGCGGACGCCATTGAACTGTGCGCGCTTCTGCGCTTGCCTTCGGATCACACGAAGCTCATCGAGGGCCTCGTCGCGCAGCCGGTACGACGCGTGCGTGCCAAAACGAGGACCGATGAAATCCGTGAAGCCGCGGCCGGAGCCGATGGCGACTCCCTCGCCGCCCAGACGATCGACGGCGTACAGGTACGATTGGGCGTAGGTCTTGCTCGACCCGTCACAGTCGTTGGGGACCATGGGGCGAGAATCGTTGGGGTAGCCGCGCTTGCGGTACGCCATGGTGATGACGCCTGCGGTGCCGCCGGTGCTCTTGATGAGGTCGAAGCCCGCGCCGCTCAGCATTCCCTCGTGCGGGAGATTGCCGATCTGCGTCGTCCCGAACTCGGCCAGGTCCCGTGCATCGTTGCCGGCCCACGGCTTGCCGCTTTTTGGCACGAAGGACAGCTCCCGCACGTCGGAGTCTCAAAGTCTCGCCCCGTGCCCCACGCGCTGGCGTCACCAGCGAAAGACACTTGGCCGTTCCGCGATCCGCTGCCGAACCTCGGGCGACGAGTTATCGCACAGTTGCCCACGAAGGAGCGGTGGCCCAGGTCGTGCACTTATCCGTCTGCATGAAAATCGCGCTCCTCGGCCACCCGTCGCTCGCCTCCGTCGCCCTCGCGCTCCTGCTCTCCGTGGCGGGGTGTGCAGCGCCCACCCAAACCGATGATGCCGATGGCTCCAGCGAAGCGGCGGTGACCGTTGGATCTGAGCAGCGCAAAGCCGTTTTGAACGGTCTCCGCGCTCGCGTCGCCAAGGACTTCGAGCGCGTCGCGTCCCTCGAAGACAAGAAGCTCGTCTTCGTGGTTTCGTACATCGAGACCGACGGCGACCGCTCCTCCCCGCGAACTGGATCCGCTGAAGCGCGACGCCCCCGGCGAACGAGCTCGAGGACGACGCATCACCCGCTCATCACACGGGCTAGAACGAAAGGTGGCGGTGAACGCATCACCGCTGACGCCGCGGGGCAGGCAGCGTATACACAGAGACATGACGCGTAACGCGGCAGGTGGACTCGCGATGACTGCGATGGTCGCGGTGCTCAGCGGATGCGGCGGACGCACCGATGGGCTTTCCGACGACGAGATCGCCCCCGCCCCGCCCATGTTGCCCGCGTGTCCCGGTGTGCCTACCGCGCCAGCCGATCGCGACCCGGCCCCCGCCACGGAACTCGCGCGTGCCGCGCGCGTGGCCAGCGTGGCTGTCGACGACAGTGAGTTATTCTTCGCATCGGCCCCCTCGGACTTCGGTTCGACCAAGCTACAAGCCGTCCTCAAGACGGGCGGCACCCCACGACCCGTGGCGGACGCGATGGCCTACCAACTCGTCATCGATGGTGACGCGATTTATGTAGGCGGCAGCGGACACGGCCTACAGCTCCTGTCGAAGGCGACTGGCGAGCGACGTCACACATGGATCGACGTGTTCGATTTCGCGGTCGACGGAGAGTACCTCTACACAAGTGAACTCGTGACCAACGGGGTGTACCGCCTGGGCAAAGACGGCACGCAGAAGACCCCCCTCGCCCAAGGTGCTGCCCCCCAAGGCATCAGCGTCCGCGACGGGTTCATGTATTGGGCCAACTACAAGGACAAGAACGTGGCTCGCGTAAGCGTCAGTGGAGGCGCGACGCAGATCTTGCACACGTTCAGCGACTACACGCGTTCCGTGATCGCCGACTGTCGCTACATCTACATCTCCGTGGGCAACTACGGCGAGCAAACCTACCGCATGCCAATCAATGGCGGGGAGGCAACCCTCTTCGCCAACATCGGCGGCACCATGACCATCGATGCCGCCTCCCTCTATGTTCAAAATCGCGACCAGACCTCGCGCGTGTCTTTAACCACGGGCAAGGTCACGGTGCTTGACCGCGGCAGCGGCTCCGGTGTGTACCCCTCTCCGCTTACCGTGGACAACGACGCCGTCTACTGGACCAACGGCACCGGCGTCATGCGCGCCGCCAAATAGAAAGCCGACGAAGAGCGCGGTGCCCCCGGCACCGCGGCTTGCGCCGACGGCCTTCAGCGTTGCCCATTGGGGTCTGGGGCGATCGTCGCAATGACCAGGTTGGTCATGTGATCTTGCTCGTCGATGGTGAACGTCAGCTCCCAGGAGGGGTTTTCCGCCGGGTTGACCTCGACCCGGAGGAGCTTCCCATCGGTTTTGACGCTCACGTAGTTCAGCTTCAGCTCGTCCTCGAGTGTGGTGAACGGATTCATCGACATGTCTCGCTTCTGCGTGGACTGGTAGACATACGCTCGCTGGACCCGCGCACGAACGCGCTCGCGATCGGCAGGTGGCCCGTGAAAGATGAAGTGTTCGCTCATTGTGCCCCTTCCTCCTGCGCCAGGCGGCGCGGCCACGGAACCAGCGTCGATGTCTCGCGCCGCGACTGGCCGCATTGGCGCGGCGGGCGCCAGCCCGTCGGGCTTCGAGCACGCAGTCAGCAAGAACAAACATCCGAGACCGCGAAGCGCGCTGGGAGCCATCATCGGGGTAAGCATATCGTGCACGACAGGGGCGACCGCACCACGTGTGCCCCGCAGCGCCGTGAACGCCGTGTGAATCGACGGTGAATCGACGCGAACCAGGAAACTCTGCGTGGGCTTGAGCCGTCTGTCGTTTCGGAGGCGAGCGCTCGTATGCAATCGAAGACCACACTCTTGGCACAGCTCTTCGCTCTCACCTGCGCGATGTTGGTGCTGCTCTCTTTGATGCCTGAGCACACGAGAGCACGCGACACGACCCCCGCACCAACGGCGGCGGAGCAAGCGGCCCTGCTCGAGAAGGGCGAGCGCGCACTTCTGGCCCACGAGCTCCGGAGCGCTCGCACGTATGCCCGGCGGGCGATGGGCGGGCCGAGCGGCGAGCCATCTCACGATCGCGTGCTCGCCATCCGTGCGGGTCGGCTTTTTGCCATGGCGACCACGCGCGATCCGGCCTGGCGCGCGAGCTCGGATTACGATGCCAACTCGCAATCGGTCTGCGGGATCGTCTTGGACCCCTATGGCGAGCAGATGCGCTTCATGGCCGCCGCCATGAAAGACGCGCCCGAACGTCAGGACTTCGCCATCGACCACTGGGAAATCGCTGCACGCTACACACGATACGAGGAGCCCGCGCTCGCCAACCTGCGCGCCTTCGATCAGACCGGCGCGCTCAAGAACAACCCCTTCGCATACGCAGCATTGGCCAGGCTCGAGCGACGACACGGGTCGGCACCGGCGGCCCTCGCCGCCGAGCGCGCATGCGCCGCGAGCGCACGGTTTCCGAGCATGTGCGCCGGTATGCCGATGGAGGTTCGCCGAAGCCTCCCGCCGCTCTGGGCTCTGGCAGCCGCAGGCCTGAGCCTCGTCGGGTACCTGCTTTTCGTCTTGCGTATGCGTGTGGCGTATCTCCATCGCGATCCGCAGGACGGCATGACGATCTGGGGGCTCGTCGCCCGCGGGTCGGTTCTTCCGTTGGTCTTGTTCCCCATCTTCGCGTTTCCCATCGACGCCGGGTCGGCTCTTCTTTTCTCGGCAGCGCTTCTGCTCGGAGCCCTGGCGCTCGAGGTGTGGGCCTGGTTTTCGACGGAGGTGTTGTCGGCTACGCGCCAACTACGCGTGCTCGCACCGGCGCTCCTGATCATGTTCATCGACACGGGCGTCGTGTACGAGGGAGCCCTTTGGCTCTATCGCGACGCGAGCATCGCGGAATCGAAGATGGTGATGCGCGAGAACCCTTACCCGGCGCCCTGAATGCGCGAAAGCGTCATGGGGTGCATCCGGGCACGGCCATCGAACATGCTATGGTGGCGTTCGGAGGTGGGCGGCGAGCACGAAGGTGCGCGCCTGAGCAAGCAAGCTCGATGGCGCTAGTTGGCCCGCATCGCCGCGCAGGTGCCCTCTTTGCACTTCGCGACGAACTCCGAAATCGGCGCAACCTTCGGGCACTCGATGTTGGGGGCGCAGGCCACCATGCCGAGATTTTCGCATTTGCGTTGCTGGCGCTCGTATTCGTCTTTGGGCAGGGCCAACGGGTTGCTCTTGCAACATGCGATGCAACTGCCGGCGTGCTCGGACAGCACGCAATCGGCGTCGGCGCGGCAAGTGACCAGGCCGCCGGCCGGCGTGCGTGCGGGGGCGTCGCCGCCACCGCAGGCGGTGACGACGGCAGCAACCGAGAACGACGAGAGCAAGGTTTGGCGGACAAACATGTGCTGCACTATACAGCGAGCTGTTCGAGCGAGGCTGCGATGTTGCGCCGCGCGTTTGCCTCGTAGCGGTCGCGAAAGAGGGGGGTCGCGTAGATCTGCGGGCGCGCCAAGAAGCCCCGGAGCACCGCCCCGCGACCTACCGCGTAGGCTGCGGCCGGGACCCAGGCATACTCGCGCTGGATCTCGGCTTCGAAGCCCGCGAACACACCGGGGGCCTCGCCCAAGATCGACAAGTCGATGTCGAGCACCAGGTGGCCATCGGGGTCGGCGGTTTCGTGGCTCTTGGTGGCGCGAACGTAAGCTGCGATCTTTGCGACGCGCGCTGGATCAACGCTCGCCTTGCCCAAGCACATCTCGGCCAGCCGGGCGCTCGCCTCTTCGTTATCGTGGGCATGGGTGTCGTAGACGGCGTCATGGAACCAAAGTGCCGCCTCGACGTTGGCCAGGTTGCCTGCCAGCGCGCGCACGTCGGGCT
This sequence comes from Polyangiaceae bacterium, assembly GCA_044358965.1. Taxonomy (GTDB): domain Bacteria; phylum Myxococcota_A; class Polyangia; order Polyangiales; family Polyangiaceae; genus SXNL01. Next base: position 42,328 of record JBIKNA010000005.1, read on the forward strand.
CGTCGAGCTTGCGCAGGCAAGCACCCAGGTGCGCGGCCGTGTGGTACGCGCGATGCGGCTCACCGTAGGCATCGCGCAGCTGCTCGAAGGTGCCCGCCCAGGGGCCCTGGGCGCCGAACGCCCGCCACAACTCGGCAAAACGTTCGCTCGGTAGAACGTGGTCGGCGCGCACAATGGCTTCGGGCACGCGCTCGTCCCAACTGTGGTCGTCGACGATCTGCTCGTATTGGCACGATGCGCAGCGCATGCGATGGAGCAGCACGGCAATCATTTCGACAGCCCCGGCGTCCATGGATCCGCAACGCGGACATCGGAGGACGGTCACTTTGCTCGTCATGAAGGATCCATAGGTCGATGGGCAACGCCGGGCAAGCGACGATGCCCTATGGCATCCAAACGCCACGCAAAGCAAGTTGGTCCAAGCCTGATTGCGTCGTCACCTTGACGCGCGGCGTCGCCGATTGTGATGATACCGACCGGGCCATGAAGCGTTTGCTCCTTTCGTGCACCATGCTGGCGTGCGGTTCGGCCACTGCCCCGCCGGTACCCGTGGTTCTGCCCGCTCCACCCGCAAGCGCCAGCACGTCACCGGAACCACCTCGCCAGCCATGGACCACGGAGGCGCCGACGGAGTCGACCGTCAGCCAACCAGCGGGTTGCGAAATGCCTGCGGGGCGGATGCGTCTGGCTCTGAGCGTGGACGGAACGAGCGCAGGGGTCTTCCTTTCACACACGAGCGGGCATCGAGGCACGGTACCCATCGACCCGAGCGGTGTGTCGTCAGCCCGCATCGTTTTCGGCGCCGCCACGTTCGACACGCGCGTCGCGCCCGAACGATCATCGCTACCTTTTCCCCAACGGCCAGCCCCCCTCGGGCGCATCCTCCACGTCGCCGAAGGCGCTTCAGCGAACTTCGTCGGCGGAGATGCGTCGCACCTCGAACTCGGCCTCGTGGATCGCGAAGACATCTTCCAGTGGACCGCGCCGCCAAGGGTCCCGGTGGATTGCGCGTCCTTTTCGCTGAAGTCTGCTCCCTGGACGGCAGACGCAGTGACGCACGGAAAGAAGGAGTTGGTTCCGAAGGATGGGCGCTTGGCCGTTCGTTCTGCACCTACTGGCGACGTTGTTGCACGCGTACGCGTGGCCAGCGTGTCGGTCACCAAGGAGGAGAACGGGGTCTCCTCTATCGTCGCTTCAACCCCTCTCGGGACTGTGATTGGCTTCGTCGACAGCGCCGACCTGCGGCCGCCGTCGTCGCCGACGGTGGGTCGACCCGGGGGCGGCGCGGCGGGGTCTGGCATTGGGTCTCTGCGGGGGCGCCGCGCCATCTGTCCACCCGGTACCCCCCTCCTCTTGCTCCGTCACGGCCATTTGGTTCGCGTAGGACGACTGCATGACGCATCGGACGGCCCGAACGAGCACGACTGGCGTGTCGATCGCGAAGGTCGGGTGACGCTCGAGATGGAGGCCTCCCAACCGTCGCCCCACCACGCCGTCCTTCGCGACGACTTTCGCGTCACCAATCATCTATCGCACAACGGCGTTGTGGGTCAGTTCGTCGTGCCACTCGGCGAAGGGGCGTGTTCACTCTCTCGTTGAGCGCGCGGCGGCAAGGCACCGGCGGCGTCGAAGTCGAACCCGGGTCCCCTTCACAGACGGCGACACGCGCTTCGCCCCAGGAGATCGTTCCCCTTCGCGAAGCGGCGAAGGCGCTTTCGACACGCGTCGCCGAGTCCCCGAAACTGGATCTGGCGCTGTTGATGATCTACCCAACCGCTCGGCCAGATCTTGTCCCGTTGTTCATGGCGGAGTGGGTGGTCGTCGGAGACCATGTGCAAGTTGCCGTGCTCGATGTTCAGCCCCTCGGCGACCAACCAGCTCTGCGCTCGGAACTGGCCGCGATGTACGCGGCCATGGGGACCCGCTATCAGGCGCAACTGCCGGCGAAAGAAGACCCGCCGGACTGGTTCAAACAGCGTGCGCAGCCGTGGCTGCTGTTCTCCAAGTGCAACGTTGCGCAGGTCGAGACCCTAGCAGCGGCGTTCCGCGAATACCTAGCTGCCGCCGTCGACGGTTGGTACTTGCCACAGCAGGCCAACGCCGCGGGACCGCAGTGTTCTCTGGTCGACGAATACAAGCAGCACCTGTTCCATCACTCGGAGGGTCGCAAAATTCTTCGCGTCACCTTTGGCGAAGAGTTCACCGAGGCATTTCTAGGCTGGCACTTCGGGCCCCCAAACGCGCCCCTGTAGTGCTTGCCGAAGGCGCGAGCTTCAGCTCGCCGGCAATCACGCAAGGGCACAACGCCAGATCAAGGATTGGCGCGGCTGAGGGTGAACGACGTGAGCGCGCTCACGCTCACGAACCTACTCCAAGTCCGAGCGGGTTCGGGCTGCCGCGAGGGGGAGCGGGAGCGAGGCATGGGGTTGGGGGGCGCAGGGCGTGCTTGACCACGCGCATCTAGAACAGGCTCGTCTGGGCGCCGGCGATCTTGTCGAATGATGTATCGAGGAACAGCAGCACCACGTCGCACGCGGGCGCGAGCTGTTTGTGAACGTAGTGGTCGTAGTCCACGTTCGCCGCACGCATGCCGAGCGGCGCCGGCCCCCGGGTGGTCATGACGTACTCCACCTCGGCTGCGCGGTTCGGCGCTTCGGGTCCGTTCTCGGCGGCGTCGCGCAGGCGGGCGGCCTGCACGTGCGGCGGCGCGCCGCGGCCGGATCCATCGCCATAAGCGTCGAGATCGCGCCGCAAGCGTTTGCGGTAGACGAGCTGCGCATCCAGGCGCCCTTGGTGAAGCTCACGCACCACCGATGCAAGCCATGCTTCGAAGGGCTCGTCGGAGAACACACGACGGAACAGTTCGAGCTGCACGCTGCGGGCCAGCGGGGTCCAGTCTCTACGAACAGCCTCGAGGCCACGCACCACGAGCTCCGCTGCACCAGAGCCCTTCTGCGACATGCCGGCGTAGCGCTTCTTGGAGCCGCGGTCGGTGCCCCGGGTGGTGGGCATCAAGAACCGTACGTAGTGCGCGTCGAGGCGCAGCTCTAGATGGCTCTGCACGCGATAGTCGCGTTCGATCTCTTGGCCGAGAACGTGGGTGAGCTCGGTGGCCAGGGCGCGGCCCTGGGCCAGCAAGTCCCCTTTGGCCCTTGCAGGCGCCGGCGCGTGCACGAAGACCGAGTCTGTGTCGCCATAGATGACCTGCATCCCCTTGTGTTCGAAGAACGAGCGCGCCCGCTCGATGATGGCGTGGCCACGCCGCGTAATCGAGGTTGGCAGACGCGAGTCGAAGAAGCGGCAGCCGGGGCTGCCCAGCACCCCGTAGAACGAGTTCATCAAGATCTTGATGGCGCGCGAGAGTGCATCGTCTTTGCTGGCCATGGCCACACTGCGGGCCTCGTGTAGGCCCTGGATGAGCTCGGGCAAGATGGCCCCATCGCGGGCGAACCTGGCGCCATCTTCGCCGGGAACTGGATCCGTGCCGGGTTGCGCCAAGCCCAGTGGATCGATGCGAAAGGTGCGAATGATGCTGGGGTACAGGCTACGGAAGTCGAAGGACAAGACATCGCGGTAGAGGCCGGGCACCGAGTCGAGCACGTGGCCGCCCGGGCTCGGTGCAAAGTCGCCATCGCTGGCCACGTCTGGCGCAACGAAACCGCGGCGGTGCAAGCGAGGCAGATACAAGTGGTCGAACGCGGCCACGGAGCCCCCCTGACGATCCATGGCGAGCCCCGTGAGCCGCGCCCGCTCCATGGCAAATCCAAGCAGCTCGGTCTTGTCGAAGATGCCCAGCACCAGCCGGCAGTCTTCGAGGTTGTACTCCGCGAGCTTGGCGGGCTCTTCGGCAAACATACGGCGAATTTCGGCCACGGGATCGTGCGTGGCAGTGATCTTCTTGCCACGCCCCAAGAGTTCTTGGGCCACATGCTCCAGGGTGTACCGCTCGAAGCCATAGGTTGCGGCCTTGAGCGTGGCGATGCCGTCGAGCACCACGCGCCCGGGCACCCTGGCAGTAGACGGTTGCCCTTGGGACGAGCCCGCAAGCACTCGCGCGCGCTCGCCGTTGCGGCCGATGCCGAAAGGAATGCCATGGTGCCGGGCGCGGGCTTCGAGCACGGATAGATCGAACTCCGTCACGTTCCAGCCCGAGAGCACGTCGGGGTCGATACGGCAGATCTCGGCAAAGAGCGCCTGCAGCAGGCTCTTTTCGTCGGCCACGTACACGGCCGACGGGTGCGAAGGCGCGGCGGGCCCAAGCGGTGGACAGCACACGAAGACCCGCTCGAACTCTGCCGTGGCCAGGGCGACCGACAAGAGTGGCCCATCGAACCCGTCGGTCTCGATGTCGAGCGCGAGCAGCGACAGCGTTGGGCGGAATGCGCTCGTGCTGATCTTGGGGTCGTCGAAATGCAACACACCGCCACGTTCGATACACACGCCATCGATGCGAAGCGCACACGTCACGAAGCGTTCCATCAAGAAGCGGTCCGAGGGCTTGATGTCGGACTCGAAGGTGACCTCGCCTTGGCTCTGTAGGCGGCGACGCTCGTCTTGAAGCTCGCGCTGCGAGCGAAAGTAGAGCGCATCGACGGGACGATTGCCGAGCGAGGTGAGCGGCCGCGGGGACCTACGCCCGGCACGGGTCCGTGCATCGCTCGGCACGAACATGACGGCCTCTTGACGCCGTAGTCGCACCCGCACGGCCTGTTCGGCTGCGCGGGCCCAGAGCACGATCTCGATGCCCGTGTCGGTGTCACGCCACTCCCGGGACAGCAAGAAGGCATCGATGCGCCGGGGGCTCGACATCTCGGGAGGCACCTTAGCGCGGCCCCGCGCCCTTTCGCGGCCCTTTGTCGGGCCGTGGGGCGCCGGTACGCAGGCCAGCAGTGAGGCACTGGAGGCCGTGGCAGAGCCGCGCCCATGGCCACTCTTTTTCCAGCGGCGGTGAACGAAACGCGCGCTTGCGGGCATGATGGCTAAATCGTGCTGTCTTTCGCGCCTTCTGCCCTGCTCGTTCGACTAGCGTACGCGCGACCGATGTCGACCGGGTCCCGCCCTTCCCCGCCGATCAGTGCGACGGACGCGCAGCTCATCGAGGCTGCGTACCGTGCGCACCACGAGTCTGTTCGCGCGTTTGCGCGCAGGCTGGTAGGCGAACCGCAGGCCGCCGAAGACTTGCTCCAAGAAACCTTCGTGGCGCTGCCCCGGGCCCTCGGGCGTGCCGACGCCCAAGCCACCACCGTGGGGCTGTTGCTTGGCATTTGCGCAAACCATGCGCGACACCACGTGCGCGCGGCCGCTCGTCGTCGCGCGGCCACCACACGCCTCGGGCAAGAGCCTCCCGCATCGTCCCGGGGCCCGGAGAGCGCCGCAGAGCGCACGCAGCTGCGCGCGTCGCTGTTGCGCGCACTAGACCAGCTCTCCATCGATCACCGCATTGTCATTGTGCTGTGCGATGTCGAAGAGCGCACCGCCGGCGAGGTGGCCACGGTCTTGCAGATCCCCGAAGCCACGGTGCGCACACGCCTCTTCCACGCACGAAAGCGTTTGCGGAGCGCCTTCGAAGGAGAAGCCCCATGAGTCGCCTCGACGTTGCACTGCGACAATTGCGAGAGGATACAACGGGCCAGGTCACCGAAGCCGAAGCCGACGCGACCCTGCTGCGAACCCTTGCGTCTGCGCGACGCCAAAGTAGCTTCTCGCGGCTGCAAAAAACAGCGCTCCTCTTGGTGGCAGCGACGTTGCTGCTGGCCTCGCTCGCGTGGGCTGCAGCGTCGGGTCGCTTGTTTCGCGGCATCACACCAGCCGTCCGCGCCCCGGCACCTCCATCCACTATTGTGAACCCATTGGGCACGGCACAACCCGCCATGGCCGAAACAGCCGTGGTGACACCGGCGGCCTCGGCACGGGTTGCCGAAAGCGTGCAGAGCGCGGCGCCTGCAAAGGCCTCCGCGGCGGCCTCCGCGGCGGCCCCGAGTGCGACCTACGCCGCCATGCCCAGCGCCGAGTCCCGCGATGGCGCGCGAAGAAGCTCCAAAGAGCTCGCGGCCTACGACCGGGCGCATCGCGCGCACTTCGAACAGGCGAATCCCGAGCAAGCGCTTCGCCTTTGGGACGACTACCTGCGCGAGTTCCCCGGAACGCGGTGGGTGCCCGAGGCCCGCTACAACCGCGCGTTGTGCTTGTTGCGCTTGGGCCGAACAGAACAAGCGCGGCAAGAGCTGGTGCCTTTTGCCAAGGGTGCCTACGGTGGATACCGGCAGCGCGAAGCGCAGAACCTGCTCGACGCAACAGAAAGCACAACGCCGTGAACGATCTGCCTTTGTCTGGGCATCACTCGATATGCGCCTACGCGTTCTAGCCTTTATCGCATTGCTTGCAGGTTCCGTATCCACCACCGCGGCCGCCCAAGACCGCGCCGCGGGGGCCGGAGGCCCTCCGCTGGTCTTGGATGCCACGGCGGCCCCTGGCGTCGACGCCGAGCGCTTGCGCGTCGAGATCGCCAAAGAGACCAAACGGCCCGTGGTGCTGGCGGGAGACCCGCGCGGCGCCCCAGCATCGGCGCACATCACCGTCGTGCTCCAGGGTGCCAAGCTACAAGTCCGCTACGACGCAGGAACACTGGAGCGCGAAGTGCGCGCCGAAGACGGCGCCGAAGCACGCATCCAACAGATCACCCTGTTGGCCGGCAACCTTGCGCGCAACGAGGCCGACGAACTCGTGGCGCAGCTGCGCAAACCCGCTTCGAACCCGGCACTCTTGATGCCGGAACAAGCTGCTGCGCCATCGGCAGCACCGGCAACAGGCTCAGCAACCACCGACGAGGCCTACCGGCGGCTCGAGTCCACACTCAGCTATCACCTCGACGCAGATTCGAACGGGCGATTCTATGCGGGCGGAGCACAGCTCGTGGTGGCCGCTGCGGCTGTGCCCACGGGGCTCTACATTC
>JBIKNA010000151.1:0-15067 GCA_044358965.1 Polyangiaceae bacterium
CGAAAAGAACCCCGTGGTCGAAGGCAATCTGCGCAGGCACGACTGCTCGCAAATTACCGACGGAGGCGCGGCGTTGTTCTTGGCCACGCCAGCCTACGCCCAAGAGTACGCCCGCAAACACGGGCTCAAGCTCGAAGAGATCCCGAGCATCCGCGGCTGGGGACACCGCACGGCGCCCATGGGCATGGACGAGAAGCTCGAGGCGGCCAAGCGGGCCCATAGCCCCTGGGTCATGCACCACATGCGCGCCACATTCGAAGACGCGTGGCGGCGTGCGGGCATCTCCGGCGCCGGCATCGAAGCCGTCGATGCCGTCGAGGTGCACGACTGCTTCTCCATCACCGAGTACATGACCATCGAGCACCTGGGCATTGCGCCCCTGGGCAAGGCCTTCCAAGCCATCGAATCGGGTCGCATCAAGTTGGGCGGCAAGACACCGGTCAACCCCAGCGGCGGCCTCACGGGCGTGGGGCACCCCATCGGGGCCACCGGCGTTCGCCAGGTGCTCGATGCGTTCCGCCAGACCACGGGCACCGCCGGCGACAACCAGGTCGAGGGTGCCCGCACCGTCCAGACAGTCAACATGGGCGGCAGCGGGACCACGGTCATCAGCTTCGTGGTGGGGGTGTAACCCCGTCATGGAGGCATACATCTTCGATGTGGTGCGTACCCCGAGAGGTCGGGGCAAAGAGGGCGGTGCCCTTTCGGGCACCAAGCCCATCGCGCTCTTGGCCACGCTCTTTGCGGCGCTCGGGGCCCGCACGGGCCTTGCCGGCGCGCACATCGATGATGTGATCCTCGGATGCTCCACGCCCCGCGGCGAGCAAGGCGCCAACATTGCCCGTATTGCCGCTCTGTATGCCGGGTTTGGCGAGCGGGCGTCGGGCACCACGGTCAATCGATTCTGCGCGTCGGGCTTCGATGCACTGCACACGGCGGCCAGCCGCGTGGCCTCGGGCATGGCCGAGTGCATCGTCGCCGGAGGTGTGGAGTCGCTGTCGCGCGTGCCCATGATGAGCGACGGCGGCGCATGGTTCGAGGACCGCGACGTGGCCAAGAAGACTGGCTTCTTGCACATGGGCATGGCCGCCGACCTGCTTGCCACCAAAGAGAAGGTCGAGCGCGCCGAGCTCGACGCCTTTGCCGCTCGCTCCCAGCGCTTGGCCACCTTGGCCACGGAACAACGGGCCTTCGCGCGCGAACTTGTTACCGTGGCCGACGCCGAAGGCAACGTGCTGCTCGACCGCGACGAATGCGTTCGTCCGGGCGTCACCGCCGAGAAGCTCGCCGCCATGCCTCCGCTCTTTGCCGCGGGCGCCCCCGGCGAGCGTACGGCGCTCGCTCGATTCCCGGAGCTCGGCAGCCTTTCTTATGTGCACACCGCCGGCACATCCCCGGCCATGGCCGATGGCGCGTCGCTCTGCATCGTGGGCTCCAAAGCGTTCGGCGAGCGTCTCGGACTGCGCCCGCGGGCACGCATTGTCTCCTTTGCAGAGATCGCAAGTGATCCGGTCCTGATGCTCGGGGGCAACCCCCAAGCCACACAGACCGCCCTCGATCGCAGCAGCGTTGGACTTGCCGATGTGGACCTGTTCGAAGTGGGCGAGTCCTTCGCGGTGGTTCCCGTGCACTACGCGCGCAAGCTGGACCTGCCCATGGACCGCATCAATGTGACCGGAGGCGCCATTGCCCTCGGGCACCCCCTTGGCGCAACAGGGGTGATCTTGCTGGGCACGTTGCTCGCGAACCTAGAGGCCCGCAACAAGACCGTAGGCGTCATGAGCATTTGCGCCGCCGCGGGCATCGCCAGCGCGACGGTCATCGAACGCCTGTAGCTGCGGGCGCTCCCCGTGGCTACTTCAGCTCGACGGTCCCCACGCCATCGGAGCGAGGCGCTGGGGTTGACCCGCCGTTGCCTGAGCCCGTGCCTGTTCCGTTGCCAGCGCCACCGCCGTTGCCGTTGCCAGAACCGCCACCTGTTCCGCCGCTGTCGTCCGAGCCGGGGCAGCCCGCCGGGGGCGCGGGGCGTGCGCCACGCACTTCGAGATTGCCGATGCCGTCGACCTCGTAGGCAAAGAGTCCTCCTTCGAGAACGGTGTTGCCGACGTACTTGATGCGCGCCTTGGGCGCGTAGACGGCGCCATGAAACACCTGGTTGCCCACGTTGAGGGCGACGGCATCGCCGCCTCCCATGAACAACCGGAACGCCGCTGGATGTTTGGCGCTGCCGAAGCTCATGTGGCCAACCTGGCTTACGTTGCCGCGAACATAGAGGTCCAAGGTGGCCCCCGCATCGAGGTCGAAGATCTCGGCGCCGATCTGCTCCATGGACCCATCCACGTACAGACTCACGGCGCCGCTCACTTTGACCTTCGCGAAGCCGACGGTCTTGATGCTGCCCACGAGGTACTTGCCGGACTTGAGCGAGAGCTCCGTGGCACCGATCTGAATCTCGCTGCCGAGGCCCGCGCTCTTGTTGTCGTTCTGCGCCTTGGCCTTGTCTACCTCTTTGGCCACATCCAAGTACCCAGGGCTCCCCTCGCAAGAGCAGGGCGGGCCGGCGGGCGCCTTGTACGTACCCTTGCCGCCAACGTCTTGGACACCCAGCACCGAGCCGCCACCTTGGGCGCGCAGCTCGCCCTTCACCGACACCCGGCCGATGCCCGAAAGAGCCCCGCCGATCTCTAGGTTCTCCGCCACCTGAAGGTTGCCCGTCACCCGCAGGTTACCTGCAGTGTACATGCTCTTGTTGATGTTCACGTTGCCAAGCGCCTCGAAGCCCTTGGCGCTGCCCCAGGCGCCGTCGACCTGGGAGTTGTTGATCACCTTGGTACTGCCGTTCACGCCCACGGAGCCAAGGCTGCCGGTGCCGCCCTTGACGACCAGGTTGCCCACATCGCGAAAATCGCCGCATAGGCAAAGCGCGTTGCCGAATACCGCCGGCGCCGGCGAGGCCTGGCAAAGCTCGGCGGACATGGTGCCGACACGCCGGCTCTCCTTCCCGGATTCGTCGGCGTTGTCGCCCCCCGAAGGAGCATCGGCGCCCCCAAGGGCGTCCGGCGTGCACGCGAACACCGAGGCCACGACCGCCAACGAGCAAAAGGACACGAGTGTTCGCATGCCGTCCCGGTCGCAACAAGTGGTCCATGCGGGCGAGCCTTCCCCAACGGCGTCTTTGAAGGCTTTTTTGGCTCTGGAGCTGCACTGGCGCCAGCAGGCCGCACGGCCCTGCTGGAGGAGCAGGCGATCCAGCCCTGCGGCCCGTTGCCCTCGGGTCTACTTGTCTGGCTTCTTGTCTGTCTTCCCGTCTACTTGGGCACCACTGTCCGGCGCGGCGACGGCAGTGTTGACCGGCGGGGCTTCCACCTCTGGCCGCGGAGACCCGGGCCCCCGTGGTCCCCCATAACAGGCGGCGGTGGACATGGAGGCCACCATGGCGAGCGCCACAAGGGGCACCAACCCTCGGGCGGGTGCGACCGTCGTGCAGAATGGGCAGCGCTCGGCTTCGGCGCGGATGTGACGAGAGCAAGAAGCACACACAACCAACATGGGCGGTTCAACTCGTGTGCGGTGACAGTGCTCCCCGCCCCGGCCCATCGCACAAGGGGCCACGAAGCGCGCCACGCTTGAGGTGAGTTCAACGACGAGACATGGCGATGCGCAACACGAAGATCAGCAGATTGCGGAGCTGCACGAGCACGCCGAGGGCGTCGCCCACGGGGTCGTCCATCTCGCTGTTCCGAAAGATGTAGCTGGTTTGGTACAGCAAGAAGCCCACGCTCAGGATGGCACCAACACTGGCCACGGCGAGCGAGAGTGGCTCGGAGCCCACGACGGCGGCCAAGATCACCCCCGCCAGCACCACGAAGAACCCCATGGAGAGCGTGGCCAGCAGGTACGAAAAGTCTTTGCGTGTGACGAACACGTAGCCCGTCAAGCCAACGAACAAGGCGCCGACCATGGCAAAGCTATCGCGCACGGGGTTTGCGCTGAGGGTGTCGCCGAGGCCCGCAAGAATCTGCGCCACGAACGCCATCGGAGCGAGCTCGACACCCATGAGCAACGCAACGCCAAAGAGGGCGGCCACGTTGAGGCCCCGGACCTTGCTGACGGCGCTCGCCAAGAACACCGACACGAATAGCAGCCCAAAGGCGCCATACTCGATGATCGGGTTCTGAAGCATGAGGGCCACGAGCACGGGAACCTCGAACACGCCGCGGTTGGTGGCCACGCGCTCCGTCGGCGACAGGTACAAGGTGGCAGCGCCGGCACCAATGGCCAGAAACGCCGCCGCGGCCAAGAGGCCGTACACCTTGCGCAGGTACGCCACACGCGCAGGTCCTAGCGCGGCCCCGGTGGCCTGAGCGCCTTCGGCTTGCAGCGCGGGCGGTGTCCCGTAGGCGCCATACATGTTGCTGGGTGCGGGCGGAGCCGCACCGTACCCGGCCATGGCATAGGCCGGAGGCGCGCCGTAGCCCGCCGGTGCGCCGTAGCCTTGCGGTGCGCCATAGCCTTGCGGTGCGCTAGCGCCTTGCGGTGCGCTGTAGCCTTGCGCCTGGCCGTAGCCCGCTGGTGCGCCGTAGCCCGCTGGTGCGCCGTAGCCCGCTGGTGCGCCGTAGCCCGCCGGTGACGCCGGAACGCTGGCGCGCGCGAGGTACCCCCCTTGCGGCAAGGGCTGCACGCTCAGCACGAGTCCCTGCTGCGCCGCCAGTTGCTGCAGTTGCCCAAGTTGCTGCTGGTCCGCCTGCGGATGGCCCGTGCGGACGACTTGCTCCCAGCTCATGCCCCAAAGGCTACGTCATCGAGGAAGGCCTTGGCGCGCCTGTTGTGACCGAGGGGCAACCTTCGGTAGCATTCTCCGTGATGATGTCGCAGCTCCGGGGCAAGCAGGGCACCCTGGCCCCACTGGACCCCGTGCGCGTCGCGGCGCTTGTCCTGTCGGCACTTCTCATGACCCCCGCCGCCCGGGCGCAAGAGCCACCGCTGCGGCACGACGCCGCGCGCGATGGTGCAGTGATCGCGACCATCGGCTCGCTCTGGATCATGTCCGAGACCTCGCTGAAGGATACCCTCGCCCCAGCCCGATGCCGCTGGTGCGAGAGCGACGGAAACGGGAAGAGCACGCTCAACGCATTCGACGCCAGCATCCGCGATGCACTCCGGTGGCAGCGCCACGGCGGGACGGCCGGCACCATCAGCGACGTCAGCGCCTTCCTTCTCGTCCCGGCGCTCGCGCTCGGTTTACCCGCTGTCATCGCCCCCGCCGACCGCCATCCGGACGCAGCTTGGGTCGACGGTCTCGTCATCGTCCAGGCCGCCGTCGTGGCAGCCGGCATCAACCAAGCCGGCAAGTTCTTTGCCGGTCGCGAGCGCCCATTCGTCCACGCCCTGCCCGAGGCCGAGAAGACCAAAACAGCGCATCCCAACGACAACAACCTGTCGTTCTTCTCGGGACACACGACACTCACCTTTGCCTTGGCCACGGCCGCGGGCACGGTGACCACGATGAACGAGCGAAGGTACGCGCCGGTGGTCTGGGCGTCAGGGTTGAGCCTTGCGCTGGGCACGGGGTACCTGCGCATTGCCGCGGACAAACACTACGCATCGGATGTGTTGGTGGGCATGGTGGTCGGCAGCCTGGTGGGTGTGGGCCTGCCGCTGCTATTTCACTCGCCGCCGGCATCCCCGGCGCCGACTGCGGGCGCCGCGCCGGTGCAGAGCCTCGGCTTCGGCGCTGCGTTCTGAGCCCGCGAGCTACTTGCCCGTGGCCCAGCGATGCCGGAGACCGAACTGCCAGAAGTCGCCGCTCGCGAGGCCGATGTGGTCCACGCTGTACAGCGCCGGCACCACGCCGATGCGGAGTTCGAGGCTACGGCTGAGCGACACGCGACCAAACAAGCCCAGACGCACGGTGACCGTCTCCCGCTCGGGCACATTCAACACGTCGAGCACGGGGCCGATGGACATGCGTCCAACCTGCGGAAACACGAAGAAGTGATAGGCCACGCGCCCCCGGAGCACCCACGGCGGCTTGACGATGACGCGCAAGGTCTCTTCGAAGACGTATTGCCCAGCCGGCACCGACGTCACGTACGACGCGCTGGTGGAGCCCTCGAGCTCCCCGGGGCCCAGCACCACGTTGCCGGTCAGCTCGGTCTCGAAGGTGTGGTAAACCGCTGAGCTTGTGTTGTCGGTCTCTAGGTCGACGCGTTCGTAGCTGGGCGCGGGCGCCAGGTACGATCGCTGCCAGGAGCGGAAGGTGCGCGCGCCAATGCGCAGATCCAGGTGCGTAGAGGTGGCTCGCAGGCCCCCGTACGCTCCGACACCAAAGTTGTTGGCCACGGGATTGGCATCGAACCCCACCCATGTTGCGTGCGGGCGACCATAACCCACACTGGCGCGCGGACGCAGATACAGCGCGCCGACGTCCAGCGTGGTGCTCAAGAAGAACCGCGACGTCCCCTCGTCCCAGTTGCGGGTACTGCGCGCATCCACCATGTCGTCTCGGGGCGGCGCGGCGACAGCGGGCGCGGCAACAGCGGGCGCGGCATCGTCAACGCCTAGGGAGCCATCGGCGAGCGCGGGCTGCGCGGCCAGAAGAGCCGCCACCAAGACACCAATGCACAAGGCGCGATGACCCCGCATCAAAAGGCCCCCACCAAGCCAGCACCAAGGGACATGGGTACGACGGTGATCTGGACGCCTCCTGCACCACCGGAGGACGTCAGCTGCGGCTTGCGGCCCCCGTAGTGCAGGGCCGGTATGCCGAGCCCCGCAGCCGTGCCCACCAGGGCACCGGTCAGCACGTCCGATGCATAGTGCATGTCCCCCAAGACGCGAAGCGACGCCGTGGCGCCCGCAGCCAACGCTGCGGACACGCAGGCAAAGGTGTCGGCGCGGCCACCGAGGAGCCCGAGCCGCAGATGATGGCTGCACACGAGCCCAGCGCTGGCGAAGCTGAACGCCGCATGGCCACTAAAGAAGCTGCGGTAGCGCACGTTTCCGGTGCAGTCGCTGAGATCGCCCGGGAGCGCTGTACCGCACTCGCGACCGTAGGGTCGCTCGCGGCTCGCCAAGCCATTGGTCGCGCCCTGCAGTGCGGCAACGACGGCCAGAGTCTTCGCGTCGATGAGCGCCATCTCCCGTGCCACGTCCGAAGAGCCGCGATACCACCAAGCCGTGACCAGGGCGTCGACGAAGAACGGTGCCGTCACCAACATGGCAAGGGATACATCGCTGACGTCGCGCGCCGTGTAGCGGTCTTGGAGGGAACGCAGGCCGATGGCGTCCCGCACACCTTCGTCGAACAGTACGCCACCGTAGTAGTGCTTGGGTTGTGGCTTGAGCAACGCGGCCACGAGAGCGGTGCTCATGCCTACCGCGGTAATGGCGTAATCGGTTCCGTCGGCCCGGGACCAGTCTGCCTGCCAGGTGAGCGGCGGCAGGTTCGCGGGCGCGTCTGGCGACTTGATGTCCGGTCCACCGCGGGCCACACGAAGCCCCGCACGTTGGCGCGGCACGGGCATACCGGGGGCAGCGCTGGCCGCCGACGGTGACAGCAGTCTTCGCGTCGATGGCGAAGGGAATCCATCGTCCTCCCGGGACGATGGTGGGGTGGGCATCGACGCAGGGCCCTGTTGCGCACGCGCGATGCCCGGGACCGCCGGGCCCGCCACCGCGAGGCCCAGCAAGACTGCGCGATGCAAGCCCCCGCTACGCACGAGGCAACATCACGAGGCGGCCCCGCGCTCCCGGTCGACGTAGACCTTGCCCACACGGAACACCAACGGGAGCCACAAAACGATGAGCACGAGGTTCACCAGCGCAAAGCCTTTGGTGCCGAGGCCCGTGGCCGCACCGATGGCCACCACTGCAGCCGACAGCAAATCGCCGATGCGCACGAGGATGGTGTCGATGGCCGGCTTGGCAGTGAACTTGACCTCGGAGCTGGTAGGCAAGAACAGCATCTGCTTGACGGTGTTCTGGATGGAGTAGTCCGTGGCGTTCTCGGCGGTCTTGCCCACCCGCACCACCGCGAGCAACGGCACGAGCAGCACACAAGAGTACGACGCGAGAGCCACGCACGGCAGCACGAAGAGAGCCACGCGGACTCCGAAGTACTTGACGAGTCGCGACACGATACCGAGCTGCAAGACAACGCCAACCACGTTCACGTAGAAGAAGAAGTCGGCCTTGAAGGCCCCGATGAACTTGACCGGCGACAGCGTGGTCTCCCCGCGAGCGATGGCCGTGTCCGCGGCCTCTACCAGCACGCGGTCCAGGATGTACTCGCCGTTCGAGTTGACCCAGTTCAGGAGTACGGCCAGCGCCGCCAACAGGATCAGGTACCGGTCACCAACGAGCACCGCAAAGGCGTTGCGCTTGGCCACCGGAGCCTCTTCCACCGGAACGGCACGATGCTGCCTTTCGGTCCTGGCGCTTGCGTGCGTGAGCCCCAAACACAAGAGCAGCACCCCGAAGGCGACCAACATCATGGCGTAGGGCCCAAGCGGCACGATGAGCCACTTGGCCACTTTGGCGCCGACCACGGCGCCAACGGAGCTACCCACCCCCACGATGGCGAACAAGCGCTTGCCCTGCTCCGGCGTGTACACGTCGTTGGCGAAGGACCAAAACTGCGAGATCACCATCATGTTGAAGCAGCCCACCCAGAGGTAGAACGCCACACCAAGGTAGGGCACGCGAAGCACCCCCAGCCCAAAGAACACGAGCAGACACGCGGCAAAGAAGAGTGAAGTCAGCGTCACGAGCCGCAAACGCGGCACGCGCTTGGCCAGGGAGCCATAGGCCTGGATGAGCCCCACGAGCATCACCGCCTGCCCCGCGGACGCGTAGCTCTTCACCTCGGCCCCGCCGCCAGTCAGGATCAAGGGCTCGCGCACGGTCTTGAGCAAGTAGTACGCAAGGAGCAAGAAGAAGATGTTCAGCGTCAACAAGATGGCGCCGAGCCCCTCACCGGCCTTGACCTCTGCGAAGGGTCGCAGCAACAGGTCGAGCAATCCTAGACGCTTGGGCACCGACGCTTCCGCTTGGGGCAGGTTCTGATCGCTCATGGGGTTTCGGAGAACGCCGGCGCCGCCGCGCTGAGCGGCCGTTCCAGGCCGGCCAACCGATACCCGTCTTTGCCCTCATCGTACAGGTGAACGCGCAAGGGGCCGCGTGACACGCCGTTGAACACGTCCAACACCAAGAACCGGCGGCGCTCGCTTTCTTGTCCGGCACCGGTCGCAGCGCCGTCGACCTTGAGGTTCACACAGACTTCGCCGGCGGGTCCGGGCACCGGAACGAGCGTTTGGCCATGGGTGCCCCCCGAGGCAAACAACGTGGCGCTGTATGCGAATGACGTCGCCGGCCAGACCTGGCTCTGCCGCGCCAGATCCGTCAGGCACAGCTGGGCGTTTGCGAGCTTTGGCGCGGAGAGCGGCGACAGGCGCGAGAAGTAGCGCCGCAAAATGGCATCCCGCCGTTGGATGAGGGCCCCGGTCAAGAAGCGGACATGCTCGGGGTCTGTGTAGTTGCCCACCTGCACCGCCGCGAGCACGTGCGCGTCGGTGAACTTGGCGATGATGCGCGCGGCCCAGGCGCCGTCGTGCTCGTCCATACGGGCAAACGTCGGATTGGGGTATCCGCCCTTCCAGAACTCCGGCTCGAAGTCCCCGCCACGAAAGAACCCAAAGATGCGGGCGTCAGGGTTCCGCTGGGCGCGGTCCCATGGGCGCGTGCGCAATCCCAAGGTGGCGAAGTCACTGACGACATCTTCGGGATCGAAGTAGTACGAGTACCCAAGACGCTTGGAGATCCCTTCCCACTCCCACTCGCTGCCAAAGCAATCGCCCAGGTCGATGTACCAATGCCGCACGTGACCGCGGCGCGGATCCTGAGGATCCGGCATCCACGTCATCATGGTGTTCTGCTCTCGCGAATCGAAGTGGTTGAGCCACGCCGCAATCAGCCGCGCACCGCGAAGGTCTCTACGGTCTTCGTGGGGGATCACATCGCTAGGGTCTTCTTTGTAGACGCCTGCGTAGGTGAAGGGGCCAAGGGCTCGGCCGGGCAGCCATTTGGACGCCACCATGCGCACGAGGCCTCCGCGATGCGAGGCCCGGCGAAGCAAGTTGTCGAGCGCGGCCGCGTCGAAGGGCTTGGTGACGCCACTGTTGTCGGTGACCGTAAGGCCCGGCGACAGCCGAAGCAGCGATGGGCGAAAATACACGACGGAATCGCAGGGCGAAAACCACCCCGCGGCAAAGTAGATACGCGACGCAATGCTCGTGGCGCCGGTGGCCCGCTCGGGTTGGTCCTCGGGGTCGGCCTTCAACATGTACTTCTGCCCCGACGGCATCTTGACGCGAAAGCCCGGGTTGGCGCCGTTGGGCTTGCCTTGATCGATGACCCAAGCCCCATCGGCCAGCTGGGGGTCAAGCTCTTCGTGGGCATCGCAGTACCCTTGGGCGACGGCCTCGGGGGTCATGCCATCTTTACCGATGCGATTGGTGAACCAACTCGAATCGGGGGTTTCGTCCCAGCTGTTCACGTTGCGCGCGGGGCGCCCGGTCTCCACGGCCAAGAACCGTGTCACCGGCCGAAACAGGGTATTGTCGGCCGCGTCCCAGGCGAACGACGACTCGTACTCCGGTGGCCCACACACAAGCTTGTTGGGCTTGTCTGGGTCGGGTTTGCACTGGCCGTCGACGGAGTCGAGATCCGTGTCGCGCCACATGGGCGCAGCCGGCGGGAACCGCACTACCTTCGGCGCAGCGCACGCAGCGCCCAAAGCCAAAAGCGTGACGACAACCAACCCTTGCAAGCGGCGCATGGTCACATCCCCTTGTTGGTTCCGAAGACGAGGCGGAACGACGCCGGCCTGCCGCCCTGGTCGAAGGTCTCCGTGCCGCCGGCCAACAAGAACTCGAAGTAGTTGTCCGGAGCGCCGTTGGTTCGGACGCCAATTCCGGCACTCGCACGGGCGTTACCCGGACGAAGGCCGTCGAAGTGTTCGCCGAACACATTGCCAATGGTCGCGTGCATGGCCCCATCCAAGAACACCCACACAGGCCAGCTGTACCGGACGGTGCCGTAGGCCGAACTGCGCCCGAGCAAGCGCCCGGGGCGGAAGCCTCCGAAGGCCCCGGCGCCCCCTTCGCTCACGAGCTCTGTGAAGGGAATGTCCGTGTCGCGACCGAGGGGCTCGACCATCTGGGAGCCAAGGGTAAGGCTCACGGTGCGCCGGTGATGCACCTCCCACGCGCCGCCCAGACTTGCGCCAAAACGCACGAAGCTCGCCGGCGAGGCGTGCCGAAGGTCGAAGGAAGGGCGCACGAAGGCGTCGAGGCGAACCCCGCTTCGGGAGGCGTCGACGCCGGTGCGCCGGGAATCGATGGCGCCTGCAATCTGGGTGAACGCGAGCTGATAGGTGTTGCCGCGCCCCGGCGGACTGGGCACGAGCCCTCGCGCCACGTCGGCGAAAAGCGATGGGTCGTCGCAGCAGCCCCCCTCGTGGAACTCGCGGGTGCGCACACCGAGCTGCGTGGCCACGTAGCTCGGACGCGCGGGGTTGGTCTCGAACTCCGCGCTCAGGTCGAGCAGGTTCGAGCCAAAGCGTCGGCGGTCCGACTCGAGGGACTCGGGGCCCACGCCGGCGTAAATCAGATCTTGCCGACGCGTGAACTCTGCACGCAGGCTCGCCCGGTACCCGTCGTAGAAGCGGAAACGCTCTTTGGCGGTGACGGAGATCCAGTCTTCGCCCCAGGTGGCGGCGTGGAGGCGCAGATCGTGTCCCTTCTTTCCGACGTCGTTGCCAAAGAAGTAGAAGCCGACGGACGGCAAGAGGCCAAAGTCGAGGTAGGCCGAGGGCACCAGCCCATAGTTGCTGTCCTCGCCGAAGACGAAAAAGTCGTACAGCACCTTGGGCAGCTGCTTCTTCTCGGCAGCGGTCACCAAGAACCCAAGCGGACGCCGCACCAGGTATTCGCTCACCACGTACAGCGGCAGGAGCAGCACCCGGGGCACGCCGTAGAGCGGACTCTCTTCCGGGCGCGCGTCCTCGCCCCGACCATCGTAGTTGGGCAGCGCGCGCCGCGGCTCGTCTGCTGAGGCCTTCGTCGGCATATGCAATGCCCACACCAAAAGCGACGCTGCAAACGCCCGACGCATCAGTACACCTTGTACCCCGCTTGGGCCTTGAGCACCCAAAGCATTTGTAGGGCGCTGGCCAACGACGCAATGAAACCCCGGGCCACCTCGACGTCGTCTTCGAGCAAATCCAAAATGGCTTCGACGGGGGCCCGCAAGGCAATGACCGGAGACGCCGCCGTACACTTTGTCCACAGCGGCCGACCAAGAACCGACTCCGCCGCTCCGACCACCATGGGGGCAGCCACCGACAGAGACACCCCCTCGGATTCCTCTTCGGCGGTCCCGGACACGAGAAAGACGGGGCCCATCGGCATGTCGCCCTGTGCCCAGAGAACATCGCCGGTCTCGTAGCGAACCTCTTCGACGCGGCGTGCCCACGCAGACAGTGCGTTGAGATTGGTTTGCCGGAAAGGCCCGAGCGAGCGGAAGTGGAAGATGCGCTCGACGAGCGTGAGCGACGCCCCATACTCGCTGGGCCGAGCGTCGGCCCCAGACGCAGCAAAGAGCTCCGGAAACGACTGCATGATCTGTTTGAGGGGCGGCGCTGACGCCGCCCGACCGAAGAGGGACTGAAACTCCGAATTGAGCCGCTCGGAGAAGAAGAGCATGACGCCGTGGAGCATCTCGAAGTGCTCCTCCATGAACTCCACCATCACGTCCTCGTCGAGCATCAGCACTTCGGTGTCCGTCACGGCTTCGATGCGCGTCCCTCCCGTGTTGCGGGCGTAGAACGGCAAAAGCCCTGCGGCACCTGGCGCCGTGATCTCACCGAACTGCGCGCCCATGTGGGTCACCCGCACCTTGCCCTCGATCAAGAGAAACAGGCCGTCGGCGGACTCGTCTTCTGCAAGCAGCGTTTGCCCCGGCGTAAAGCGTGCCTCCCGGAGTGACCGGGCAACGGCTGCAACCTCTTTGGCGTCCACGGCGCGCAACGGCGGAAACGTCCGGAGCACGATCATCCGCTCGGTGAGATCGTGCCTAGGCTGCGCCATGGGCCACCTGCAACAAGGCCACGTCGAAGGCCCGACCTAACACGCTGGAGCGCGCCATCTGGTCGAGTTCTGCGCGCGGACGGTCGAGCAACAAGCTCTGTTCTTTGGCGTGAAGGGCCGCAAGCGAGCGCAGGGTGCCCTGCCCCCGGGCCACACAGGCGCCCAGCGCGGCCTCGTAGGTGGCGAAGTGTTCGTCGGCGTGCGCCTCGAGTTTGGCCACGCGGCCAGGCCCCGTCCCGGCGTCGACAATCTCGAGCACCGGCCCGCGCAAGGGCCCCGCAAGCACGTTCTCGAGAAGCTCCCGGGAACTGCCGCGCAGGCGCGCACCCGTTGGGCCAGAGGGCGCAAAAATGGCCTTGTAGACCCGGCGCATGTCCTCTTGGGGGTACAAGAGCCCGAGCAACCGAAACAGTCGGTCTCGGGCATGGGCTTCTTTGTCGGCCAATAGCTGCACCACGACCTCGTGCGTGCGCGTGAGGTACCCGGGCTGCCCCCGCGTGAGCAGTGCGAGTTGCATCGCGGCAAAGCTATGGACGCTCCGCACGGTTTCCAGCGCGGCGCGCTCCAGGGCGGCGTGGTCCAACACCACGTCGGGGTTCTTGCGCACAATGGACTCGAGGCCTCGCAGAACTTTGAACCGGACGCCCCCGTCGGGCTCCGCTTCGAGGCGCTGCTGCAAGAGCGCCATCGAGCGCTCGCCAAAGGCCAAGGCAAGGGTCCGCGGCAAGTGAAGGCGGAGTTGGTGAGGAAGACTCTCGTCCACCAGCATCTCTTCGAGGATCGACTGGGCGTGGTCGCCGATGGCGGAGAGGGCCTTGCGCGCGTCGGCGCGAAGCTCGCGGCGAGACAATAGACCGCACAAGAGCACGGTGTAGTCGGCCCGGGGCTTGCGCTGCATGGCGCGGAGCGCTTCGATTTGCACCGCCGGGCGCCCCTGGTAGGCCAGATGCAGCAATACGCTCGAGAAGTCGCCTTTTCCACTGTGGCCGATGGACTGCGCCACCTCGATTTGCAGCGCGTCGTCACCGGTTTTGACGAGTTCGAGCAGCTGCTCCTCGGCCACCGCTTCGGACCGTTTGGAGGCCGTTACCAGGGCCACGAGCGCCGCGGCGCGCACCTCGGGTCGTTTGCTCTGGGCCAAGGGCTCCAAGAGCTCCACGGACATGGGGTCGATGCCAATGCGGGCCCGCAGGGCTGCCGCCGCCGTCGGGCCACCCGCCGCAATCACTCGGTCGATGGTGGGCAGCACGTCTTTGCGACGCGCGCCCTCGAAGACCTCGAGGGCGTAGTTCACCACCGGGGGCGACGGGTGATACAGGATGAGCGGCGGGACCAACTTGACGCGATCTTGGTCTTGCAGCATGCGCAGTGCCCCCAGGGTCTCGTCGTCCCGGCCACTGCCAAGCGCAACGACAAGCGTCTCCACCGCGGCCACGTCGAGCCTTGGCAGCGGCGCCCCGGAGCGAATGGACCCGTCGAGCACGTTGTCTCGGAAAACAGCGACGTAACGGCTGCGAATGGCAGCGGCGCAGGCGAGCCACAACGCACAAGCCGCAACGACGAGCAGCGAGAACCCTCGCGCGGGCATGCCAAAGAACACCGACAGCAAGATGACGAGCGATGCGATGGCTTGACCGCCGCGCTGCCCCACGAGATCGATGACGGGCTTGACCCGCTCCCGAATGGAGTCCGCGAGAGGCACCGCCAAGAGCTCCATGCTGGTCTTGTGCACCGAATAGCGCATGGCACCATCGACGGCCTTCATGCCCGCCGCGGGCCACAGCCCGCCAAGCGATGCCCCGACGCCCGCGACGCCACCAAGAAGCATCGGCACCACGAAGAGTGCTTGGCGCACCCCCAAGCGGTCGAAGATGACCTTGGCCAACACAAGTTGCACCACGAGCGACGCAACATTAAAC
>JBIKNA010000006.1:0-48838 GCA_044358965.1 Polyangiaceae bacterium
GGAGTCGCCACGGAACGTGCCGATGGCCTTGAACACCTGAACGAAGACTTCTTGGCTTACCTCTTCGGCCTCGGAGCGGTTGCCCCCGAGCATGCGAAGGATCAACGCAAAGACCCGGCGCTCGTAGGCGCGCACGAGCTCGTTGAACGCCCGCTCGTCGCGGGCGATCAAGCGCTCTACCAAGCGCGCTTCAAGCTCTTCGTCTGCGGCCACGGTGGGCCATGGTGCCAGGGCATAGCCCTCGGGGTAAAGAACATGAGTCACTGCGTGCCCAGGCGGACACACAATCCGCAGAGAAAGTTCCCTTAGTTCGCCCGAATTCGAGCGCAGAAGCAGCGACAGTGGCCCCGCCAGGGTGCTGGCGGCGAGGGTTCATGGTGGCTAGGGCACCGATGTCAGGGGCACGCGTCTTGGGCGTCCCCGGCGTCGGCGCCGGCGTCGCAGGGCACCTGGGCGTCCTCGGCGTCCTCGCCAGCGTCTTCGACGGGCTCGGCGTCGAGCGGCTCGGCGTCGACGGGCTCCACCACGTCTTCGGTGGCGGCATCTTCTGCTGGCACGAACACGTCGTCGGCTGGTGCGGCGCGGTCCACAGAGGCGTCGTGCCCGGGCGTCACAAGGAGCACGGCGTCGCCATCGACCCCAAGCAGCTGCGCGCAGCCAAAGAGCGTGAGGAGAAGCAGAGCAGAACAGCCCACGAGGCGACGCGCGGTCATAGGGACCCCTGGATGAGCACCATGCCGCCGGTGGTGGACAACGCTGGTAGCACCTTGGGTCGCTCGCGCGCGGGCGACGGAGAGGGCACTGGTGGCGCTGTGTACAAGAGGTACGCGCCCACGCCCGCAGACACGAGGGCCACAGCCCCGGATACCGTGGCGACGTTGGCCCAGAGTCGGGCGTCGTCGCGGTCGTTGAGCCCGGCTTGCGTGCACGCAACGCCACCGGAGATACCGACGCACTGGGACACGCTGTCGTCGCGGTAGCCCATGGCGCTGACCACGCCCACGGCGCCAACGCCGAGCGCGACTGCCGATAGACCCAAGAAGCCATAGCCGAGGGGCCGGCGCATGGCATTGGATGTGTTTTGCACGCGAATGGGCGGGGGCGGCGCAGTCAGAAGCCTGCCGGCGTCGGTCTCGAGCAGGGGGATGTCTACAATCAGCAACGAGGGCCCGGGGGTCACGGTGATGGCCATGGAGGCGCGACGCTTGCCCGGGGCACTGGCGGCCACGGTGTGCGCGCCGGGATCGAGATAGTGCGGCAGCGACCAGCTCGGCTCGGGCAAGGGCTCGCCGTCGATTTCGATCTCGGTCACAAAGGGGGCCTCGGGCAGGCGCAGCAACAACCGGGGCAGCTTGGGCTCGAGCGCGATGGCGTGTTCGTGAGCGAACTGCTGGCGATCTTTTTGGCCATTTTGTGCGGCCCAGGCTGCGCCGCGCAAGAACTCGTTCCAGGCCGTGGCCACGCGGCCCTGGGTTTCGTGGCACAGGGCGAGGTTGAGCAGGGTGCCAAGTTTTGCGGCCAGGCGCAGGCTCTCGGCGAAGGTCTCGCAGGCGGCATCGGTGCGTCCCGCATCGAAGTGCTGCGCAGCCTCTTTGAACAGACGTTCGGCGCGGGCCTCGGGTGTCTCGACGTCTTGCGCGCGGCCCGGGCGCACAGCCAACGCGAGCGCCCCGGCGAGCGCTGCACAGTGCAGGTGTCGGCGCCAGTTACGCATCAGTCTGGTGTGCTCAGGAACTTGGGCCGCACGGGGCGCTTGGGCGGCGGATTGGTGCGGCGAACCGACGCCGACGGAGCAGCCTGCGCCGATGCGTCGGGTTCGACAGCGGTGCCGGCGTCTTGGACCAATGGTTCGGCGGAGGCCACGAGCGGCACACTGGACGCCGCAGAGGCAGTGACCGATGCGGACTCTCGAGGTGCAATGACCGCGCCCCCCGACTGCGCGTTGCCGCGACTGCGCACCAACGCGCCGAGGCCCGCGGTGAAGGCGATGGCAACACCGAACGCCACAGCGACGCCCAGAACGCTACGGGAGCGCCGGGCTACGGTGTTGGCGGGGGCCGGCGGCTTGGGTGCCGCTTCGGTGCCGACGATGGACGCCAAAGGAACCCGTGCGGAGATGGGTTCGGTGAGCTGCCGCACGATGTAGTCGGTGTCGGCGGGCTCGGGCTCGGACTGCAGCTTGGATTCGCTGGCCCGGGCATGCAGCTGCTCGAGCCGCTCGGCGATGCCTCGGTACTCGTCGGTGGCGTAGGGCACGAGCGCTTGCGCCAGCTCCGCCGCGTTGGCGAAGCGGTCTTCGGGCTTCTTGCGCAGGCAGCGCAGGATCAAGTCGCCGAAGGCCGTGGGGAGCTCGGGGTTGCGGGAGCACGGCGGCACGGGCTCGCGCTCGAGCACGGCGGCGAACAACTCGCCCACGCCGTCGGCATCAAACGGAAGAGCGCAGGTGGACAGCTCGTACATGACGGCGCCCAACGACCAGATGTCTGCGCGGGCATCGATGTCGCTGGCGTTGCGGAGCTGCTCCGGAGACATGTACGCCGGCGAGCCGAGCACCGTTTGTCCGCCGGTGATGACCTTGTCTTTGCGGGTGGCGGTGCGCGTCTTCGAGATGCCAAAGTCGAGGATCTTGAGGACACTGGAGCCATCGGGTCGCTCGGCCACGAACAAGTTCGGCGGCTTGAGATCGCGATGCACGATGCCCAGCGCGTGCGCGTGACCCACGGCCTCGAGGGCCTGCAACATGTAGTTGGCCACCTCTTGCACGGGCAGCGGCGCCTTGCGCTCTTCGAGCAACTCTTCGAGGTTCTTGCCCTCGAGAAGCTCCATGGCCAAGAACGGCAGGCCGCTCTCGGTGGCACCGGCATCGAGCACGTGGGCCACATGAGGGCTCTTGATGCGCGCGGCGGCTTGCACCTCGCGGGCAAAGCGTTCGATGGCATCGCTGCGGGCCGCGGCTTCGGCGAAGAGCACCTTGAGCGCCACCCGCTGCCCCAGCACCATGTGCTGCGCCGCAAACACCACACCCATACCCCCCTCTCCGGCGACGCGCTCAATGCGGTACTTGCCGGCCACGACGTCGCCAGGGACGGGCATCGCGGGGGTGGTCATCGCCGGTCAATATACGCCCTAACCCCACGGATTCCCATGGCTCGCTGCAAGGCGTACGGGCTCGCGATACGCGCCTGCCGCGTTCGGCGCTTGCGAGGGCAGAAAGAGCTGCCGCCCCGCAGACCTAGGCGGTCTTGGCGTGCTCCAGCAGCAGCTCGAGCATCCAGAAGGTCATCCCCCACAAAACGCGGTCTCCCAGCCGAAAGCAGGGCAGATCGTAGTGTTGTCCCTCGTGCGTGAACGGGTAGGTGCTGCGCCCCGTGCCTTCGAGAAACGTACGAAGAGGCACCCAAAGGATGTCGGCCACCTCGTCGCTACGCTGAGGTTCCACGTCGTGGGTGAGTGCGTACACGTAGCACGCGACGCGTTGGCCATTGCGACGCGCCGGCACGTTGGACAAGCGCCCCAGCAATCGTGCGTGCGCGCGCAGGTCGAGCCCCACCTCTTCTATGGTCTCGCGCTCGGCAGTGTGCTGCATGCTGGCGTCGGTGCTGGAGTACCGGCCACCGGGGTAAGCGATGTGCCCCGACCACGGATCACCTTCGCGTTCGGCGCGTTGAATGAGCAACACCTCGAGCCCGCGCTCGGGGTGCTCGCGAAGCACCGTGGCCACCGCGGCCCACAGCGTCTCGGTCTCGTCGGGCCGATGCGTTGCCGCAGTGATGGCCCGGGCGAGCTCTGCCGCCGTAAGGACCGTTGGGCTCACTCCGGGGTTTTCTCCCAATCGGCCAGGAAGTCGCCCTTGAATGGCGTGCCGTGACAGGTCTTGCACTGGAAAGGCTTGTCGTCTGCTTGCACGAGTTTGGCGGCAAAGTTGGCGCGCATCCAGGCACCGAGCGCCGTGTCGTTGGTGCGATCGAGGAACTCTTTTTTGCCCTGGTGGCACGAGTCGCAATACAGGGGCGAGCCATCGTTGAAGGTGGCCTGCGCAACCCAGTTTTTCCACATCAGTGTGGCGACGTTTTTTTCGGGCGTCTCGGCGCTGTAGTCCACCTTGGTGCCGGTCTTCTTGTGGCAGCCGTCGCAACCAACGCCCAGGGCTTTGCCAAAGCTCTTCATGATGGCATCGCGCTTGGTCTTGTCGGCCACTTGAGCCGACAAATCACCGCGCACATCGACCTTGGCCTTGGTGAGATCGGCAAGCAGGGTCGAAGGCACCATGTCTTGGGTTGCGCCGGTATCGACAGCCGCGGGGTCTTCGTTGCCCGGAGGCTGGGTGGCAGAGGCACCATCGGCGGTGCCGGCGTCGGCGCCCGGGGCCGCAGAGCCCGTGGACGTGCTGGAGCAAGCGGCAACGGTGGCCAAGAGGAGACCGGACAAAGGCATCAAAATGGTGCGAAGCGAAAACATCGCGCCCCCAGATAGCGCGAGGTGACGCAGTGCGCCAGTCCATGAACGGAAACCCCCGTTTCCAACCGGGCGGCACCTATCGATGGCGTTTCTAGAGCCGAACCACGAGCTTGCCGAAGTGCTCACCGCTGCGCATCCGGGCAAAGGCCTGCGGCGCCTGCTCGAACGGAAACACTTGATCGATGACAGGCACGAGCTTCGCGGCGGAGAGCTCGACGCACATGGCCTCGAAGCGCTCGCGGTGCCCCACGAACACTCCTTGCACCCGGATGTTCTGCATCAAGATGGCCACCAACGCGCTGTCGAGGGGTTCTTTCGAGCCACCCGAAAGGACCCCGATCAAGGCCACGGCACCACCGGGCCGTACAGCCCGAACGGATCGTGCGAAGGTGCCGGCACCGCCAACCTCGAGCACCAGGTCGACGCCTCGGCCATGCGTGAGCTCCCGCGCGCGTTTGGCCCACTCGGGCTGCTCCACGTAGTTGATGCCGTGTATTGCGCCCATGCTCTTGGCGCGAGCGAGCTTTTCGTTGCTCTTCGAGGTGACGATGACATGGGCCCCCCGTTGCACCGCAAACTGCAGCGCGAAGATGGCAACGCCGCCGGTGCCTTGCACGAGCACGGTATCTCCGGCCCGAAGGCCACACTGTTCGAGCGCACTAAAGGCCGTGACCGCGGCGCACGGCAGCGTGGACGCCTGCTCGAAGTTCAAGTGCTCGGGAACGTGCACGAGCCCCTCTTCGTACAGCACCACCTCTTCGGCCAACATGCCATCGTTGGGCCCTCCGAGTGTGCTCTTGAGCTGATCCGCCGTGGGGTCTGACGCGATCCATCGCTGCGCAAAAAGCCCCATCACGCGGTCGCCAAGCCGCACCCGCGACACACCGGCCCCAAGCTCAATCACCTCGCCGGCACCATCGGAGCACGGCACCAGAGGCAACGTTTGCCGCGGGTTGTACGAGCCTTCGAGCGTGAGCTGATCTCGGTAGTTGAGCGAGACCGCCCGCACCCGAATGCGCACTTGCCCAGGCAAGAGCGCTGGCCGTGGGCGCTCGACGAGGCGCAGGTTCTCGGGGCCAAAGGATCCTTGAATCTCGTAGGCGCGCATGGGCCAGCAAGTGTAGCCCACGAAGTGGCTCAGCCACGCATCAGTCGCATCGCGCTACGGATCCCAGCGAATGGAGAACCGACACGAGGGAGCGCCGCCCAAGATGCACGACAGGCGTGTCACACGCACGTTCTCTAACTTCATGCTGCGGTGGAACGCCGTCAGCGAGAGCACGGACAGCTCGCACAGGATGGGGTGATGCCCGGCCCAGTCGGACACGGCCTGCTCTGCGCGGCCGGGTTCGAGCACCTCGCCCACCACGGTGCCGGTGTTGTAGAACGTCCGGAAGATGTTCTGCGCGTAGCGCGCGTGGCGCTCGGGGGTCACGAGCTTCTCGAAGAGGCTTCGGTACACGCCGGTAAGCATGTTCCCGAGCGCTTGGTCTGTGGCTCCGCGCAGCACCTCCATGCGTTGCTCCGGCGATAGCCCGCGCGAGATGGCCTCGAGGAACGTGGTGGCCATGACCACCGGGTACCAACTGCCGGCCAAGATGCCGAAGTCTGCGCGCGACACGTCGAGCTGTGCGCGCAAGTCGTCGGGCAGCGTCTGCGCCGACGCTTGCAGCACGCTGGGCCCGTGTTCGGTGTTGTACCAACGTACGAACTCCCGGAACGCGAGCCCCTTGATCTTGGGCACCGGTGCCGAAGGCACGGCTCAGCGACGATTGAGGTGTTTGCGCAAGAACGTGGACAAATCGGCGATGGCCACGCGCTCTTGTTTCATGCTGTCGCGCTCGCGCACGGTGACGGTCTGGTTCTCGAGGGTGTCGAAGTCCACCGTGATGCAGAACGGTGTGCCGATCTCGTCTTGCCGACGGTACAGCTTTCCGATGGCGCCGCTGTCGTCGTAGACCACGCGCATCTCGGCCTGGAGCTCTTTTTTGATGCTGCGGGCCAGCTCGACGATGCGCGGCTCGTTCTTCTTGAGCGGGAACACCGCCACCTTGATGGGGGCAAGCTCGGGGTGCAGACGAAGCACCACACGCGTGTGCTCGTCGCAGAGCTTCTGGGCAATTTGCCGGACCTTCTTGAGCAGCTCCAGGCGATCGGCGCCGGGCAAACCACAAGCGTCTTCGACGTCGAGCAGGCTCTTGGGCAGCCCCGCGTCCGCGGCGTCGAGCGCCTGCGCAATGGCCTTGAGCTGGTCGCCATTGGGCGCCTCCACGGCCTGGCCCTTTTGGGCGGCCTTGTCGGCGTCGGCGATGCGTTTGTCGATGTTCTTGCGCGCCGCAGCCACGGCCTCGCGCAGGGGCCCCAGGTCTTCGGTCTTGGGCTCCGTCACGAGCTCTTCGTCGTAGGCCTCGCACAAAAATGCCAGGGTGCCGCGGTCGGCGCCGGCGGACGGCTCGATCACGTAAGGAATGTACCTTGCACCCTTTTTGCCGGTGGTCGGGTCGGTGTAGGCGTCGTCGAAGTAGTCGAGCTTGGCGGTGCTGTCGGTGTTCTTGGGCAGCTTGAGCCGCGCCAGGTCTTCTTCGGGGACATCGCGGCTGTGTGCCGTCAGGTCGAAGTCTTGGCGGTTGGCCACGCCTTCGAGCTCGCTGAACCCCAAGGAGCCGGGGAACTTGTACTCGATGTCGGTGCAAGCCTTGGCGTAGTGCGCGAGCTCACTTTTCTCTTGGGCGCGCTTTTGCAGCCGGTCCGGGTGCAGGCCCAGCCGCACGTACCAGGCAAAACGTTCGGTGATCCACTCGGCGTGAAGCTCTTCGTCGTTCTTCTCGCCGGGCTGAAGGAACTTGGGCGGCTTGCAGAAGTACTCGATCTCCATCTGCTCGAACTCGCGCGTGCGGAACGTGAAGTTGCCGGGCGTGATCTCGTTGCGGAAGGCCTTGCCCACCTGCGCCACGCCAAAGGGCAGCTTGCGACGCATGGTTTGGAGCACGTTGGCAAACGCCGCAAAGATGCCCTGCGCCGTCTCGGGCCGCAGGTACGCCGCGTTCTCGTCGGCCTCTACGGGGCCCACGTGCGTCTTGAACATCAGGTTGAAGTTGCGCGGCTCGGTGAGGTTCTTGCTGCCGCAGCTGGGGCAGGCGCCGTCTTTCAGGTGATCTGCGCGGCTGCGGGTCTTGCAGTCTTTGCAGTCGACCAGGGGGTCCGAGAACGTGGCCTCGTGCCCGGAGTAGCGCCACACCAGCCGATTCATCAAAATCGCGGCGTCTTGACCCTCCATGTCGTCGCGGTCGTAGACTACGCTGCGCCACCAGGCGCGCTTGACGTTGTTCTTGAGCTCGACGCCCAAGGGACCGTAGTCCCAGGTAGAGCCGAGACCGCCGTAGATCTCGGAGTTGGGGAAAATGAAGCCTCGGCGCTTGCAGAGACTCACCACTTTTTCCATGCTCGATGCGGCCATGTGTCGTCCTTGTGGGGGGAGCGACGCAGGCTAGCACAGGAGCCCGCGCATCTATTGGCAGGCGTACAGGATGGGCTTCGGTGGCATACCTGGTCCGACAGGCACCGGCATGCAAATGCCGCCGCCTGCGGGGCACGCGCCCCCGGGGTCGCAGACGCGACGATGATTGACCAGGGCATTGCCCGTTGGGGCACAGGTTGTGATGAGCGGCCCGTTCGGGCCGACAGGTTCGGCGAGCCAGCAGCTCTTGTTGGGGAGGCACTCCGATGAGCGCGTGCACATGAGCTTCAACCCGTCCATGAAGGGTCCGTTGCACGCGCCGGAAAAGTCGCCGACCATTGCGGTGCACAGCTCGTCTGGCTGGCAGAACAGCGTCTCCTGCGCAACCGTCAGTTGCGGGTTGTTGACAAACACGCAGCGGACGCGGCCCGGTGTACCGACGCCACCGTCGCTCGGGGTGATGGCCCCGTCACTTCCCCCGTCTGTGGGTCCGCCCGCGTCCGATGCGTCGGCAGGCGACCCGGCGTCCGTCGGGCCCGAATCTCCACCGCCGCTGTCGAGCCCGGGCTGACCGCCATCGACGCTGCCGCCATCGACACTGCCGCCATCGACACTGCCGCCACCATCGGCCCCTCCACCGTCGACCCCCGGGCTCGCATCCGCGCCGCCGCCGTCTGCAGTGCCGCCGTTTCGTTCGTCTTCGGGCTTGCCCTTGGCGGGGTCGAGCCCGCACTCGCCTCCGTTGCATACCGATGCCTCGGAGCTGACGCACTTGCCGCTGGAACAGGTGCTGAGCACGCCGCAAGGAACGTTGAGGCAATTCGGGTCCAGGTTGACCGTGATGGTGAGCGTGGTTTGGTCGACGTACGGAATGGTGCGGCGGGCAACGATGCAGCCGTCGTAGTTGGGCGGCTGACACTCGGAGGGAACCCTGGTGCCGTACCCGGCGCGCACTACCAACGCCGCCCGATTTTGGCCTGGCACCAAGTACACGGTGCCGATGTCGCCATTGGCGTCGCATTGGCCCTTGTCGGTGGTGGCATCCAGAAAGCCCTGCTTCACCCGCTCTTCGACGGCCTTTGGGTCCCCCGCGGCGTTGATGACCACCCCGTTGAGCTGATCGCAAGGAACCGTGGTTCGAATGCGCACGCGCACCTGCGTGGGGTCGGCACTGCATGAGGCTGCGGCCATGCCGGCCGTGGCCGCAAAGAACAGAGCCGTGAGTCCGGTAAAGGTGCGCACGTCACAACGGTAGCAGTACTCCGGATGCCTTCGAGGGGCTTGCGGTATGCTTCTGTTCGTGCGCCCGGGGCCCATCATCCGCAGCTGCGCCCGCGTGTCGGCCTTGGTGGCTTTTGCCCTTGGGCCCTGGGGCTGCCAAGAGGCCACGCAAGCGCGCGTGACCGTGCACACCAACGTGGCCGCCACGAGCGAGCTTCGCGCAGCGGTGTGGGTGCAGGGGCGTACACCGGACATTTCCGATGTGCCCACCACGCAGGTTTCACCGACCTGGGACCAGAGTGGCCTTTTGGGTGATCTCGTTGCCGTACCGGGCGATCAGCGTGCCGGAGCACAGGTGCGCGCTGTTGCTGTGCTGGCCCGGGGCGTCGATCCACAGGCGTGCCTCGGAGCACCAACGCCCGCTGCGTGCGCCGTGTCGAGACGCAGTTTCACCTACCAGGCCAACGCGCGCATCACGGTACCGCTGGGGCTCTATCGCCAGTGCTTCGGGGTGACTTGCAGCGCCGATCAGAGCTGCAACTACCAGGGCCGCTGCGTCAGCGCCCAGGTCGACCCCAGCACATGCGGTTCCGAGTCCGGATGCATCGTCGAGGGTGAGCCGCCGGTACCACCCGGCGTGGAGCCCATGATCCCTGCCCCTTCGGACGGCGGCATCGACGCAGCCGCCCTCGGGCCCCCCACGGTGTCGTTCCGCGATGGGGATCCACGCAGAGGCTTTGCCCTCGGCCGGTTGCTGCTTTCGGCACCCATGCAGCTTGCACCCATTTCTGGCTATCGCGTCTACTGGCTCGGCGCCACGGGGCAGCGCCTCGGCGTGGCCAAAGAGTGGCCCAACGGCGCCGGCGACAAGACCTGGGATCTGTTGCCCGGCACCGAGCTGCCGAAGGGAGCCGAGACACTCG
Source organism: Polyangiaceae bacterium (assembly GCA_044358965.1). GTDB lineage: Bacteria > Myxococcota_A > Polyangia > Polyangiales > Polyangiaceae > SXNL01. Next base: position 10,060 of record JBIKNA010000006.1, read on the forward strand.
AAGCGGTGGCCGTGGACGTGGACGGCCAACGGGAATCCTCTGCGGCGCGCGTGCGGGCCGACAACTACCCACGCGCCGTGGATCTCGAACTCGACCTTGGCAACGACGTGAGCTTCAATAGCGAGCCGTTCTTGGCCCAAGGCCCTGACGGGTCGCAGGTGCTCCTGGCGGTGGGAATCAATTCATCCAATCGCGCGACCATTCGTCGCTGCGCTGGCGACGGGGCGCTTTGCACGCGCCACGATCTGGGCGGGCCCGGTCGCTACGGCATCCACTTCGCAACGGCGCAGGCCGCCATGCATCAGAACCAGTTGTACGTGGCCGAAACAGACCCCGACGGCGCCGTACTCTTGCATATCTGCCCCCAAGATTTGCGTTCCTGCGTGACGCGAACGCTGGCGCCCGCTGGCACCCGAACAGACAGCTACAGCTCGCAGTTCACCCTCGATACGGTGCGTGGCCGCGTTGTCCTGGTGACGGTAGAGCCCGGGGTGGTCGACACCGTGGCGCCGAAGAGCATGATCTACCGATGCGACCTCGACGGGACCAACTGCTCACGGCGAGAGCTCCCCATGCCCATCACCTCGGACGCGGCCATCACCACGGATCCCGACAACGGTGATCTCGTCATGATCGCCACCAATCGGGCAGATACCAAACGCACCTTGCAGCTCCGACGCTGCAACGCCGTGAGCAACACCTGCAGCACCAAAGAGATCGACGAGGTCTTGCCTGTCCACGAGCGATGTTTCGTCAGCATGGATATGATCCCGGGACGCTCTTTGCTCGCTTCCGTGCAAGTCGGCGGTTGCGACGAGGTACGCCCTCGCAAAGCATCATGGGCATCCGCTGCGATCTGACGAGCGACACGTGCACGCGGCATACCGTGAGCAGCCTCGGGCAAGAACGCGGCCCCCATCTTCGGGTGGCCAATGGCCGGGCGCTGCTGGGCATCACCGACGGAAACAACCAATCGACGGTGGCGGTGTATGCGTGCACCCTGGATTTCCAGAGTTGCACCAAGACGGTGATCGGAAGCGGGGAGCACGTCTCGGACATTCGTCTCGCCAGGGTGCCTGCATCTGGAGACATCTACGCCACCGGTCGCGCCCGAAGCCGCGGGTCCATCAACGTCTTGTCGCGGTGCAGCAGCACACTCACGGGCTGCAGCTATGCCGACATTGTCGACTCTGCATCCAAGCTCTCGCGTGGGGACAATGGCTTCGAGCCTGTTGCCGCAGGCACCCCCGGTGGCAGCGTGGCGTTCGTCTCCTTTGCCGAAGGTGCCGAAGTTGCAGGCCACACGTGCACGGGGAGCGCGTGCACGCGCAAGTTTCGAGTGCCGGGGTTCGGTGGCGGCGTGGCCCACTGGCCCGCCCGCAACACCTTCGCATTTGCGATCCAAGGCACCGCGATCGGCAACAGCAGCACCTTGGGCATCGCTTTGTGCAAAGACACCGACAGCGTCTGCTCCATCCAAGATGCCACCCTCGGCAAAGGCGGCGCCAACATACGACCTATTGTGTTGCCCGACGCCACCGGCGCCGAACTTGTGGTTGTGCACGAGGGAACGGATCGCGGGCGGCTGGAGCCGCTCATCACAACGTGTGACGCACAGGGCACCAATTGCGCCGTGCGCTACCCGTTCCCACTCACGGCCGATGGTCACTTTGGGTTGGACGCAAAGCGCGCACCGGACGGGTCCGTGCTGCTCAGCACGGCGAGCGCCGGGCGGGTTTTGCTCACACGCTGCCCTGCCAGCGGCGGCACCTGCGCCACGGTGGACGTCGGCGCCACGCCGCCGGCCTTCGAGGACTCGCTGCGGGGCACCGCGCTGGTGGTGCGCCCCGGGGGAGCCAACGTGTTCGTTGGCTCGGCCACAGGCGCCGAGATGTTCTCATGCGAAACGGGCCAGCCCTGCACGCGTCGGGTGCTTCCCATCAACAGTCCCGCCGAAGACGCCCCCTTGTGGCTGACCGCTGCCGCCGACCAGAGCCACGACGCCGTGTACGTTGCGCTCTTTCGGCGAGGACACATCGGCTTCCAGTTCGTTGCTCGATACGACTTCTTCTCCGATCTCGAGCTCTACCGCTGCGCAAGCAACGGCGCGCTTTGCGAGCTCGTTCTAAAAAAGGCCGACGTCAACGCCGGAGCGCTCATCGACGACGGAGCGCCGGCAAGCGCGCCAACCTGGAGCGGCCGCCCGGCGTCCCTTGCCGTGGAGCAGGGCATCGGCATCGTCCGCGTGACCACCACGGATGCCGGAAACCTGTTCCGCCCCATCGTGCTGGAGTTCGATACGTACTGATGCGCGAAGCTCCGCTGCCCATCCTGCTGGTCAATGGCCTTTGGGGCACCACCCAAGAGCTCGAGCCTCTGCGTGCGTTCTTGGCCGAGCGCACCGGTCGCTTGGTGCAAACCTTGGCGTTCTCGCCGGCCAACGGCAGCGCCCCCATCGCCGCGCTTGGGGCCCAAGTGTCTGCGGCCTGCCAAGACATCTTGCGCACGCAACGCTGTGCGCGGCTAGACCTGGTGGGCTTCAGCATGGGCGCCTTGGCCAGTCGCTACTTTGTTCAGCGCGGCGAGGGCAAAACGTTTGTGCGCAAGTTCGTGTCCATCTCCGGACCGCACGCAGGTTCGCTCAACGCCCACCTGTTGCCGCTGGCGGGCGCCCGGGACATGCGCCCGGGCAGCACCTTGCTCAAAGACTTGGCCAGCGACAGCGATCCGTTTGGTCCCGTCGAGGTGCACGTGATGTACACCCCCTTCGACGTCGTCGTGGTGCCCGCGCGTTCGGCGCTGCTGCCGCAAGCCAAAAGCGTCACCAAGATCCCCACGCTGCTGCATCGCTTCATGATCAAGGACGCACGGGCCCTTGCGCACGTCGCGACGTTGCTGGGCCCGGCACCGGCCACGGGCGCCTGACGCTTAGCGTTGGCCCGAGCGACCAGCGTAGATGAGCGACCCGCCCTTGAGCTTGCCAATGATCTCGGCGTTGCGCGCCGGCGGAACCACGAGACACCCCCAAGAGCGCCCCTGTTTGCCGCTGCTCTCAGACACGTAGCTGCCAGTGTGCATCACCACGGCGCGCGCCCGGGCGCGGGAGTTGGTTGCGGACACCCCGTCCAAGCGCAGCGACAGTCCGTTTTTGCCCTGATACGTCTCGCCCGTCACGTAGAAGCCCACGGAGCTCTGCTTGGAGCCCGAGGTATTGCTGAAGGCCTCGGCGTAGCCGTCGCCATCGGTATCGCTGCCAGACCCATGCGCCACCACCGTGCGGTCCAAGGTCTTGGCCTCGACGTTCACCAGGTAGAAGCGCTTCTTGCCCGAGTGTTGCGAGAAGTCGACGATGCTGATGTACCGCGGGTTGTCGAGCTTGGTCTTGTGGGTCACAAAGAACGACACGGCGTTCTGCAACAGCGCCGTCGGGACGGCCAGCTCAGACAACCCCAGCTCCTCGACCAACGCGGCCTTTTCTTCGGTGGTGCGTTGCGGTTCGGGCAACGTGGTGCTGAGCGCCGATTCGGCGCTGCTCGACAGCTCCTCGGTATCCTCGTCGTCCTCGACGTCCGCGGCACACCCCACGGCACCCATGGACAAAGCGAACAAGAACCCAAGGCGAGCGAGAACGGTGTTCGGCATGGTGCAACTCCTACGAGGAGCTACAGCAAGGACTCTGCCAGGCCCGAGCAACGGCCAATGCAGCCCAAAGAGCGCCTGTTTTCTGCTGGTGCCGCACAAGTCCGCCACCGGCGGCACCCCGTGTCAACCTGCCTTGACGGCGTGATCCAGCGAAGGCCCAGGCTCCCCTTTGGCCGGCCTCTCGTCAGCCCCGCACTGTGGGTCCCAAGGGTTGCCCCTCGTCGTTGCTCACGAGCTGCCGCAGCTGCCAGGCCTGCAAACGCATGGCATCGTCCGAGCGCTGATACGCCCCGCGGAGACGCCCCACCAAGACCGCCGGCGCCACCAACATGGCCATGACCGCGGCGTACATGTAGACGGGGATCCCCGACGCCGGCAGGTCGATGACGTTGGAGTGAATGGTGATGTCTCCCCCCTCGAACCGTACGGTTTGGGGCAAGAGCCCCAGCGTTGCCGCAAACGAGCTAAAGGTCCACGCGAGCGCCGTGTACGCGATCATGGCCAGCCGCAAACGCATTTGCCCAACGAACGCGAAGAGCACGCCATGCACCACCAGCAGCGTGGGCACGATGGGCAACAGCGGGCTGTATACCGACGTGAGATACGCGCACGTGGTGACTCCGAAGAAACACGACGCAAAGAGAGGCAAGTACCGCGGACGCACGGCGGTGACCACGGCGGCGGCGAGCGCGAGACCCCAGAGCACGTGCGCCACCACCACGGCGGACATGTTGCGAACGCCCAGACTCCACGTGGCAAGCGCGTTCAGCGAGATGTACGCGTAGACGATGGACAGAGCCACCCCAGCAATGCGCAGATGCCTTCGCTGCACCTGCAACTGCTCGGCCAGCACCTCCCGGGGCGCCTGGGCCGGCGGCGTGGTCAGCAGCCGAACCAGCGTACCGAGCGCAACGGCATTGTGGGCATCCAGGGCCAATGCTTTGCCGACTTCCCGCAGCGCGCGGGTGCGTTCACGCTCGCGCTGTGCGCCGTCCCCAGCAGCCGGGGCCAACACGGCGTCCGCAAGGTCTTTGGCCAGGGTCGCGTGTTTCTGCGCGCCGTCTCGTCGAAGCTGGAGATCACGGTCGCCATCCAGAAACGATTCGATGCCCTGGCTGAGCGCCAATGCCGATTCCATTCGTTCCGAGGCGTGGAGCTTGGTTGCGCGCACGCACAGGTCTTCGAGCTCTGGCGCGACTTCGCGTTCGGGGTACCGGACACTGGGCCGCGCATCGACCCCCGCAAGAATGGCCGGCAGCACCGTGTCGAAGCCGCCCTCGGGGTGCAACGGGTGCAGCGTGAGGATCTCGAAGAGCACGGCGCCCAGGGCATAGACGTCCGCCCGGGCATCCACGTTGCCACCAGCGGCTTGCTCTGGCGCCATGGTGCGCGGGGTCCCGATCACGCCACCGGCAAACGCCGGCTCCGCGGGGGAAGACTGCACGACGCCGTCCGTGACCGTTTGCTGCGCGTGTTTGGCCACCCCCCAGTCGAGCAAGTACACGTCGCCGTAGTTGCCGAGCATGATGTTGGACGGCTTGATGTCGCGGTGCACGACGCCCCGCTCGTGTGCGTAGTGCGCGGCCAGGCACACCTGCGCAAACGCTGCGAGCAACTTGCGTAGCGAGAATCGAGAGCTGCCACCTTCGCGTTGCTGCGCCAACACGGCGGATAGCGACTCGCCGTGCACCCTCTTCATGGTGAAGAACGGACTGCCATCGGCCTTGAATCCGATGTCGTAGACCGGAACGACGGCCGGGTGCTCGAGGCCTCCCTGCACCTGCGCCTCCCGGCGGAACCGCGCGGAGGCCTCGGCATCGTGGATATGCAGGCGAAACATCTCTTTGAGCGCGACATCGCGCCCGACAACGGGATCATGAACCAGCGTGACGATGCCCATGCCCCCCTGCCCCAGTGTCGCGCGGGGCAGGTAGCGCTCGGCATCGCCGTGCTCGGTTGCAGTGGAAGCCGCTGCAGGGGCTCCAGCGTCGGAAACGGGCGCCGGTCGCGGTGGCGCGGTCATGGTGTTGGGCGGACGCGACGAGGCCATCGTCGTTGCAGCGTAAGTGAAAAGCCCGGAGCGCGGTGCCCTGGGTACACGCTAGGCCAAACCACCGAGCCCGATTCGACGGTCAGGCCCCGCTCGCCTTTGGGGCTTGGGACGCTTGGGACCCAAAAGTAGGAGCTGGGGCCCCAGCGGCAATGCCTCTGGGCCGGAGGACCCGCGTCCTCCGATAACAACGGAAGCCAAAGGGCCGAGCTTGATCGAAGATCATGCCCGGTGACTTAGCGGGGGCTTGGCTCCGTGGCGTCGTCCGGGGCTTCGGAGAGACGCAGGCGCTCGAGCAGGCGGTAGAACGTCTGCCGCGAAATCCCCGCGGCTTCGGCGGCACGGGTGATGACCCCATCGTGCTGGGCCAACATCGCCGGGATGTAGAACTCTTCGAAGCGCTCGGACACGAGCTTCTTTGCCTCGTGATAGTCGAGACGCAGAAGCGCATCGTCGGAGTGAAGGGTCTTCGCCCCGTCTTTGTCGAACAAGACGCCCTGGTCGAGACCAAAGACCGCAAAGCGTTCGAGGGCGTTGCGTAGCTCGCGCACGTTTCCCGGGAACTCATGGTTCCGGAGCAGCACCGCAAGGTCTTGAGGCACACGGGCCTCGGGGTTGCCCGTGATCTTCCGCAGCATGGCTTCGGCGATGGGCAAGATGTCTTCTTTGCGCTCACGCAACGGCGGCACCTGAAGACGGATCACCGCCAAGCGATAGAAGAGGTCGCTGCGAAACTCCCCAAGCCTTGAGGCCTCGGCGAGATGACGATTGGTGGCCGCGACCACGCGAACGTTGATGGGGATACGCGTGCGGCCCCCCACCGGAAGCACCTCGCGGGCCTCGAGCACGCGCAGCAACTTGGGCTGGAGGTCCAGCGGGAGCTCCCCGACCTCGTCCAGAAACAGCGTGCCGCCGTTTGCCTCGACGAGGGCACCAGACCGGTCGCTCTCGGCGCCGGTAAATGCCCCGCGGACATGGCCGAACAACTCGCTCTCGATGAGTGCGGGTTGGATGGCGCCGCAATCGATGATCGTGAACGGGCCATCGCGTCGCGACGATGCCTGATGCACCGCGCGGGCGAGCACATCTTTGCCGACGCCGCTCTCGCCCTCGAGCAGAATGGACAAGTCGCTGTCTGCGGCGCGCTCGAGCGCGGCGAACACCGCGCGCATGGTGGGCGACACACCGATGGCCTCGCCGAAGTTGGTCTTGTCGCTGACGGGGAGTTCGCGCTTGTCGCCTTGGAGCTTGATGCCAAGCACGGTGTTACCGAGCGAGAGGGTGCCATCTTGGGAGAGCGTGATCTCGCGCACGCGGGCCCCATGAAAGAACGTCCCGTTCTTGCTGCCTCCATCCACACAACGCACGCCCAGCGGCCCGGCAAACAGGCGCAGGTGCTCCCGGGACACCGAGGGGTCCGTCAAGCGCAAGTCTGCCTGCGGGCCCGAGCCCACCGTAAAGCCCGGCTGGCCAACCACCGCAGAGTGGCCCTTGTCGGGGCCGTCCAACACGGTCAACTGGACAAGTCGCAGCACAAGCTGCGACGAGGTGACGAAGAGCGTCTTGGTTGCGTCAGTCACGGGTCCTCTTCTGCGAAGGTACGTGGGCCATTCGGGGCTTGCACCACGGCCAGGGCACAAGAACGTGCCCTCGCTATCCGCCTTGGCAGCCCAAGAGCACGTTGATCTGCGCTTTGCTGTCGGCAAGCACGGCGTTGCAGGCCGCGGGGCAGAACTGAATGGTCGTGGGCGCGGCGTTGTTGTCGTAATACCAGCCGTCGGCCACACACGCGGCAGCGTTGAGCACGCGGTTCAGCGGCTTGGCGGGCGCGAGACCGCCCACCAGATACTCGATCTTGACGATGTCCGGGTTGACCACACCGGCATCGCTGGTCTTGGGCACGGCGTAGTTGCAGCCCACGGCGAGCCCCTGGATGGCCTTGAGCGCCTCGACAAACGCGGCGGCGTCGCCGTTGCCAACGTTCCAATGGCGGCAGGGGCCTGCTCCGTTGCCGCAGGCGTCGGCAAGGGAACCCACAGCGTCGGCGTGCTGCGGCGCGCCGCCCCCCGCAGCGATGACCTCGAGGTTGCCGAAGTTGGCGCCGGGCATGCCAATGACGAAGGTGGGGATGCCCGTCGCCGCCTGATGGTCGGAGACGATCTTGGCAAGGTTGGAGATGGACCCGTTGCAGCCGCTTGGATCGCCATCCGTGATCAGGATGCCGATGGTGGAACGGGCTTGGCGCCGGTTGATGGGCTTGGAGGTGAAGCCAACGATGCCACGCAGGGCGCCTTCGGTGGGCGTGCCCGTGTTGGGCACATGTGCGTTGAGTGACACGTCGAAAGCGTTGGAGGGCAAGGCGATGTAGCCCGTGCCCGCCGAGGGGATTTCGGATACGTCGTAGCCGGCGCCCCCACATGTGCCGCCGCTCAACGCAAAATACTGAAGCGCCGCAGCGTTGCCCGTGGAGCCCGGCGACGAAAAGTACGTGGATAGCGCATTGATCGCGTAACACCACTTGGACGCAGTGGGCGAGCCCACGTCACAGTCGGCGCCCATGCTGCCGGACTGGTCGAGCATGACATACATGTCGAGCGGCTTGGGCGTGGCCGTCGTGACGATCTGCGCGCAGGACGAATCGGTGGTGAGCGCGGAGTCTTTGACGGGGGCGTCGTAGTAGAAGCTGACATCTGGGATGTTGGCGTCGAGCACCGGCGCCCCGGAGGAGCTCGTGGCTCCGGACGATGTTCCGGAAGACCCGGACGACACCACACCGCTCGAGGTCCCGAGGGTGCCAGAGGCGCCGCTGGAACCGTCGGCCGCGGCGTCGTTGGTGTCTTGGTATTCGCTGCTGTCGGAGCCGCCGCACCCACCAAAGGCCACAGCTGCCGTAAGCGTTATGGAGGCGAGCACTGCGAGTCCGCGCGTGACCTCGGCTCTTGCCATGTTACAATGATGAGGGAGTTTGCTTGGTGCCGCAAGGCGCGCGGTCCCTTTGGTTGGGTGTTGCACCCACACTCTCCTATGAATGCGTTTCATAACCGTTACGAGCACCCGAAGGCCAAGGCGGGAGCGGGCACCGAGCGGAACGTGCCCGATGGTTTTGAGCACCGCGCGCAGCGACCAACGACAGCATGCGGGGCGCAGTAGGTCATGAAACGCATTCGAGCCGTCGAGCGAGGTCCTTTGCGCAACGAGCCCAGTAGCAACCAGCGCATCGAGCGTAGCCCAGCGCGCCGGCCGTGGCCCTTGCACATGGCCCGCGGGGCAGCGTCAGCCGTCGCACTTTTGTGTCTGACAGTGTCGGTCGCCTGCGGCTCCAAACCCGTGCCAGCCTTCGACGGCATTGGCTACGGGTCGTCGTCTGGCAGCAGCAAAGCCGACGCCGGTATCGATGCCTCGGATGCTGGTTCTGCCGTGGTCGTCGACGCAGGCTTCGACCTCGACGCGGCCTGCGCCAGCACCAAAGTCGCCGGCAAGCAGGTGCCCGCCAACCTGCTGTTCGTCATCGACCGTAGCGGCAGCATGAACTGCAACCCGCCCCCCACCACACCGTCGGCCACCTGCGAGCTCTTTCCCGTCGCCCAAAACGCGAACCAGCCCACCAAGTGGAGCATCACCCGCGACGCCATCCAGCAGGTGCTCGCAACCATGCCCAACATCAACAGTGTTGGCATCTCGTACTTCAACATCGACAATGCCTGCGGCGTGCAGGCGCAACCCGACGTGAGCATCGCCAAGCTCAGCGGCGTGCAGCTCTCGGCCATCGCCGCCAGCCTCGATGCCACGCAACCCCGGGGCGAGACCCCCATCGTCGGCGGCGTCACCCTCGGCTACCAGCACCTCCACGGGCAGTCTCTGCCGGGCAACAAGGTACTGGTATTGCTCACCGATGGCGCCGAGACCTGCGCGCCAGATCAACAGAGCAACTTCGTCGACAAGACGGTCAAGGACGCCGCACTCGTGGGCATTCGCACCTTCGTCATCGGTGCACCGGGCAGCGACGATGCGCGGGCGTTCCTGTCGCAGATTGCGTTCAACGGCCTGACGGCGCGCACGCCATCGTGCACACACGCAGCATCGCCGGCCAACGTGGGCAACTGCCACTTCGACTTGACCAGCAGCTCCAACCTGGCCAAAGAGCTGAGCGACGCGCTTGGCGCCATCAGCCGCGAGACCTTGGGTTGCGAGTACGCCGTGCCGGGCGTCGACCAAGGCAACGTGGACTACGGCAAGGTGAATGTCATCTACGAGCCCGGTACTGGCGGCAGCACCACCGTGCTCAAAGACGACAGCAAGCCATGCGACAACGGGGCCAACGGTTGGCAGTACTCGGCGGACGGCACCAAGATCAAACTGTGCGGCGGCATTTGCGCGCAGGTCAAAGCCGACCCCAAAGGCGCCGTGTCCATCGCCCTCGGCTGCGCCACGCAGGCCGTCAAGTAACTCGCTCAGAGCAGCGACAAGAACAACGCGCGGAACGCCTCGAGGTGGGCGCTCTGCGCAAACGCCGGGCCGTTGCCGAGCAGCACGGCGCCGCGGCCCGTGCGCTCGTCGACGAAGGCAAAAACGCTCGCGCCTTCGTCTTCGCCTTCGTGCCCCAATAGCTCCCGCGGTGGCAGCGAGACCCGTTGCGCGCCGCGCAGCGTGGGTGCTCCGCCATCCAGTGCGCTCATGCCCAGGAGCAGCTGCGCGGCATCTGTTGCGGTGCCATACAGGTCGACGGCCGGGTACAGCGCGTGTCGCTTGGGTTGCACCACCCGAAACGGGTGCCCCGGCGCATGATGCGCAGCCACTGGGTCGAGGCCCTCGGCAAACCATGTGGCCCGACGCATGCCCAGCGGGACGAACACGTGGGTCTGCGTGTAGCGGTCGAAGCGCTCGCCACTGGCTCGCTCGACCAGCGTCGCCAAGAGCGCGTAGCCAACGTTGGAGTATCGATACGGCCCGGGCTCGTTACCCAACACCGAGGGCCGCGAAAGCACGTCGTCCACTCGAGCGGCCAGCTGGTCCTCGCAGGATGATGTGCATTCGAAGTTCTGCATGTTCGGCGGGTCCACGATGCCTGCGGTGTGCGTCAGCAGCTGCAGCGGCGTCATGCGCGGCGCCCTGGCGAGCGCGGGCACCAGTTTGGGTAACGGCTCGTCCAACGCAATGCGCCCTTGCTCGGCCAACTGACGAACAGAGAGCGCGACGACCAGCTTGCCCACGGACGCCAGCTGGAACCTGGTGTATGGGGTCACCGGTTCGCGACTTCGCGCATCGCGTAGCCCCGCGACAGACACGATCACGCGCCGGTCGCCATCGATGCGGGCCGCAGCCAAACCCGGCACGCCCGCCTCGGAGAGCCCTCGCGCCAAGACCTCTTGCGCCGCGTTCTGCGAGGCCGCCGGCAGGGCATGATGCCCCTCGGTAGAACCCCCGCGCGAGCACGCCGCCGCGAGCAGCCCCCACAGCGCAGACTGCCGCACGCCGAAGCGCGCCATACCCCTAGTCGCCCGCGTCGGCATCGGCCACGTCGAATGCGGCATCGAAGACTCCGGCGTCCGCATCCACCGCGGCAGCGTCCAGACCCGCGTCCGCGGCGGCCGGACCGTCGGGCGCGGCATCGCTATTGGATGTGGCGTCTGCGCTGGACTCGGCGGGGGCATCTGCCGGCGCGTCGGCGCCGGTGTCCTTGGAACTGGCATCCGGGTAATCGCCGTCTTCGACGATGGGGGCCACGGGCAACGTCTCGCAGGCGGCAAAGGCCCCGAGCAGCAGGACCCCGGCGACACACTGAAACCACTTCATGAGGCATGAGCGTAGCGCACCCGCGGCACGGAGCACGATATGCTCCGGCCATGCACGAAAACGCGGCTCGCATCCAGGCGTTCTACGAGGCCTTTCAGCGCAAAGACGCCGAGACCATGAACAAGCACTACGCGAAGGAGGTGCAGTTCTCCGACGCCGTGTTCCAGGGCCTGGTGGGAGACGAAGCCCGGGCCATGTGGACCATGCTCTGCAAGCGCGGCAAAGACTTGAAGATCGAGTTCTCGGACATCGAGGCCAACGACACCGAGGGGCGCGCCAAGTGGAACGCCTGGTACACGTTCAGCGCCACGGGCAAACACGTGCACAACATCGTAGAGGCTCGCTTCGAGTTCAAAGACGGCCTCATCACCAAACACCAAGACACCTTCGACCTCACGCGGTGGATCGGCCAAGCGTTTGGATTGCCCGGGCGCCTGCTCGGGGGCTTCGGCTTCTTTCACAACTTCGTCCGCGGCAAGGCTCAGGGGTCGCTCCGAGAATGGATGAAGGGCCCCAAGGCATAGGCCCCTCGTCGCCGGAGCAGCGGGGCCCACCGGCGCAACGCACGTCAGCACGAACAAGCGGATCGACGGTCCATCAGTGTGTCGCCCGAACTTGACGGGTCCCGTCGTGATTTCAAGCAGTTGCATCATGTAGGACATTGGAACACATGTTGCTGACTGCTTGCGCATGCGTTTGCTCCACGCCCTGATGTTCGCGCTCGTCCCCTGTTCCGTGATGGCCGTTGGCTGTGCCGCCGAGCCCGATGACGAGTTCGACGAGGCCACGGCCAGCGAAGACGAGCTCGTGGCCAAGTTCGATCGGAGCACCGGGATCGATCTCAGCAAGCGCACGCGCATCCTGCTGGTGGGCGACTCGGACAAGTTGGGCTCATTGCCCCTGCACTCCGCAACAGCGCGTGCCAAGCGCTACCAAGAGCTCTATCCCAGCGACCAGATCGTTCTCTTCGTGACCCAAGATGTTCGCGACGCCACGGTGGCGAGTACGGGTGCCACGGTGCTCAACGAGGGTCGCTTCGGCACTCTGGGCCCCAAGTTCGCCGACTTCCGGCGCTTGGACTCGAGCAAGTTGATGTCCGCCATGGACCGCTTCGCCAAGATCGCCAGCATCGACTTCTTCGGTCACTCGTCGCCGTTCAGTCTGCTGCTCGAATCGGCCGGTGGCAACGAACGCAAGCTTTCCGCCAGCATTCCTGGCAACGCCAACATCCTCAAAGACAACTTCGATCGGGCAGCAAACCCCTACGTCACCCTCAACGGCTGCAACGGGGGTAACTTCACGGCGCCGCAGCTATCGAAGTTGTGGGGCGTGCCCGTATCTGGCGCACTCACGGGCTCCAACTTCCAAGAGCTCATGAGCGACAACGAGTGGTACTTCAACGACGAGGGGTTCTTTCCGAGCACCGTGCGGCGCGCCGGGCAGAACACCGTGTCGTTTGCCAGCCCCAAAAGCTGCTCCGGCGGAGCCTGCGTTCGCATGAAGCCCCAAGACTCGCCTTATGCGGGCGTCTGGGCCCACGAAACCACCCGCTTCCAGTACGGGCTCAACTTCTACAAGTTCTTCTGCGACTACGACGACCCGGCGAACACCTGCGCCAAGGGCATGGCCCAGTCGCTGTACGGCAACGTGTCCGACGTGCGCATCGACAAGACAGCGACCGATGCCCAGGCCCAAGAGGCCCTTGTGGACGTGTTCTGTAGCCGCACCGCCGACGCAACCTGGTTCACCAACTGCCGAACGAACCTGTTGGCTGCCGTGGCTGGCAACTTGCCATTCTCCGGCATGAAGGGCGCCAACGACTACACGTTGGAGTGTGACTTCAAGCGCTGCGAGCAGAAGTTCCGCTGCACCACCGTAAACGGCGAGCCGCAAAAGAAGACGTGCGCGTGGGTGTCCGCTGACTGTGCCGAGGGCGCCAATCCGGCGAGCTGCCGCAAGAAGAACACCAAGAAGGCGACCACCGTGAACGAGTTCAAGCGCTACATGGAAGGCCACAAGCTGCTCCGTGGCGGCTGATCCCGTTGTAAACTGGCCGGCGTGAGCACCATCTCCGCCGGCGTCCGCTTCCACGAAAACGTCCACGGCATCTACTTCGACGATCTCGACGCGTTCCAGATCCTGCACAACGCCCGCTACTTGCTGCTCATCGAGCGAACCATCGGCTCGTTTTGGCAACGCATTGGCTGGGGCGAGTGGAAGGACATGCGTCACAACGTGGATGCGCAACACCTGGTGCGCGCCAACCACATCGAGTACCTGCGCCCGGTGGCCGGCACCGGCGAGGTGCGTGTGCGCGTGTGGATCGAGAAGCTTGGCACCACCAGCATGATCTTTGGCTTCTGCGTCATGCCCATGGACCAAGACGTGGACCACGCAACGGGCACGCGGGCACTGGTGCGCATCGACAAGGACGCGCTGACACCGACCCCGTGGACCGAGAACTTTCGGCATCTGGTTGGGCCCTACGTGCGCGGCTAGGACTCTGTTGCGCATTTCCGTCCGCGCGCCCTGATGCCTCGCAAGCACGAGGGTCAGACGCGAGGGACAGACGCGAGGGAAGATGTGCCAACTTCGCGAATCTGGCACACCTTCGGATCGACGTGTCGCGGATCAACGTTGCGCGGCCACGGACTTTCGCAACCTTACGTACTCAAAACAGAATTCGTCTGGTCGCGAACATTTTTGATCACGGAAGCTGACGACGTTGGCCACCCATCGAACAAGAGCGGCGCGGTGAGCGCGCCACGATGGCACAACCCAACGAACGAACCAGAAGGCTTCCAACCATGCGCACCGCAATCCTTGTCTCCGCGACCCTCTCCCTCTTTGCCGCCACTTCGCTTGTGGGCTGCAGTGGCGCCGATGCCGGCGACGTCAATGCGCGCACGACCGCCCAAGAGCTCAAGAAGAACAAGGACGGCAGCCCGACGGGCAACGGCACCGTGTGCTTCTGGGACTCGGGCTATGGCGTGAGCGTGAGCCCTTCGGGTCCTGACACGCCGGTGGGCAACAAGCCGGGTGTCTCGTCGACGCCAGCCTCTGGCGGTGCGGCCGGCGAGCCATGCGCGGACCCCACCATCCAGCCCGATCCGGGCACCGAGGTGCCGCCGAGTGGCGGAGACTACGAGTCTCCCATGCCGCTGGTGGACGGCGATGCCGTTCCAACGCAGACCCAGTACGCGATCGGCGCAACGTTCCCCGCCCCGGACGGCTGCAACACTTGTTCGTGCACCGCCCAAGGCGTGTTGTGCACCGCGAAGGCGTGCAGCCCGGGCACCACCCCCCCCGACGACCCCACCGAGCCCCCGGCGCAGGGTTGCGTCGTCGACGGCAAGCACTACAGCAATGGCGCCAAGGTTCCCTCGAAGGACACCTGCAACACGTGCTCGTGTTTTGGAGGCCAAGTGGCCTGCACCGAAATGGGCTGCGCGCCGCCCGAGCCCGAGAGCAAGCCCAAGGGCAAGTAAGCACTCGACGCTGGTAGGCCGCACCCCTGGCGCGGCCTTAGGCCACAACAGTGGCGCCTGGACCATCGCGTCGGGGCGCCACTGCCGCTGGGTCCGATCGTGATGCGTGCGCTTGATCGTTCCGCTCGATGTTTCCCCTTTGGTGCCCCGACCCCGGAGCCGCACTAGCGCACGGTCCCACAAGGTTTCTTGCCTCGTCGATCGACCGCGCCCGCGGACCAACGTTCTTTGGCAACACTCGCCGCACAGAGGCGCAGCGGCTACCAGCCGCAACGCGTCGGAACCGCTTCACCCGACGGTCCGCCCCAAAGCTCGAGCCCACAAGACTTGGTGGCTCCCTTGCACGAGATGACGATGCCGGGCGCTTTCTTGGCGAGCCAGAGAGCCCCGAACGACGCGCAAACGGCGCCTTCACCCGCCGCACCACTGTCTGCGGTGCCCGCGTCTTCGGTTCCGGCATCTGCGGCCGGCCTCGATTCGTTGCTAAAGCTCGACCCATCAGGGCAAGTCACCCGGTACTCCGTCAGGTTGATGTTCTCGAACAGCGCGACCTCGCCTTCGACGTCGATGAACGTGCGACCAATGCCGAGAACCTTCCCGGTCATGCAGGCAGCGCCGTCACCTCGCAGCAGTCGCCAGTTCACGACAGGAACATGCGTCTCCGTTGGCCCCGGCGTGTTCACGTCGCCTTCGAACTCCCACTTCGCACCATTCGCGTAGGAACAGGACTTTCGATCTTGGGCAAAGGAACCCGCATCGGTGCCTGCGGCGCACGCCACGCCTTTGGCCACCAGCTTCTTCCAGCAATTGTTCTCTTCGAGCCAACGGCAGGTCATGGGTTGCGTTGGGCCTGTGGCCACCGGCAGCGTACCGGTGGTCCAGGTCGCTGCGGAGCCGTCGCCGGGCTCCACTTCAGCGGAGCAGCTTTGCCCTTTGGCTCCGACGAACGACAGAGCTGCAAGAGCAAGCAAGGGGTACAGCGAACGCTTCATGGGGTCGACCTCCGGCGCTCCGCATCAAGCAACGCATGTGCCGCGGGGGATCCACTCGGATCGCAAATGAACCGGCCTCGCGTGTAGCCAGACGGTCACGCGAGCGCCCTGCAAAAAGGTTCACCTCGGTCGTGGGCGAACGTGCGCCTTCGCACTGCATGGCCATCGCTACGGGCGCGGCGCCGGTGTACGGCCCGCTCGCGCACCAACTCTACGCAACCAACAGAGGCGCCCGGACCATCGCATCGGGGCGCCAGTACCACTCGGGTTGGTGATCGCGCAGCAAGCAGACCTGGCCTGGAAGTGAAAGCGGGAACGACGGACGACCGATCAGA
The DNA here is from genome assembly GCA_044358965.1 of Polyangiaceae bacterium. GTDB lineage: Bacteria > Myxococcota_A > Polyangia > Polyangiales > Polyangiaceae > SXNL01. The sequence continues at coordinate 26,360 of JBIKNA010000006.1, forward strand.
AACGCGCCCAGCGCAGACAGCGCAGGCTCGTCGGCAACAACGGCCACGTGTGCGGCCCGCGCGCTGATCTGCGCCCCCAGCACCTTGGCCGGCACGTCACCAGCGAGGCCCGGGAGCACCGTGATGGCGCCCAAGTAGTCGACGCGGTCGGCAAAGAGCTCGGCGGTTTGCACGCACGCGGCGCTGGGGCTCGTGAGAATGGCCGAGAGCTCCGGGGCTTCGTCTTGTTTGACGCGCGACGACACGGCGCGAACCCACTGGCGCCCCTCGACGGACAAGAAATGGGCGCTCTCGGCGACATCGTCCGAGGCGTTGTACAGCGCAGATCGGCGGACCAGAAAGATATCCACGGTGCCGACTGTAGCAGTTACCCTCAGGCAATGCGTTTTCTGGTTGCCGCGCAGGTCGTGTCGCTTTGCCTTCTCAGCTCCGTAGGAGCGCTCGCGGCAAGCCCGCCCACGGATTGCCCCATCGGTTCGACGGGCAAGGCCGAGGGAGAGAACACCTGGTGCGAGCCGTCGGTGTGCGAGACCGAAGCACAGTGCAGCCCGGGGCAAGTCTGCCGCACCGTCCCCTTGTGCATTCAGGTGGGCACGCTCGACAAGAGCGACGCAGGGCCCAAGCTTGCGGCCCCCGCGGCGGGGTCCACGCGGCTGCTCGCCATCTCCCGGTGCGGCGAAAACGGTAAGTGTGCGGCCGATGCAGTGTGCAGCGACAAGAAACGTTGCGTATCCCGAGGCGAGGCCGATCGCATGACGGCGCCACTGCCGATGCCCAGCGCAGCCAGCAGCGCGGCCCCCGCCGAGGGCAAGAAGTCTTCGTGTGGCTGCAGCACGCCAGGAGCGCCGCACCGGGGCGCCCCGGCGGCGGTCCTTGGTGGTCTGTTGGCCCTTGGGCTCGTTGTCCGGCGCCGCCGGTCTCGGTAGCCTCATGCGCCTGCTGCGCGTACGTGTCCAAGGCATCGGCCCGTTTGCGGACCTGTCGCTCTCGTTCGTGCGGCAAGACGGGACGCTGCGAAACACGTCTGTGATCTTTGGCGGCGACGGCGTAGGCAAGACCACACTTCTTGCGGCGCTCGGCGTCACACGGCCGGGCATGGCCATGCCGCCGTCCATGGGCGCGCGCACCGCAGGGGTGCCGGCGTTTGCCGCCACCGAGTGGGACTTGGGCGACGATGATCTGGCGCGGCCGCACCCTCTCGTGGTGGCAAGCCCCGCAGCGGTGCTCGAGGGCGAGACCCCTGATCTTGCGATGTTGCGCCGGCGCGAGCAGGCGATCTTCGACAAGAAAGCCCAAGAGGCCGGCGGCTTCGTGTTCGTTGCCTTCTCGGGTGCGCGGTGGTTCTCGCGCACGCCCAACATGCTGACGACCCCGGACCGCACGGTGCTGCGCTACGACGTGCGCGCAAGCACCAGCTTCGACGACGCCACGCGGGCGGACCTCACGCGGGAGACCAAGCAGGTGCTCTCGTATGTGTGCGTGCGGCGCGCGCTTTCCGCTGCGACCGAGCGCGACGACGCCGAGCAGCTAGAAGCGGCATTGCGCGAGACGTTGGGTATTCTGCTGCAGCCGTACGGCCTGCGCTGGACGGGCGCGAGCCCGCGCACCTTGGAGCCCACCTTCGAACGCGGCCGGGTGCCCATGTCCTTCGACGAGCTCCCCAAGGGGGCCAAACACCTTGCTGCCATGGGTGCGCTAACGGTCCGCGCGCTGGCCGGAGCCTACGCCGAGCGCGACGAGCCCATCCGCGACAACGAGGGTGTCTGCGTCATCGATGATCTCGAGAGCCAACAAGACCCGGGCATCCAGCGCGAGCTGTGCGCGCTGCTCCACGAGGCATTGCCCCGTGTGCAGTGGGTCGTGAGCACCTCGCAAGTGGCGGTGACCCAGGGCCAAGCCACAAGCGATGTGCTCTCGCTGCGCCCCGGCGACAACGTTGCGGTCGAGCTGCACGAAGGTCCGCTGCACTAACGCGCGAAGCGCAGGCTGCGGGCAACGCTCTCGAACACGGCAGCGTCGAGACGTCCCGCACCCCGCGTGTTACGGTGACCGCATGCGAGTTCTTCGGCTTGGCGGCACCCTGATTCTTATGTCTATCGCCGCATGCGGGTCGTTCCGAGGAGCGGAATCGGGCGCGGCGGACAGCGGTGCCGATGCGCTGCCCGCGCAGCCCAGCGACAATGACGCTGGTGCAGGCACGGACGCCGGGTCTGTCGATGCCTCCGGGCCGTCGCCCGACGGCGGTCCCGTCGTGCTCGACGGAGGCGCCGCAGACACTGGAGCGGCGACGGGTTGTCAGGCCTACAAGGCGGAGCTCTGCTTCGACTTCGACCCGCCGAGCCAGACGACCCCCATGACCATAGGCAACGCGCACGCGCTGATGATCGTTAGTGGGGGGTATTCGCCGCCGAACGCGGCACAGCTGACGGCGCCAACAACTCTCCCAAGTGGGGCGAGCACGTTCTTTCGCTTTCCGACGCCTCCCAAATCCGTCGAGGCGTGGAGCATCCTCAGCTTTCGGGTCAAGGTCGGTACCGTCGGAAATGGGGCTTTTGTCATCGCCACCACAACGCGCCCCCTGATCGAGGTCGTCGTGACCTGCAACGATGACAACTGCTCGCTAGGCCTTGTCTTCCCGGGGGGCACGACTCCGGCGGGATCCTTCTCTCGCGGCACGTTTCATGAGATTCGTCTGAACAGAGTTGCCAGCGGAACCGTCACCTCCAGCATCGATGACGCCCAGAAAAACTCAGTGACCAGCCCCATCGAGGACGTCAACCCCGTCCGGTTCGCAGTTGGCAGCATGATCAAGGAGCCGCCAGCGCCGACAACCATAACGTTCGACGACATCTGGTTCCAATAGCTGCTGAGCCCGACCGTTGGTCACTCGGCTGCAATGGACATTGCAGCCAGCCGCCACCTCGCGGCCAACGAGCCGCAGTGCCGCGGCGTCTCCCGTCCGGAGCACCATGGCGCCCCGTGGGTGGCGCAGGTGCGCTTCATTTTTTTTGAGACCCTTGGTCAGCACTGCTGTCTTTGGGGCATGAACGCACAACGCATCTCGCTCGCCGCCCTCTTCTTCGTCGCATCGTTTGGCACCCTCCTGGGGGCAGGATGCGCGGCCACCGAAGAATCCGAGGACGTCGCCCAAAGCGAACAGAAGATGGTTCCGGGGCCAGGGACCTCCCAGGGATGCTCCAATGCGGAGATCCGCGCGGCGCAAAGCGCCTGCCGCTCTTTCGACTGCCCACGCGTCGACCAGGGAAGCCGGGGAGTTCACTCTTGCGAGCACGATGTCGGCTCCTCGACGTTCACCTACGTCTGCGCGTGCACCGACGGGCCGCTGACCATGGTCGGCGATCGTTGATGCCCATCGACACGTGACAATCGAGAAACAGGGCGCCGGGCGGGTACCCAGCGTCACCATCCTTGGGTAGCCTCGGGGCATGGCGCGCGACGACTCCAAGCTGTCCCTCACCGATGCATCGGAGCTCTCGTGTGCGCTCAGCATTGCGGGCCTCGACCCGGGCGGCGGCGCGGGACTGCTGGCCGACATGCGCGCGTTCCAGCAAGCCGGGGCCTTTGGCTGCGGCGTGGCTGCCACGCTCACGGTGCAGTCCACCTCGGGCCTCAAGGCCACGCACCCGGTGGCTTCGCGGATCTGGCTGGCACAAGCCCGCGAAGTGCTACGCCACCAAGAGGTGCGCGCCATCAAGGTGGGCGCCCTTGGCAGCGCGAGCAACGTGCGCGCCCTCGGGTCGCTCTTGGCCATGCACAAGGGGCTCCCGGTCATCTTGGACCCGGTCATGTTGCCCTCGCGCGGCACCGCACGCCTCTTGGCCGAACAAGCGGTCAAAGCCTTGCGTCGCGAAGTGTTGCCCCGCGCCACGCTCGTCACCGCCAACGCCCCCGAGGCCGAGGTGCTGACGGGCCTCCGGGTCACGCGCCTCAGCGACGCGCGCGCTGCCGCTTCGGCGCTACTCGACCAGGGGTGCCGCATGGTGCTCATCAAGGGCGGCCATGTCAGCGGCCCCGAAGCCGTCGACGTGCTCGCGTACGACGACGAGCTCATCGAGCTAAGGAGCCCACGCCTCAAACTCCCGTTGGTGCACGGTGGCGGATGTGTGCTGTCGTCACTCATCGCAGGCCGCATCGCCAGCTCCGACGACAACTACGCCGAGCGTGGCACCAGCCTGGTGGCCGAAGCCGTGCGCTGGGCCAAGCGCGCACACCATCGTGCGCTCAAGGCCTCGGTGCACGTCGGGGGCGACATGCAGGTACTCTGCACATAGTCGCCCACGAGAGACACCCGTTGGCCACCTGAGGCCTCCCGGACGGAGGTGCTGCCCAGGGGTACCAAGGCGCGGTACGATGCAGAGAGCCGTGCGCGCGCCATGTTACCTCGCAAGTCCCCCTCGGTCGTCACTGTTGGTCTGCTGAGTGCCGGCATCGTCGCGCTCTCGGCGTCTTGCGGCGACCCAACGCAAGCAATGGTGGTCGTGCGAACCAACGTGCCTTACCGCTCGGACCTGGCCGTTGGCATCTGGACGAGCACCAGCGGTCGCTTCGTGCCGGGCACGCCGGCGCAGAGCACCACCCAAGATCCGTGGCTCCAAGATGGCGCGTTGGGCGACTTGGTCGTCTCGCCGGCCCAGCGCAAAGACGAGCCACTCACCGTGCGCGTGGTCATGGGCATCGGGCGCAACCCCGCCGAGTGCTCCGATGCCGATGCCCGCGGATGCATCATCGCCAAACGCAAGCTCGCCTTCGTGCCCAACAAGCGCCTGCGCGTGCCCGTGGTCCTGCACCTGGCTTGCCAGGGCGTCGTCTGCGACGAGAACTCCACTTGCAACTACCTGGGTGCTTGCGCGTCGGCCAGCGTCAATGCCGATGCCTGCGCCAGCCCCGAGGGCTGCGTGCTTGCGGGTGACGAGACCATCACCGGGACGCTCCCCGCAGACGCGGGCCCACCAGAAGCGGCGACGACAGACGCTGGCACCCCCGATACGGCTCCTCCCATCGAAGACGCCGGCCCATCGATACGGGTCCGCCAGCGTTTTGCTCCGGCGCGCGCCTCGGCAACGCCCCCTACGCCGAGGGCACCGGCGCGCAGAGCGACCCGTTCGTGATTTGTACGCCAGAGCAGCTTCGGCAGCTGACCCAGCGCGAGAGCGACTGGGGTCTGTCGTTTCGGCTGGCAACGTCAATCAATGTCAAAGACACGGTCCTCACGCCCATCGGCAACGGCGCAACGCCCTTTGCGGGTCGCTTCGATGGCGGAGGGTTCACCGTGGCCGGACTCAACTTGAGCACCACCACCGCAGACAACTACGGGATGTTCGGCGCGCTGACTGGCACCGTGGAGCACCTGCGTTTGCAGAGTGTCAATGTTTCGGGCCGAAACTACGTGGGCGCCTTGGTGGGCATCAACGGCGGCATCATCGACGACGTGCGGGCTACCGGCGGGGCGATATCGGGCAACCAGTACGTGGGCGGCCTGGTGGGAAGCAACGGGAGCGCAGGCAGCATCAACAACGCCCGCACGGCGGTCACGGTCAGCAACACGGGCATCTCTTGTGGCGGCCTCGCGGGGCTGTCCAATGGGCTCGTGACCAAGTCGAGCGCAACGGGCCCCGTCAGCACCACCATCGCAGCCGGTTGCTCTTTCACGGGCGGGCTCATCGGCTACGCCGGCAACACATCCATCACCCGCGAGTCGTTCGCGACTGGCACCGCAACATCCAACGGCGCGTCCGTGGGTGGCTTGGCCGGCTGGGGCCAAGGCCTCATCCAAGACAGCTACGCCCGGGGGAACGCAACGGGTGGCAAGGCGGGGGCGGCCTCTTGCGCCGTCGACCCCAATCAGGTGTTCGTTGGCGGACTGGTGGGCGCACACGTTTTCGCGACGGGCCTCTTGCGCAATACGTACGCGACCGGCGCCGTCGACGCCACCACTGGCACCTGGGGCGGCGGCCTTACGGGGCTATCGTTTTCGGGCTGCGCTCTTGCCAATTCGTTCTCTACGGGCACCGTGGCTGGTGCCGGTGTGTTGGGCGGCGTCACCGGCGAGAACAACGCGTGTACCGCAACAGCAGTCCTTTGGGACGCGACGCGCAGCGGGCTTGCGCTTGGCGCCAACGGCAGCCAGGGCGGCCTGCTCAGCATCGACACCTCGGGGGCCAACAGCGGCTACTTTTTTGCCGCGGCCAACACGCCCATGTCGACTTGGGACTTCGTGAACATCTGGGCCGAGGCTCCCATGGGGTACCCGAAGCTGCGCTGGGAGCTCACAGACCCGTAGCCGAAGACCGGGCGCGGGCGCCTGGCACTAGCGCTTGGAGTACGGCCCGCGAAGCGAGTTGGGCACCTGATCGTCGCCGCCGAACTCGTCGACGGGGCCGACGCCAGCGCGCACGACCACTGGCGGATCTACCGTGAGGTCGATGACCGACGTGGGCAAAAGACCGCCGGCGCCACCGTCGAGCACCAGGGCCAAGCCCCGAAACATCTCGTCGATCTCTTTGGCGTCGATGAGGGCATCTTCGCCGCTTGGTCCGGCGCTGGTGGTGAGAATGGGCCGCCCGAGGGCAGTGACCATGGCCTGCGTGATGGGGCTTGCCGGCACGCGAATGCCAACGGTGCGCTGCTTGGAGAGCAGGGTTTTGGGCACCTCGCGGGTGGCCGGCAAGATGAAGCAATACGGCCCGGGCAAAAAGCGCCGCAGCACCCGGTACACCTGGTTCTCGACCTGGGCGTAGGTGGCGATGTTGGACAGGTCTGCGCAGAGCAGAGCCAACGGGTGGCTGCGGGGCATGTTCTTGAGCGTGTAGAGCCGCTCCATGGCCTTTTTGCTGCCGAAATCGCAGCCCAGCGCGTAGACCGTGTCCGTGGGGTAGGCAATGACCTCGCCAGACGCAAGAGCGTCGACGGCGCGCGCGATTTTGCGAGGCTCCGGGTGCTCTGGGTTGATGTCGAGAAGCATGCCCTCATGCTCTTACACCATAGGGCCGGCGTTGGCGTCTTTTGGGCAACTTTGGCCCTGGGGCACAAGTGCCGGTATCCTCTTGCCCGTGTTGTTTGGTTTGCCGCTTTGGTTCTTGCGCGCTGCCGCGGTGACCTTTGGCCTTTTGTGGGGCAGCTTCTTGAACGTGGTGATCTACCGCGTGCCCCTGGGCCTGAGTGTGGTGAGCCCCGGCTCTGCGTGCCCGGGCTGCAAGACCCCCATCAAGGGCTACGACAACATCCCCGTGCTCAGCTTCTTGATCTTGCGCGGCAAGTCGCGTTGCTGCAAAACGCCCATGAGCGTGCGCTACCCGTTGGTGGAGCTGCTTGGCGGCGCGGCGTCCATCATCGTGTTCGAGTGGCTCCGCTCCACCCCCATGGGCCAGGGTGAGCCGGGGCTTTTTGCGGCCATGTACGCCGCACACTTTGCGCTGGTGCTGAGCCTGGTGGCCGCCACGTTCATCGACTTCGAGCACATGATCCTGCCGGACTCGATCACCCTGGGCGGCATGGTCTTGGGGCTCGTGACGGCGCCCTTCCGGCACGTGACATCGCTGACCGAGGCCGTGGTCACCGCCCTGGGTGCCTTCGGCGTGATCTGGTTCTTCTTCAACGTGATCTACCGCCTGCTGCGCGGCCGCACGGGCATGGGCATGGGCGACGCAAAACTTCTAGCCCTGGCCGGCGCCTGGTTCGGCTGGAAGGGCGCGGCATTTGTGCTGTTCGCCGGCGCCATCCAGGGCACCATCGGAACCATCATCCTTCGCTTGGTCATGGGCAAGGTGGAGCTGCCCCAGGCGGTCAAAGACGATCTGGCCGAGCTTCGCAGACTGGCCGCCGAGGGCGACCAAGAAGCCATCGCCGAACTCGAGGACGACCCCGCAGCCGAGGCGGGCGATGGCTTCATGGAGGCGGCGATCCCCTTTGGGCCCTTTTTGATCTTGGCGCTCTACGAGTACCTGTTCTTCGGCCCGCGCATCGTCACCTTCATGACCCGCGTGATGTTCCCCACGGAGTAGGTCCACAGGGAGCGCAGCACCCGCCGCGGCGTGGCCCCTACCGGCTATTGCAGTATGCACAAAAGACGAGCGCCCCGACCCACCGAAGGGTCGAGGCGCCTGTCTGAACCAGAGGAGAGCGCGTTACTTGCGCGCGCCCACGGCGGTGTAATCGCGCGCAGTGGCGCCAGTGTAGATCTGCCGCGGACGGCCGATCTTGGTGCTGGTGTCCTCCATCATCTCCTTCCAGTGCGCAATCCAGCCGGGCAAACGGCCGATGGCAAAGAGCACGGTGAACATGTTGGTGGGGAAGCCCAGGGCTCGGTAGATGATGCCCGAGTAGAAGTCTACGTTGGGGTACAGCTTGCGCTCGACGAAGTAGCTGTCTTTGAGCGCAGCCTCTTCGAGCTCCTTGGCCACATCGAGCAGCGGGTCTTTGATGCCCAGCTTGCCCAGCACGGTGTCCGCGGTCTTCTTGATGATCTTCGCCCGGGGGTCGAAGTTCTTGTAGACGCGGTGACCAAAGCCCATGAGGCGGAAGTCGCTGTTCTTGTCTTTGGCGAGCTCGACGTACTTCTTGACGTTGCCGCCATCGGCCTTGATGACCTCGAGCATCTCGATGACCTCTTGGTTGGCACCGCCATGCAGCGGGCCCCACAAGGCCAAGATGCCCGCGGCAACCGACGCGAAGAGGTTGGCCCGGGAGCTACCCACCAAGCGCACCGTCGACGTGGAGCAGTTTTGCTCGTGGTCGGCGTGGAGGATGAACAGGAGGTTCATCGCCGCCTCGATGTCCGGATCGACGTGGTACGGCTCCGCCGGCACGCTGAACATCATGTTGAGGAAGTTGGCGCAGTACTTGAGGTGATTCTGCGGGTAGACGAAGGGCTGGCCGATGCTCTTCTTGAAGGCATACGCCGCGATGGTGCGCACCTTGGAGATCAAGCGAGCGAAGGTGCGGCCCATGGCCTCCTTGTCGTTGATGTCGTGCTCTTCGGGGTAGTACGTGGAGAGCGACGAGACCATGGACGACAGCACGGCCATGGGGTGCGCGGTGGACGGGAAACCGTCGAAGAACCGCTTCATGTCCTCGTGGATGAGCGAGTGCCGCGTGAGCTGGTTGGACCAGGCGTTGAGCTGCGACTCGTTGGGGAGTTCGCCGTAGATGAGCAGGTAGGCCGTCTCGACGAAGGTGGACTTCTCGGCCAACTGCTCGATGGGGATGCCGCGATAGCGGAGGATGCCCTGCTCGCCGTCGAGGAATGTGACGGCGCTCTTGGTAGACGCCGTGTTCATGAAGGCGGGGTCGATGGTGACCAAGCCCGTCTTGGCGCGAAGCGTGGCAATGTCGATGGCCCGCTCGCCTTCCGATCCCTTAATGATCGGAACCTCGAGGGACGAGTCGCTGAGTTTGATTTCTACCTTGTCGCTCACGAGAGCCTCCGTGTCCGTTTGGCGCGGCCGCGATGCTCCACCGGGCTCCCCGGAAGGGGTAACTGGCGGGCTTTCGGGAAGATAGCGTCAGACAAGGACGCCGAACACCCCTTCTTTGACGCGCGGTGTCGAAGGCGGCAGGGGCGTAGGTAAATGTGCGTGAAACCGGCCCTGTGAACATCGCCGCGGCGGCAAGATACGCGATAAACTTCAAGGCCTTGCGCCCCGCCCTGCCCACCGTGTCGGACATGTTCGACGGCCGATTTCGGGTGCTCCGAGAGATGGGCCGGGGCGGGTTTGGCGTGGTCTACGAAGCCCTGGATGTGCCCAACGACCGGCACGTGGCACTCAAGGTGCTGCTGCCCAACGAAGAGCAAGAGGGGGCGCAGCTCGTGTCGCGCCTGGTTCGAGAAGCGCGCGCGCTGTCGCTGCTGGAGTCGCCCCATGTAGCGCGCGTGATCGAAGCGGGGCAGAGCAGTGACGGCGCACCGTTTCTGATCTTGGAGCTCATCCAGGGCAAGTCCCTGCGGGCCGAAATCGCAAGTCGGCCGGTCAGCACCATCGAGGGCTTGCGCTGGCTCGCGCAAGTGGCGAGGGCCCTCGCGGCGGCCCATGCCGCCGGCATCGTTCATCGCGACGTCAAGCCAGCCAACGTGCTCATCGACGAAACCGGCAACGCGAAGCTCGTCGACTTTGGGGTGTGCCGCTTGTTCGGAGAAGCGACGCTGACCAAGACCGGCATGACCTTGGGCACGGTGCACTACATGGCGCCGGAGCAGCTGCACTCTTCCGCCACCGTCGACACCAAAGCCGACATCTGGTCGTTCGGCGTCTTGCTGTACGCCATGTTCGCCGGCGCGTTTCCTTTCGAAGGTCGGAGCCCAGCCATGGTGGCGCGCAACATCTTGGGCGGCGTTCCCAAACCGCTCAGCCTGCTTGCGCCAACATTACCGCGAGAGGTGCTCGCGCTGAGCCAAGCTTGCCTCTGCCGCACCTCGAAAGATCGCCCCAGCGCCGAAGACGCTGCAAAAACCATCGAAGACGTTCTGGGCATCAGCGTGGACCCCGCCGCCAACGACGAGCCCACCCTCGTCGAGACCGCGCGGATGCCCGTGCCCTCGCTCCCCGATTCCGTCGACGCCGAAGCCGCAACGCTGCTCGACCTGAACGTCGAAATCAAGATGCCCGCGTCGCAGGCACAGGCCGAGCTCACCGAGCGCATGCCCGGCGCCCCGCCCCGCCCCTCGCTTGCCCCACCAGCCTCGGCACTCTCCACTCCCGCTCCCGCTCCCGCTCCCGCTCCCACTCCCACTCCCACTCCCACTCCCACTCCCGCTCCCGCTCCCGCTCCCTCTGGCCACCAGTCACGCGGCATCCTCATCGTGGCGCTGCTGGTCGTGGGCCTCCTGACCCTCACGTTCAGCATCAAGCGCTGGAACGAGCTGCGCACGCCGGACATCTCCGGCGACACCGCAAGTACACGTGCCGCTCCCCCGCTCCCCACGCCGCCAAGCTCCATCATCCAACCTCGTGCCCCGGAGAGCGCGACGCCCATCGATGCCGGGACCACCGACGCAGCTACCGACAAGCGCCATCGCAGAGCGCCACGACTGCGCCTCAACAACAAGAAGCCCCAAGGCGAAGATCTGCCCCCGCACTTGTAGAGCAAAAAGGCGTCGAGCAAGGGGCGCGCGCATGTGCCCCAATGGCGCACACAGCCTGCCTAGCAACCTACCCGACGGAGATGGCAAGCTTGGCCGCCATGCAACTCGCAACGTTCATCTTGGCCGCCGCCAACTTCTTGTTCCCGGGCAAAGACCACGCTGCTTTTGCCCAAGCCGCCGCCAACGTCATCGAGAGCGAGGCGCCTCTGTTCGACAAAGACGAGGATCGCCACAAGACTGCCGCGCTCATCGCCGCCATTGCCTACCGCGAGTCGGGCTTCAAGCTCGACGCCGTGGGCGATCACGGCCAGTCGGTCTGCGCCATGCAAATCCGCTGGGGCAGCAAGGAGCTACTCACAGACCCCGAGGCCTGCATTCGCACGGCCATGGGCAAACTGCGCAAGTCGTTCCAAGGTTGCCCCGCGCACCCGCTGGCCATCTACGCAGGCGGGTCTCAGGGTTGCTCGCAGACCAAGGCCCAACGCGTCAGCTTCGACCGGGTCTACCTATCGAAGCGCGTGCTGGGCAACGTGCAGGTCACCGCAAGCGAGTAGCGCACGAGGGAACGTGCACATCGCAAAGATGGTTCGAGAGCCTGTCCCTATGTTTGCCTTCCCCGTAAGCGTGCCCGTGCCCGTGCCCGAATTCGCACAACTTCGAGGGTAGCCGAGCCTATGGGTCGGCATGTTTATCGACCATGAAAGGCTCGATGTCCATCAGCTCGCGCTGGACTTTCTGGTCTTCGCGAACGCGAGTGAGGCATCAAACACAGCATTTGGCGTCAATGGATATAGCATGCAGTATGCACGTTGTGTTCCAGTTACCAAAGAATCGACCCGTAGCCACGGGCACGGGCACGGGCACGGGCACGCTTATGGGCCAAGGAACAGAGGGACACACGCTTAGGGTCCGGCAACCCATAGCCCGCCGTTGCATACGGACATGAGCATACCAGCGGCCAAGATGAGGCCCTTGCACCCGCTGTCGAGCGTTGTGGACCACGCAACCACGTTGTTGGGTCGGTAGGCCGTCAGCTGGCCGCTGGTGTTGAGCATGTACCGATAGCCCGACCCGTCGAGCACGAATCCCGCGGCATTTCCGCCGTCGTTGATGAAGCCGGAGTAGGTGCCCACGCCCGTCGACATGAGGATCTCGAACGGCCCGTTGTCGACGTCCCAGAACTTGGTCTCGTTTTGGGCCATGGCCCGCACGGGGTTGAGGCCCTGCGCCACTGTGCCCGTGTGTGTCCAGGCATCGCTACCGTCCGAGAGGTTCCGCCCGTGGTGCTTGGCCTTGCCCAACTCCTCGCCCAGCAGCACAAACCGATTGGCCCCGACGATGATCCCATTGGCGGCCATGAGCGCCTCTGCGCGCGACCAGATGGTAGACCCGTCGCTCGTGTTCATTCGCCGCACCTTGCGCTGCGCGGCGCCGACCTCGCACCACAGCAAGCTCCCATCCCGTGCAAGCGCATGACCTCGGCTTTGCGAAGGCGAGAGTCCTGTCACGCGCCATGCCCGGCCACCGGCAGCGATCTTCTCGACGAAGGGATCACTTTGGCCGTCACCGTTGGATGTGATGATGACGCCGTTGGCGACGGGGATGACAAGGTCGTTGTAGCGTGGGTTTGCCTGCGTATACGGGTTCCATGTGCCGAGGGCATCGCCCGTGGTGGGGTCGAAGGCACGGACCGGCGCGTTGGCGCCGCCCCCCTTGGCATAGAGCACACCGCCGGCACCGAGCGCCGCCCCGGTGGTGGGGAACAGCTCGTTCAACTGCTTGGTGAACACGAACGTGGGCGCGCCGCCGGCCAGGGGCACGTTGTAGTGCTGGAAGCCAATGCCGTACTGGGGCAAGTAGACCCGCAGCGTGTTACCAGTGACTCGCCCCGCGAGCAGAGGACCAAACGCCCCCGGTGCACTCTGCACTGCAATGTTGCGCTTGGTCGGGAGCACATGCGGACCGTCGAGGCGCGTGGAGTTGCTGTTGTCCGCGCAGCCAAAGGCGGTCGGCCAGGCGGCCTCCGTGTCGACGCCCACGGCCGAGGTGCATGGCGAGTACGTCCCAGGGTCTACACCACCGCCGCCGCCGCCGGCGTCGCTCCCGCCGTCGGTTCCCGCATCCCCTCCAGCATCTTGTCCGGCATCCGTGCCGCCGGCATCTTGTCCGGCATCCGTGGCACCACTGTCGGTACCGGAGGCATCGCCCGTGGCGCCATCGCCAGGGCCGCTACCGTCGACCACGCTTCCATCGAGCGGCAAGCTCCCATCGGGCGCTACCACATCGACAGACGCATCGCGTGAGGGCGCTGGCAAATTGCTCGGGCCATCGCCTTCGGGCTCGCACCCACCAGGGGAGCCGCACTTCGAAGAATCGAGACGAGCGCTGACGCAAACCCCAGTCGCATTGCAGGTGGTGTCCGCGTCGCAGAGTTGACCATTGCACACTGCATGCAATCGAATGGGCACATCGAGCACTTGCCCCGGCACGAAGGACAGCTTGCGCCGGGCCACGATACAGCCCTCTTTTTGCGTGGAATCCAGCCGACAGGTGTCCGGGTCGCGGCCGATGCCCATGACGACGCGGATGGCCCCCGCGGACGCGTCTCCGGCCGTCGGAACCACGGTGATGGTCCCCACTTGCGCCGCGCCGTCGGCCCCGCGCGCGCCCCACTGTTCTTGCAGCGACTGCGCCCCGGCGATCTCCACGTTGGAGGTCGAGGTCGCGTAGATGGCCACGCGAGAACCCTCGACCCACGGCACGTTGGTGCTGATGACCAAACGAATGGCCGTGGGTTCTTTACAGTGCGCTAGCGGCAGGGCTGCCACAACAAGGGCCGCGAGCGTGGCGATGCGAGACCGACGAGACATCTGGCCTAGGAGTATCGCACAGCAAACGCCCGACGTTGACGGCAACGGACGTCCGCTCGCGCCCCCCGGGGTCGGGGGCAGCCACCAAGCGACGATTGGCGTCAGAGCAAGGGACTTCCCAAAGCCGGCCCTTGTGGGTCACACTCGCCACCATTCAGGTGGAGACGGCTTGCGGACAGCTCAGCGAAGTGCGCCCCTTGGCGCGCACGAGCCAAGGGACAATGCTGTTCGGTCGCGACGAGCTGCTGCAGTCGCTGCGCGTCACGCAACGAGTTCTGCTCGTGGGTCCGCCTGGCGTTGGCAAGAGTGCCCTCGCGCTTGCGTTGGACCCAACCTTGTGTGTGGACGCCAGCGCCTTGCACACCCCCGAAGAGCTTGCCCTCGCCATCTGCGCCGAAGCGGGCATGCACAGCGTCCGAGGCACGGAGCCCGTGGTTCCACTGGCCGAGGCAGCGGGCATGGCGCTCGCGCAAATGGCCGACGCGCTGGTGTTACTCGACGGCATCGACCGCTTGGCCGACTCCCTCGAGAGCATGTTGGCTGCGTGGGTGCAGCGTGCTCCGCGGCTGCGCATCGTGGCGACATCGTGCAAGCGACCCGCACGCCTGCGCAGCCTTGCCGTGGTCGAGGTGCCGCCCTTGGCGGTCGCGGACGCGAGGGACATGTTCCTTGGCCGAGCGACGGCACTCAGGCCGGGCCTCGAGAGCCCCACTCACGTCATCACGGAGCTCGTGAAAGACCTCGATTGCCTGCCCTTGGCCATCGAGCTAGCGGCGGCGCGCATCGACGTGTTGTCACCTACAGAACTGCGCGAGCGCCTCTCTGTTCGCTTCGATGTGCTCCGCGCGCGGGGAGATGCCGTCTCGTCACTGCAGCACGCCGTAGAGACCTCCGTGGCGCTTCTGACAACGTCCACGCAGCGCATGTTTGCACAGCTGTCCGTGTACCGGACGCCCTTTGGGCTGGCCCAGGCCGAAGGAATCGTTGGCGCCGATGGCTCCCGGGTTCTCGATGCCCTGTCGGAGCTACTGGGCGCCTCTTTGCTCGAGCGCAGCGATAGCCCCGACGGCGAGCTTCGCTTCGCATTCCTGGAAACCGTGCGGTCCTTCGCCGAAGGGCTGCTGGACAGCGACCCCATGTTGGCTCAAGAGGCGCGGGATGCACACGCGCGACAGTGCGTGGCGCGAATGCAGTTCGAAGCGCCGGCCAGCGCCCGAAAGATGCTCGCAGACTTGGACGCGGCGTTCGCGTTTGCCAATGGCCGAGACGCACGCTTGGCCTGTGATCTCGTGCTCGGCATCGACGAACTGGTGTCGCGCACCGGCCCCTTCGCCCCGCACCTGCAACGCTTGACCTTGGCCATCGAAACGGCGGGCAACGTGGAGACGCGAGCACGGTTGCTGCTGCGCCGCGGCCGGACGCGCTTTGACGCGGGACAAAGCTCCGAGGCGTTGGCCGATGTGTCCGAGTCCCAAGAGCTGGCGCGGCAAGCTGGGGTCACGGAACTCGACGACGAAGCCGCGCGGGTGGTCAGCATGATCATGCACTGGAGCGCTCGCTTCGACGAGGGCCTGGAGCTCCTCGATGGCCAAGAGTCGCATGCGCGCAACGCCGACCAGGTCATGCTCTGCGTGGGAACCCTGCTGTATGGCCGCGGCGATGTTGCCCGTGCTGCCGAGTGTTTCGAGCGCGCCCGCGGCCTGGCGCAGGCCAAAGGCGATGTGCACACCGAGGGCGCATGCGCGGGCCTCGTGGCGCTGATGGCGCACGACCAAGGAGACCGCGACAAGGCGCGGGCGGGTTTTTGGGGAGCGCTTGCGGCTTTGGAGCAAGCTGGCAATCGCTACTTCGGGGCCATGGTGCGCAACTGGCACGGGCAGCTGCTGCTCGAAGAAGGCGATCTGCCCGGCGCCGAGGCAGAGATTGCCGCGGCGGTGCAGGTGCTCGACGAGATGGGCGACCAGCGATTTTTGGGTGCGGCGCTGGGCTACCTCGGCATCGTGGCCCAGCTGCGCGGCGACTTGCCACGGGCCCAGGCGCTGCTTGGTCGTTGCGTCGAGCTGTCGCGCAAAGGCAGCGATCACTACCGGCTCCGGCACTTTCTGGCGCACCTCGCGAGGGTGCAAGCACTTGCAGGCGATCAGCCCGGGGCACAGCTCTCCTTCGCCGCCGCAAAAGACGGCGCGGAGCGCGGCAACCCCAATCTCATGCCGGTGATCGATCTGCTTGCAGCCAGCGTGGGCCTGGGCGACATCCACGCGGCCAAACAGAGCGCCGAAGCGCGCTTCGGTTACTCGAGCGATGTGCGCGTGGCCCAGCGCATGGCCGACGACACTGGGGCCCAAGCCGCACCGAGCGTGACCGCGCTGCATGCCGACATGGAGGGAACCTGGTTTCAGTCAGCCGGTGCCGCGCGGGTGAACCTGGGGCGACGGAAGCCCCTTGTGCGGATCTTGAAGCAGCTCGTCGACTTCCGCCACCGCGCCCCCGGCAGGGCCGCCACCAGCCAAGAGCTGCTCGCCACGGGCTGGCCCGGCGAGCGAGTGGAACACGGCTCCGGCATGCACCGGGTGCACGTCGCCATCGCCACCCTGCGCAAGTTGGGTCTCCCCGGTCTGATCTCTGACGGCGGGGGTTACCGATTGTCCGAAACTGTCATCCTCGACCTGCACCGCGAGGGCGATTCGCAGTAACGTCTCGTGCAGGGAACATTGTGAAGCTCGATCCCTCGGCGACGGCAACGCTTGCTCCAGCCCCGCGAAACCTCGCGGCGGCGGCCTACACCTTGGTCGTGGTGCACGACGGCGAGCGTCAAGAGGTCCCGCTGCCTTCGCACGGCAACGTGGTGCTCGGACGCGCCGAGGAGTGTGACGTATGCATTCCACATCGAACGCTGTCGCGCCGGCACGTCGAAATCTCCGTGGCCGACGGCGTATCCATCTGCGACCTGGGTAGCAAAAACGGCACGCGCCTTCGAGCGCTACGCCTAGAACCACACACCAAGACAGACGTGCTGCCAGGCCGCGAATGCTTCACTCTACACGCTTGGGCAATCAACCCCCGTGTGGAACAAGAACACCACGGTCAACGCCGAGGCCCTGGACCGCACGTTCAACACCCCCAATGTACAGCTCGGGTACACCTTCATTCCGGGCGTGATCTCCGCCGAGGGTCATCTCAAGGCGAGCGCCACACTAACGTTCCGACCCATCACCAAAGCCACCACGAGCGACGGCGTATCCTGCACGCTGGGTGTGCAGCCGCAGTTCGTGGGCAAGGTCACCGGCGGGGTGTCCGCGCGCGTCGGCATCGGAAAGCTCGTCGAGCTCGCCTCCGCCGGGGTCACGGGCGACATCAAGGTCATCGACCTCAAGGTGCCGACCAGCCTGACCGCAACGGTCAAGGAAGCGCCGCCCAGCCTCGCGCTGGACTTCGAGAGCAAAGTCGACACGTCGCTGATGGCTGGACGGGTGTTCCTTTGGTACAAACTCGCGGACATCTGCGTGGCCGGCAAGTGCCTTGTCGAAGACGTGCTGGGCATCGACACGTACGGCGAGTACGAGATGTGGGAAGACGCCGACGGCTTCCCCTACGACAAGACCCTCATCAACAAACACGCAAGCATCAGCTGGGTATCCAACTAAATCGCCGAGCACGATCTTCGATCAAGCTCAGCTCGTTGGCCCTTGTTCATCGGAGGACGCGGGGCCTCCGCCCCAAAGGCATTGCCGCTGTGGGGCATTCGGAAGCGCCTTAGCTTGTGAATTCCGTTCCAACGCGCAAGCGGGGCAGATGACGAAGCACATGGTCCCAACCGCGAGAGCGGTCGGGACCGTGGCGCGCCTAGGAGCGCCAGAAGCGGCGTTCGTCGGCCTGCTGTTGGGCCAACCGACGCTGCTCTTGCACCAGCGCACCATAGGCCTGGGGCATGCGCGGATCTTTGCCCAGGGCGTAGAACACCATGAGCGCCGCCTCGGCGTCGTCTTGGGCGCGGTGGGCGTTTTCGAGCTTGATGCCCAGGCGAGCGGCCACGTCGCCCAAGGCGCGAGACTTTTCGTTGCTCTGGATCTCCCGGGCCCAGATCAGAGGATCGAGCCATTCGACTTCGCGGCGTACGCCCGGCGCGCTGCCCGACACCTTGGCGCGCGACAGCTCGGCCAGCACGAACGCTTTGTCGAAGGGAGCGTTGTAGGCCGCGGGCAGACAGCCTTCGAGGGCCTTTGCGATGTCTTGGGCCACCTGCTCGAAGCGCGGCGAGTCTTTGACGTCGGCATCGCTGATGCCGTGGATGGCCTGCACCTCGGCGGGGATGGGGATGCCGGGATTGATCATCCAGTTGTGCCGGGCGACCACCTGGCCCCCCTGGCCAATGACGATGCCGAGCTCCACCACGCGATCTACGGAAGCGTCGCGGCCGGTGGTCTCCACGTCGAGCAGAGCGATCTTGAGCTCACGCCACTCGGCGTCGACGGGGAATTCGTCGGCCACGCCGCGCACGGCCACCTTGAGCAGGTGTGCAATGCCCGGATAGTGCCTGCCGGTGGGAAAACAGCCGCAGCCGTCGCCGGCGCCCGCCTTCACTTCTTGCCTGCGCTGGGCGCAGCAGAAGCCGTCGGACGAGCGCTGGCCGAGCCGGACGCCACAGGCAGGGCCGACCCCGATGCCGAGGGCGCTGCCATTTTGCCGTCGATGCCCAACAGCTCGAGCTCCATGTTGAGCCAGTCGCCGAGCTCTTGTTTGGGATCGAACTCCCGACCGTTGATGTAGATGGTGGGCGTGCCCTTCACGTCGAGGGCGTCGGCGAGCTTGCGGTCGCGCTCGAGGCGGTCCGTCGTCTCTTTGGAGTTCATCTCGGCGCGGAACTTGGACACGTCGAGGCCGAGCTCCCGAGCATACATCTCGAGGTCTTGCTGCTCGAGGTGCTGCTGGTTCTCGAACAGCTTCTTGTGCATGTCCCAGAACTTGCCTTGGGCGCCGGCAGCGATGGCCGCGCGGGCCGAGATCTCGCCGTGCGGGTGCCCCTTGAGCGGCATGAACTTGTAGACCACGCGCACGTTCTGTTTGCGCTCTTCCCAGGCCTTCTCGATGGCCGGAGCCATGACGCCGCAGTAGGGGCACTCGAAGTCTGCAAATTCGATGACCACGATGGGGGCGTTCTCGGGGCCCTTGGACGGCGAGCCGTCGAGGCCCACGCTCTTGACCTTGTCGCTGTCGAAGCGCCCCTTGTACTTCTTCTCGACCTCGGCCCGGGGCAAGCCCGCCCGCACGGCCTTCATGACGAAGCGCGCCGCAGGCACACACTTGGCGCAGTCACGTTTCTCTTTGACGCACTGGGCGATGGGCACCGGCACGCTGCTGCAGGGCGACAAGAACTCCGAGACGTAGCCGCTCCACTCTTTGCGCTCGCGCGGCGTGAGGGCGCTCGTGTCGAGCCCGGGCAACGTCACATCGGCCTGGGCGCTCGATGCCCCTTGCGGGTCTTTGGACACGTCGGCGCCCTGAGACTGGTTGTGACAGGTGGAGTGCCCCGTAGAGACGAGGAGCAAGAAGATTGCGCTCAGCGTTCGGATGCCCATGATTCGGGCGCAGCTTACAGCCCCTTTGCGCGGCGGGGCAAGCAGGGCTAGGTTGCGGATCCCCTATGCGAAGCATTGTTTTCCGCTTCGACGATTTCACCGCGCTGGTACTTGCGCTCGGCGATTCGCCGCGCCCAATCCCGCTGCCCGAGGGCAATACCGCAAGCGACGGCGAATGGGTCCTCGCCATTTTCGAGGTTGGCGCCCGCAGGCGCAGCACCGCCACGGCCTCCCGAACCACCCTTATCGAGGGCGCCGCTCACGTCACCTTCGAAAATCGCGATTGGGAGCGCCTGACCTCGTTCGCCACGGCCCGCAGCGAGCAGTTTCGCGTGGCAAAGCCCATTTCCGCAGCTCCGGGCACCGGCGGCAGCGGTGCACCGGCGGCAACCAGCGCCAGCGGCGACCCTTCGGAGGCGCCCATATCGGACCCCATGGCCTCTACGGGCCGGTTTTTGGCGGCCATGCGGGCTCGGGTGCTCGTGGTCGAAGACGATCCGGCAACGCGGCAAATGGTCGTCGAGGTCATGGCATCGGTGGGCCTCGAGGCCAAAGAGTGTGGCACCGCAGAAGAGGCCGAAGGGCTGCTTTCCCAGGGGCCCTACGACATGGTGGTGCTCGATGTGCACCTGCCGGGCATGAGCGGTCTCGAGTTGGTGCGGCGCATCCGCGCCCGGGGGGGCAACGCCCAGCTGCCTATTTTGCTGATTTCGGGGCAAAGCTCCTCCAAAGACATCGTCGACGCCTTCGCCAGCGGCGCCGACGATTTCGTGGTGAAACCCTTCCGCAACCCAGAGCTGGCCGCTCGTATCTTTGGCCTCCTGCGCCGCGCCCGGGCCAGCCAACCCCCTCCCTGAGCCCCGCCGGCCCCCGTGACCGACTCCATTCCCCCCATCTCCGAGTCTTACGACGACGACGACGACGACGCGCCGCACTCGGCCTTCGAAGCCGCGCGGGGCGCCAAACGGCTGCTCGTGGTGGGCGGCGGTCGCGGCGGTGTCGGCAAGAGCCTGGTCTCGCAGAACCTGGCCATTTACTTCGCGCAACTCGGTAAAGCAGTGCTGCTCGTCGACGCCGACCCCACCGGCGCCAACCTGCACTCGCAGTTCGGCCTCGAGGCCGGCGCCCAAGAGCCCCCCATCGAGACCACGGCGCAAGCCCAGTTCGAAGAGCGCTTGCTGCCCACCAACGTGCCAGGACTGCGCATTTTGCCCTTCGCACACGACGCCATCGATCCGCCGGTGGCCCTGCGTGCGGGCCGCAAGGCGCGCTGGCTCACGCGCCTACGATCGGTGGCGGCAGACTATGTGGTGGTCAACACCGGTCCGGGGCACACGCACCTGGCCTTGGACCTCATGCTCAGCGCCGACGTGGCCATCGCGGTCACCATGCCCGAGCCACCAGCCATCGAGGCCACGTACCGCTTCTTGCGTGCGGCGTTCAAACGCAGGTTGCGGCGTACCGTCGCCAAAGATCGCTTTCGCGCGGGTTTGGTCGAACGTGCCATGCGGGAGATCGGCCGACTGCCAGCACCGCTCGAGCTTGTTCGCTCGCTGGCCCGCATGGACCGAAACCTGGCCGAGCTGGCCTGGAGCGAGGCTTGCCGGTTGCGCATGCAGCTCGTGGTCAACCAAACCCGCGCGCGCAACGACCTGGAGCTCGGAGCATGGATGAGCGGCTTGTCGCTCCGCCACTACGGCATTCAGCTCGACGAGCTTGGGCACATCGAACAAGACGACACCGTGTGGCTCTGCGTGCGACGCCAGCGGCCGTTGCTCATCGACAGCCCCACCTCCAAGGCCGCGCGCAACCTCGAACGCATCGCCCGCCGTGTTGCAGCCCTGGGGGCCGTACGCTCCGAGCGGGCCACCATTCCCCCGGCCATCCCCATGGACCGGCCCGATTTGTACTCGCTGCTGGGCGTCACGCGCTCGGCCAACGACGAAGAGATCCGTCGCGCCTACAAGCGCCAGCGCGAGGTGTACGCCACCGCGGGCCTCGCCACCTGTTCGCTGTTGTCCGAAGCCGAGCTCAAGGCCGAGCAAGCGCGCCTCGAAGAAGCGCACGACACCCTGCTCGATCCCATTCGGCGCCGCGCCTACGATCTGTCCACGTTCCAGGCCGACATTGGCGAGGCCAGGCCAAGTCAGGTGCCCCGGCCCGCGCTCGCCGCCGAGCAGCTCATGCTCCAGAGCGAGCTCTTGCGTGAGCTTGGCCCCGACACCGAGTTCACCGGCGCGCTCTTGCGCAAGGTGCGCGAATCCCAAGGCGTCGACCTGGTGGAGATCAGCATCCGCACCAAAATCGCCAAGGCACACCTCGAAGCGCTCGAAGACGAGGCCTTCACGCAGCTGCCGGCGGCAGTCTACGTGCGGGGTTTCGTCACCGAGCTTGCCAAGTACTTGCGGCTCGACCCAACGCAAGTGCAACGCACGTATCTGCGCCGCATGCGCGACAAAGGCGAAGAGGGATGACCGGGTGGCGACGCGCGGCCGTGCTCGCCGCTGCGCTGTTTGTGTTGGCGCTGGTGCCGCGGGTGGTCGCCGCGGCCATGTTCGCCGCGGAGCCCGTGTGGGACGGCCACTACTACGACTTTGGTGCGCGGCGCATCGCGGCGGGCTTCGGCTACTCCGACGACATCCAGGGCGGCATCTGGCACCCGTGGTGCCACTACCCCGTGGGCTACAGCGCGTATCTGGGCTTCTTCTATAGTCTGCTGGGCGCAACGCAGCGCGTGGGCACAGCAGTCAACGTGGTGACGGGCGCTCTCTTGGCCCCCGCCACGTTCATGCTGGCGCGGTGTGGTCTTGGCGACCGCCGGGGCACCATCGCCGGTGGCCTCTTGGCGTTGCACCCGGGCTTGGTCTTGTACTCCACGCTCACCATGACCGAGCAACTCGCCGCGCTCGCCGCCACCACGGCCTTCGCTACAGCG
>JBIKNA010000544.1:0-4565 GCA_044358965.1 Polyangiaceae bacterium
GGGCGCGGTCTTTTTGGCGGCCTCTTTGGCCTTGGGCGCGAACGCTTTGGTCAGCTCGTTGATCTCTTTCTCGGCGGGGTCGACCTTGGCCTCGAGCTCTTTGACTTTGGCCTTGAGCGCGGCCTTGTCGGCGCCTTTTTCGTCCATCTGGGCTTCGGCCAAAGCGATGTCGGCGCGCACGGCCCCGAGTTCCTTCTTCTTGGCCATGATCTTGGCGTACTCGGCGCCGAGCCCTGCGTCGATGGCAGCAAGTACGCTTGGCGAGGACGCAGCCTTCGACACGTCGGGTTTCGGAGCATCCGTGCCCAGCGCCTCGGCCTTGGAGGCCTTGGCCTCGACCTTGGCGGGGGCTGCGCCGGCGGCCTTCGCCGCGCCCTTGGTCACGGCAGTCGCTCGGCTGTCTTTGTTTGCGCCCTTGGCCTTCGGCGGCTCTTTGCTTGCAGGCGCCGCCTCGGCTTTGGCGACGGGCGGAGGGGCCGCTTCGCCCACGCCCGACAACGTCTTGGACCACACTTCGGCCTCGACCACCCGCGCCTGGTTGGCCTGGTAGATCTCGTGGGCGCGCATGGCCTCGACGTGCTTTTTGGCCGCCTCCGGCGCCGGGGCCGTCTGCTTGAGCCAGGAAGAGTCCACGGCCACCGGGGTCTCGGTCATCAGGCGGTCCACTTCTTTGCCCGTGCCCGCGGCCACGTCGGCCCGCCGAACCACCACGCTCATGGGCGCCGGGTCGTTGATGGCCCAGGCGACCTTGGGGTTGGCGGCCGCAGACAGGGCGCCACAGCCCGTTGCGAGCGACAGCAGGCCCCCGAGGCCTACGGCAAAAAACACAGAGCGGAGCGACGACGAGTGATGGACGAGCATGGGGAACCCCCCTCCTTCGGGGGGAAATGGGTGGCGAGCGTTGGCCGAACGGGCTGCGGCGCGCGCACGGCGCGGGCTTCTTCCGTTGGCCCGGCTGCATACGCCGAACAGCCCCATCAAATTCCCTCGGGGGCGCTCAAATGCCGCCCGGACGCACAAGTGCTGCGTTTTCTGCTAGCTGGAAGGCGTGAGCGACGAAAGCAAGAGCCCCCAAGACGCCCCGGAAGACGACTCTCATAAAGAGGTCGAGGCGGCCGCGTCCTCCAAAGACGACGCCAAGGCGAAGGAAGCCGCGAAGGAGCCCAAGTCCGCCGACACCAAGTCCGCCGACACCAAGTCCGCCGACACCAAGTCCGCCGACACCAAGGGCGACACGGCCAGCAGCAAAGCCAAGGCTCCCAAGGCCCCGGCCACCGGCAGCGCCAAAGCGAAGGAGCAGCCCACAGAGTTCTCGCGCGCGGCCGCGCGCTGGGCCGCCATCGCGCTCGTATTCACGTTCTTCTTCGTGGTCTACACGCAGCACCCCTACTACCTAAACAACCAGTTCGCCCCATGGCGCCCGGTGTACCGGACCATGTTCATCGGCTGGCTGGTGCTGGGCCTCCCCTACGCCATCGCGTACCTACGCAAGTTCCCCGAGCGCAAACTGTGGTTCACGGACTCGGGCCTGCTCTACCTGCTCTTCGGCCGCGCCCTGAGCCTCGCTGCCGGACCTTGGACCCGACTATTCTTGGCGACGGTGATCCCGGGTCTGGGCACGGCATTCATCGTCAACGCCACACATCCTGCGTTTCGCGAGTCGTCGACACTCTATTTTTACCTCACCTGCGGCGCAGTGAGCGCCGTCTCGTTGGTCACCGTGATCGGGTTGAAGCCCGCCTGGTGGCAGGCGCGACTCAGCCCCACCAAGGCACGAGGCCCCTGGCACATCCTCAAGAATCGGCGCATCACGAACCTGCTGCGGTCACTCGCGGTCAAGGCGTTCTTCTCGCCGCTCATGATCACGTTCTTGTCGGGGCACCTGAACAACGTGTCCAACTCTTGGGCACGGCACAAGGGCGTGCCCACCTTCAACTTCCCCGCCGGCACGTCCATCTCGGTGTGGTGGCACACCGTCAGCGAGCGCGTGCCCAAGCTCTTGCCCAATGGCCATGACTTCTCGGCGTTCTTCTCGTCGGCCAGCTGGAACATGGCCAACATCCGCTGGGGCTTGGACCTGTCCTACGACATGATCTTCATCGTCGACTGCGGCGTGGCCACCATGGGCTACCTGACGGAGTCGCGCTTTCTGGGCAACAAGACCAAGAGCGCCGAGCCCACGGGCTTCGGCTGGCTCGTGGCCATCTCGTGTTACCCGCCGTTCAACAACGTGCTCGGCACGTACCTGCCACTGTCCGGCGGCCCCCAGCACATCACGAGCCCCGAGTGGCACTTGGTCTTCAAGGGCCTCACCGTTGCGCTCTTCACCATCTACGCCTGGGCCACCGTCGCCTTCGGCCTCAAGTTCTCGAACCTCACCAACCGCGGCATCATCACCCGCGGGCCCTACCGGTTCATCCGGCACCCGGCGTACGTCACCAAGTGCCTGGCATGGTGGCTCGAGCACATCCCGAACCTCACGCCGCAGACAGCCCTGTTCTTGTGTGGCACCTGCACCGTGTATGCCCTGCGCGCCTGGACCGAGGAGCGCCACCTGAGCCGCGATCCGGATTACCGCGAGTACAAGAAGAAAGTCCGCTGGAAGGCCATCCCGGGCATCTTCTGACGTCGCGCGCAACATCACCTCTGCCCTCCCCGAAAAGGCGCATCCTCTCCAATGTCATCTGACATCCGATCACGCTGCCGCGTTGCTCTGCCCTCTTTGGTCGCCTGCGCCGGCCTGCTATCCGCCCTCACCGTGACGGGCTGCGGCAGCAAGCCGCAAACACCCGCCCCCGTGGTGTCCGTCACCCAAGGCGTGTTCGAACGCGTGGTGCCGTCGGTGCTCGCGGTGCTGAACGACGACGATGATCTCCGCGAAGAGGAGACCAAGCGCGCCATGAAAGACATGGGCGTCGAAGGCCATGCGCCCAAGACGGTCATCGATGTCTCCTTGCGGCGCGACGCGCAGCCGCACGGTACGGGTTTTCTTGTCGAGGGAGGGCTCGTGCTGACTGCGGCGCACGTGATCCAGACGCCGGACCGGCTTCGGCTCACCACCCGCGCTGGCAAGACCGTGGCCGCAGAGCTCGTCCGCATCGACGAGGTGCGCGACGTCGCCGTGCTCAAGCCCAAGGGCGAGCTCGTGGGTGTGAAGCCACTGTCGCTCGACGACGGCCAGCCCAAGGTGGGCGCGCCCGTGTGGGCCTTGGGGCACACCGGCGGCGGCCTCTGGGCATTGTCTTGGGGCATCACCGAGGGGGTCACCTCTGGCGTCGTCGACTTGCTGGGCGCCAAGCTCGTGTTGCATGACGCGGCGGTGTACCCGGGTTTCTCCGGGGGGCCCGTCATCACGTTGTCCACCACGGGGGAGCCCCGCGTCGTGGGCGTCAACCACGCCATCCTGTTCACCGCCGGCGTCACCTCGTACGCCACCATCTCCAGCGCCTCGTCCGTGAGTGACATTCGAGAGGTCCTCGCGGGCAAGCCCTCGCCGCTGCAAAGCAAGCTCGCCGCCTATGCCAAAGGTCGGGCCGTCGAGCCACGCATCGAGCTCTTCGTCACCAACAACATCGCCGTGCACAAAGATCCGCGCATGCTGACCACCGCGGCCATCTACGGCAACCAGCGCGTGGTGGAGCAAGCCGACGAAGCCCGGGTGCCCATCGTCGGCATGGTCTTCGGCGTGGAGCCCGGCAAACAAGAGTTCGAGTTCCGCGTGGTGGACCCGGCCGATCACACCGTCACTACGCTCAAGCGCAGCATGGCTCTGCCCGACCGCGAGCGTGTGGGCTTCATCACCGCCGATCTTCGCTTCCCGGCCAAGGTCGAGGGTCGCTACGAAGTGCTCGTCTACCGCAAGGGCCAAAAGATCGGTCACACGGACGTATGGGTGCAAGATCCCAACGACGACGACAGCCCCATCAACGACGACGACATGGACGACGTCGAGGACGGCGAGCCGCAGGTCAACGTGGTGGTGGCCCAAGCGGGGCAGAGCGATCCGCTCACGCTGCTCGGCATTCGCGCGGGCTGGGCCGAGTGGCGCTACCCCCGCCGCGTGGCGTTCACGTGGTTCGCCCGCGGCTCACGCGGTTGGAGCGGCAAGAACGTGGCCATCAGCTCCTTCGTGCTCGACGACAAGGGCACCATCGTCGGCCGCGGCGTGGGCTGCATCCGCCCGGAGGTGCGCCCGGAGCACCCCTTCAACTGCATGGGCCAGGGCGGCACGCCACTGCTCCCGCGGGCCGGCCGCTACGACATCGTGTTCGCCATCAACGATCGGCCCGTGGCCACCTGGCCCATGGAGGCCATCTTGCGCACCGACGGCGGTCAAGGCGCCCTCGAGAAGTGGCTCGACGACGCCAAGAAGCGCGGCCACCGCGCGCACACCCACGGCGATGAGGCCCCCAAGGGCCCCGCGGTTGCCCCAGCCCCCGGCGCAACGCCCAAAGATCCCGCCCCGGGCGTCGCACCGCCCAAAGAGCCCGCCCCCGGCACCACGCCCAAAGAGCCCGCCACGCCGCCCAAGGGCACCAAACACGGCAAGCACCCCAAGAAACACT
>JBIKNA010000152.1:0-14956 GCA_044358965.1 Polyangiaceae bacterium
GCGAGCAAGAACTGCCCGGTGGCCATGAGCAGGGCTCCGGCGACCACGATGCGGCGCTGACCGAAATACTTGTCGGCCAGGTAGCCGCCCAAAACAGGTGTAAGATACACAAGACCGTTGTACAGGCCGTAGACCATGGACGCTTGGCCCTGGAGGTCCATCTTGCCGTCGATGGCCAAGAGCACCTTTTGCAACGGAGCCCAACCGAGCACCTCGTAGGGGCTGCCGGGGATCTTCTCGATGAGCTTTTGCTCTTCGCCCTCGGGCAGGTACACCCGCTGCCTTGCGGTGACGAACAGGTAGTACATCATGTACCCCTTGAGCAGGCCGCGCATGCCGTAGAACGAGAAGCGCTCCCACATCTCGGTGAAGAACAAGATGAACAGGCCCGGGGGGTGCCCCACGAGCTTCTCGAACTTGGTCACCGGGACCGGCAGCTCACCATCGGCCATGGCTTCAGAGGTACTCATCGCGCCGGCAACCCTAACCGGCCCTTCGCCTCAGTGCACGATGAACCAGCTGACGCCGGGGGTGACCTCGAAGTGAAAATGGTTGCGGTGCGCCCAGTTGTAGTGGGGCGTGAGTTCGAGGTTGAACAGCTTGGCCGTGTCGGCATCGCACACGATGCCCCGGAGCTCTTGGGCCGCGGGCCACGGGGCGATGGCCGTGGCGCCGGTGCCGCAGCTCTTGCCACCGATGAAACTGCGGAAATCGCTCTCCACAACGAGCTGGGTGCCGTCGGCTTTTTTGAAGCTACCGATGTCGATGGCCAGGGCGCCCTCGTGGCGACGCCCGAGCTGCCCCGCGGCCCAACCCTTGGCCGGTGGCGGTCGGTAGGCCGACATATGGACCACTTCGGTGATGCCCCGAGCCGAGAGCTGCCGCGCGAAGTCTGACAAGGCGAGGACGAGTCTGCAGTCCATGATCTCGTAGGGGCTCTGGGCCCGGGCGGCCTCGGGGCCGCTGCCGTGGAAGCTGACGCCATTGACTGGGCCTGTCAGGCGCACAGGGGCGAGCACGCCACGGGCTTCGGTGACCACACGAAAGGGCACCTTCCGGCGCGTCAGCTCGGCCTGGCACTCGAAACGCTCGAGCTTGGCATAGCGTTCGGCGGGCGTTGTGCCCCGGGGCGGGGCAGGTGTGGCCGGTGGGGGTAGCGGGGAGGGCCCCTCGGGGCTTGGGGGGTGTTCCTCGTCGACCGGGGGCGGCAACGCGGGCTCGGCGGGCGCTGGCACGGCTGCCCTGGGGGCCTCAGCGCCTGGGCGCTCGGGCTTTGCCCCTGGGGTCGCGGCCTGCGGCACCTTGGCCACCCGGCCGGGCGGTGCGGCCGGCGGCGCAGGTGCCTTGTTGCCCTGGGCCCACGCGGTCGCGGGCAGGACGACGAACAACAAGAGGGGCAGAGCCTTCGTGCGCAAGACCCCGAACAATACCGCCCCGTCGCCGTCTTGGCCACGCGTACCCGTTTGCCGCGCCCGTCCCGCAGCGCTACCCTCTTGTCTGCCGTGGGCGAACTCTCGGAACGCGCCAAACAAATCTTGTACGCAGTGGTCACCGAGTTCGTGGCCACCGGGCAGCCTGTGGGCTCCAAGACCCTCGCGCACCGGGGCATCGAGCTGTCACCGGCCTCCATCCGCTCGGTGCTCGCCGACCTCGAAGCCGAGGGCTACGTCGTGCAGCCGCACACCAGCGCCGGGCGTGTGCCCACGGACCGCGCGTTCCGGCTGTTCATCGACACACTCATGGAGCTGCGGCAAGTGTCCGCTGCGGATCACGCCTTCATCGAGCGTCGGTTCTCGGACATCGAGCCCGGCGGCAGCACCCTGATGAGTGATGCGGGCAAGCTGCTGAGCGAGCTCACGGGCACGGCGGCTGTGGTGGTCGCCCCCCGGGCAGAGCTCAAACTCAAACATCTGCGCTTCATCCGCACCACTCCCGGACAGGTGCTCGCGGTGTTGGTCATGTCCAACGGCGAGGTGCAAAACCGCTTCCTACGGCTCGACGTCACCGAGGCCGAGCTGCTCCAGGTGCACAACCTTCTCGACGACGTCATCGAGGGGCGCACCTTGCGCGAACTGCATGAGCTGCTCACGCGGCGTCTGCAAACCGAGCGGGTGCAACAAGACGAGCTGCGGCGCACGGCGTTTCGCCTTGGCGAGGCCGCGGTAGCTGGCGTTACCCAAGACAAGGCCGACCTGTTCATCGAGGGGCGCGACAAGCTGCTCGAGGCTCCGGAGTTCCAGAGCGCCGGGGACCTCAAAGGCGTGGTGTCGGCGCTCGATCAGCAAGAACGCATCGTGGATCTGCTGACGGCCACCATGGCGGCCAAAGACATGGCCATCGTTGTGGGCCAAGAGGCCGGGCAACTGGGAGGCGGCCACCTGTCCATCGTGGGCGCCTCGTTCAGCGACAACGGTCGGGCGGCGGGCACCGTGGGGGTCATTGGCCCCACGCGCATGGACTACGCCAAGGTGGTTCCCATTGTGTCTGCCACGGCGCAGGCCATGACGGCCTTCATGGACCGGCTGCGAAACGCCGAAGAAGACGACAAATAGGCCGATCTTTCCGGGTGCGACATCGGCGCCCCGTTCGGTGCTAGGATCACCGCCACTCAGATGCGCACGGCACCCCCGGACCTTCCCGGACGTAACGTTACGGAGTCGCCCCTCGACCGCGCGCTGTCGTTGATGCTCGCTGGCGAGCGTGACGCAGCGCTTCGCTGGTGCGCCGCAGTGGTCAAACATGACGCCTCGCTACCCAGTGCGCTCATCCTCACGTCTCGCTTGCTCGCCGATGCCAACCGCACCGAGGCGGCCATCGAGGGCTTCGAGCTGTCGCTGCGCCGCGCCATCGATGCGGGCAATCTGCCTCTCGCCGTGGCCGCGCTGGGCGATCTCCGCGCGCTACGCCGGGACACGGGGCCGTACCTCGACGAGATCTCCGCGGCGTTCTGCGCAGGCTCGTCGCGTCTGTCCGAGGTCAGCGCCGCCCCGCCGCCGCCGCTGCCCGATCTCTCTGACTTCCAGCCCCTGAGCTCGCACCTCACCGGACCTGCGTTGTTGTCCAAGGCCACAGAGATCGTCCACGAGGCCCGTAAGGCGTTCGACGATCTAGACAGTGACGTGGCCACGCTCATTGCGCCCATTCCACTGTTCTCGTCGCTGGAGCAGGCGAGCTTGCGCGCGCTCATCGATTGCTTCGAGATGCTCACGGTTCCCGCCGGGCACGCGGTCATCTCTCAGGGCGAAGAGGGCGGCGAAGCCTACATCGTGGCGCGTGGCGAGCTCGAAGTCCGCCGGCATGTGGGCGAAGACGACGAGCGCGAGGTGCTCACGCTCGCGCGGCTCACCAACGGTGTTCTGTTCGGGGAGATGGCCCTTCTGTCTCGGGCGCCTCGAGCCGCCAGCGTGGTCGCATGCCAGCCATCGATTTTGCTCGTGGCACGTCGCGATGCCCTCGAGGCCGTGGCCGAGAAGCGCAATGACGTGGGCGTCGAGCTGGCAGCGCACTGCCGTCGGCGCATGGTGGCCAACCTCATTCGCACCTCCGAGGTGCTGCTGGCCGTGCCGCCGGACGAGCGCCAGGCGCTGGTCGAGCGTTTCGAGACCAGGGTCTTCGAAAAGGGCGACAAGCTCATCGCCGAGAAACAAGACTCGAGCGGGCTGCACATCATCGCGTCCGGCGAGGTCGCCGTGGTGGGGCACGAAGAGAACAACGAGTCGTTCGTGATTTCGACGCTCGGCGTTGGCGAGGTGGTGGGCGAGGTTGCCTTGGTGCTTCGGCGCAAGGCCAACGCAGACGTCGTGGCGGTGATGCCGACGGTATCGCTGCACCTGCCGCGGGAAGACTTCATGACGCTGGTGCGGTTGCACCCGTCGATTCTGGCGAGCTTGTACCTGCGGGCGGTCGAGCGAGACGAAGAGACGAAGAGCATCCTTACGATGTCCACGACCACCATGGCGGATGCGGACGAATACGTCCTGATTTAGGGGTCCTGGGACTTTGGGTAACGGACAAGAGCAGGGGAAGAGCGACGGGCACGGGCACGACGGGCACGGGCATGACGGCCACGGGCATGGTCATGGGCATGAGCATGGCGAGCATGAGCATCATGAGCACGGGCATGGCGACGGTCATGGGCATGACGCGCATGAGGTCGGGCACGGGCACGGGCACGGGCACGGGGATGAGCGGGGGAGTGGGGCCCAAGGCAAGGCGGGCTTCAATGCGCAAGAGGCGAAGCAGGCTAGGCGGCTGAGCTGGGTGCTCGCCATCACGTCGAGCTTCGTCGTTGTCGAGTACCTGGGGGCCAGGTGGGCGCGAAGCGACGTCATCATGGCGGACGCGCTGCACTTGCTCATGGATATCTGGGCGCTCGCCATGAGCCTCGTGGCCATGCGGATCGCGCTCAAGAGGCCCACGCCGCGGTTTACGTTTGGCTTGCGGCGAGCGGAGCCGGTGGCGGCGGTCATCAACGGTCTTTTGATTTTGGGAGCCATTGCCCACATCGTCGAAGAAGCGCTCGACCACCTGCGAGGCGCCGAGGCGCCGCGGGGCACGCCGATGCTGGTCGTTGCGTCGCTGGCCTTGGTGGTCAATGGAATCTCTGCGTGGCTCCTGCACGGCGCCATCGACCACGGGCACGGGCACGGGCATGGGCATGGGCATGGGCACGGGCACGGGCACGGGCATGACCATGGGCACGACAGTGGAATCAAAGAGGCGCGGGCACGGGGGCACGACCTCAATTTGCGCAGCGCGTGGCTTCACCTCATCGGCGATACGCTGGGATCCGTCGCTGCCTTGGTCGCCGCACTGGTGGTTCGCTTTGGGGGGCCCGCCTCCGTGGACCCCATTGCGAGCTTCTTCGTTGTCCTGATCTTG
Organism: Polyangiaceae bacterium; assembly: GCA_044358965.1. Lineage (GTDB taxonomy): Bacteria > Myxococcota_A > Polyangia > Polyangiales > Polyangiaceae > SXNL01. The sequence continues at coordinate 4,882 of JBIKNA010000152.1, forward strand.
TTCGTCGGCGCGTTGCGCCTTCTGCGCGATGCGGTTGCGGTCTTGCTCGAGGCAGCCCCCAAGCACCTTCCCGTCGAGACCGTGACGGCCTTCCTTCGGGCGCTGCCCGAAGTGGATGGCGTGAGCCACGTGCACGTCTGGAGCCTGGGGGCCGGGCACGACGCGCTGATGGCGCACGTGCGCACCAAAAGCCGCGACCCCGAGCTTGCGCAGCGCTTGTCGGCGCGCGTGCGCAAGGAACTCGAGGTCGAATACGTCACCCTTCAGGTGGTGGTCGCGCCCAAGTAGAGCGCTGCTCGCCGACTAGAATGCGTTTCGTAACCTGCTGAGCCCCAGAATGCCGGCGTTGGTCGCTGCGCGCAGAGCTTCCAAACCATCAGGCACGTTCCGCTCGTGCGAGCGCGGGGAAGTCCTTGGGGCTCGCTCCCGCCTTGGCCTTCGGGCGCTCGTAACGGTCATGAAACGCACTTTACTTGCAGGCGTTGTCGATGCACTGCTTGCCGCCAGTGCACTGGCCGGGGCCCGTGCACTCGGCGGTTGCCTCGCTTGCCGTACGGCACACAAGGTCTTTGGCGCAGAAACCAATGCGGGCGTCGATGAGGCGGCACTGGGCGTCGGCGGTGCAGGCAAACTTGCAGTAACCCTCGATGCACTTTTGCGCGTTGCCGCCGGGGCTGCCGCACTCGTTGTCTGCGGCACACTTGGGCTTGGGCCGGGTGTCCACGGCGCAGGCGCCCTGGTTGCAGTATTTGCCGGCGCCACATTGGGCATCGGCGGTGCAGGCGGGCGCGCAGGCGCCGGCCACACATTGCGGGGCCGCCGGGTCTTTGCACTCCGTGTCGTTCTTGCAGCCGGTGACAGGCGGCTTGGGCTTGCAGACACCGCTTTGGCAAGTGGTGTCGGTGCCGCACTCGTTGCCGGTGGGGCAGGGGGCCAAGCACTGGCCTTCGGCGCATACCTTGCCGCTGTCGCACTCGCTGCTGAAGCGGCAGGTGTCTTTGGCCTTTTGGCAAGAGCCCGAGACGCAGGCCTCGCCTGTTGCGCAATCGGCCTGCGCCGTGCACGCACAGGGGCCGGCGGTGCCGCCGCATGCTTCGCACTTGCCGGCGTTGCAGGTGTTGCCCTGGGCGCAATCGGTCTTTTGGGTGCACTCTTTGACCGTGCCCGGCGTGGTCTGCGGTGCGACGCACTGACCGGACTTGCACACCGTGCCCTTGCCGCACTGGCTGCTGTCGGTGCAGGCCACGACACAGCCCTGGGAGGTGCAGATGGACCCTTGGCCGCAGGCCGCGGTGCCGGTGCACGGGGCTGGGGTGGGGCTGGGGACCGGCGCGCAGTCGTAGCCGTCGCAGGTGAAGCATCCGCCGTCGTCGCAGTAGTAGCGCTCGTTGCCCGGGCCGCAGCCTGTGCCCCACATGACGGTCCCGAGCGCGCCGAGGACGATGACCGACAAAAGGGTGGGGACAGGTGCTCGCATTCGAAAGGCCTCCGGGGTCAGGGATACGACCGGTCTAGATACACGCTTCGTGCCAAGGCAATCTGCGTATCGTTGCCTACAAATATCAAGCGGTTACGACCTTGGCGCCACAGGATCCGTACGTCATTGGTGCCCCCCCGACCGTGAACCTGCGTTCTCGGTGCTCTTGCCGCCCCGGAGCGCCCGGTCCGAAAAACCTCTGCTTGGCGCGGCCTTGCCTTGACCGGGCTCTCCCTATTGGGTACCGCACTTCCTCATGACGCTTCGTCGGCTGCTTTCCATTCTCTTGGCCGTTTCGTTCTTTGCCTTCGCCCCCGCGGCGCGCGCCGACATGAAAGTCGCCGTCGTCGACATGCAGCGGGCGGTGGCCAACACCGAAGACGGTCTGCGCGCCCAGGCCACGCTCAAGAAGCTGTTCGACTCGCGGCAGCAGGAGCTCAACAAGAAGCAGAACGACCTGCAGAAGCAGCGCGAAGACATCGACAAGCAGTCCCGCGTGCTCTCCAAAGAGGCGCTCCAAAAGCGCATCGAAGACTGGCAGCGCCAGATGGTCGAGCTCCAAGGAGTATTCATGGAATACAACAAGGAACTCGAGAAGAAGCAGAAGGAGATCACCGAGCCCGTCTTCGAGCGCATGACCGTCGTCATCAAGCGCCTCGCGGCCCAAGAGGGCTATGACCTCGTGGTCGACCGAGCGATGGTGGCCTTCGTGCGCACGGACCTAGACCTCACGGATCGCGCCATCCAATCCTACAACGCTGGCGGGGCTGCCGCGGGTGGCGGAGCCGCGCCCGAGAAGAAGTAGCCGGCCGCGCTCGTGACGCTTCACGCTTTCGCTCCTGTGACCCTGGGCGCCTGCGCGCAGGCGTTTGGAGCGGAGCTTCGCAACGCCGATGTCGACGCCCAAGTTGTCGGCATCGCTGACCCCCGATGGCCCGAGGCCCTGGGGCTGCATCCGGTGCTGTCCCCGCGGTTTTTGCCGCTCATGGATCGGTTGCCAGCTTCGGCTTGCGTGCTCACCACGCAAGAGCTTCAAGGGCGCTCAGAGCTTTCGGGACGCCCGCAGATGGTGCATCCCCAGGCCGCGTGGGTCATGGCGTGCCTGCTCTCCCAATGCAGCGTGCCGCTGGCCGATGCCCAGGTGCACCCTACGGCACGGGTCGCGCGCACCGCGGTCATCGCCAAGGGCGTCGTCATTGGTCCTGCGGTGTTCGTCGGGGCCTACGCGGTCATTGGCGAAGCGGGCTTCGGCTTTGCGCACGACGCAAACGGGCGCGTCACGCATATTCCTCATCGGGGCGGCGTGCATGTCGCCGAGGGCGCTTACATTGGCGCGCATTGCACCATCGACGCGGGGGTGCTCGAGCCCACGCGCATCGGTGCCCGGGCGCGCCTCGACGCCCACGTGCACGTAGGGCACAACGGCGAGGTGGGCGCCGACGCCGTGTTGTGCGCGCAAACGGGCCTCGCCGGCAGCGTGGTCATTGGTGCCGGCGCCATGCTCGGAGGTCAGGTCGGCGTGCGCGACCATGTCACCATCGGGGCTGGGGCGCGGGTGGGGGGCAAAGCCGGAGTCATCGGCGACATCGCCCCGGGGGCCGTGGTGGCCGGCTACCCCGCGCAAGATCGCGGCACCTGGCTCCGCGCCATGAGTTCGCTCTACGGGCGCCGCCCTGCGCGCAGGATGGTGCGTTCGTGAGCACGGTGGTGCACCCGTCGGCCATCGTCGATGCGAGCGCCGAGCTGGGCTTTGGGGTGCGCATCGGCCCCTACTGTGTCATCGGACCCCGCGTGGCCATCGGCGACGGCTGCATCCTGGAGTCGCACGTCATTGTGCAGGGGCCGTCCCGCATCGGCGACCGAAACCATTTCCACCCGTTCTGCGCCATCGGCACCGACGCCCAGCAGCGGGCCACGCCCTCGCCCGAAGCCGTGCTCGTCATCGGTGCCGACAACGTCTTTCGCGAGCACGTGACCGTTCACCGCGGCACCCAAGAGGGGACCACGGTCATCGGCAACCGCAACCTATTCATGGTGGGTGTGCACATCGCCCACGACGTCGTCGTGGGCTCCAACGTCACCGTGGCCAATGGCGTGCAAATCGCTGGGCACGCTGTCATCGACGACTTCGCCAACTTTGGAGGCCTCGCGGCCGTGGCGCAGTTCGTCCATGTCGGCGAGAGTGCATTCGTGGCCGGCGGCGCCATGTGCGAGCGCAGCGTGCCGCCCTTCGTCATCGTGCAAGGTGACCGCGCCCGGGTCCGCGCGCTCAATCGCGTGGGGCTCGAGCGTCGAGGCTTCACCCGGGAGCAGGTGCGGACGCTCAAACGTGCGTTCCGGGGAGTCTACACACAAAACGAGGCGTCGATTTTTGTGGCTGCCCGGGCCCTGGATGTCGACCATCCGTTGGTGCGCAAATTCGTCGAGGGGGTGCTGTCCCTGGAGCCCAAGGCGCCGCCGCCCGAGGACGACGAGCCGCACGAGTACTACCTCGACGCGTAGCCCGAGGGCGCGCGCCTGGGCAACGTCTAGCAGCGCTTAGCTCTTGCCGATGATGTCGTCGAAGGCCTGGTCGAACTCGTCGTCGGCACCCACGGCCACCTGCCGCACAGCGCTCTTCGTTTCGCCCTTGGACAGACGCTGGATGCGCTCTTGCACGTCGCGGTAGGCCGGGTCTCGCTTGGCCACCTTTTGGTAGTAGCTGAGCGCGTCTTTGCCCATCTTCTTGGCCTCGTAGCAGGAGGCCACCTCGAACCAAAGCATGAGCTCCTGTTGGGGCTCCTTGTTGGTGGAGGCGATGCCCTTGAGCAACGCGTCGATGGCGCCATTCAGGTTACCCCGCTCGACATAGATGGCGCCGATCATGGACTGACAGACGCACTCGCGCTTGGGGTCTCGGGCTGCCACCTCGAACTCGCGGATGGCGTCGTCGATGAGCCCCATCTCTTTGTACGCGATGCCGAGGTTGTAGTGGCTCTCGGAGTCTTCGATGCTGATCTGCTTGGCGACGCCCTCTTTGAACTTGGCGAACACCTCTTCGACGTCGATTTGCTCGTCGGCGCCCATCATGGCCTGGGCTTCGGGCACCGCCGCGCCCTCTAGGCCGTCCAGAGCGTCGAGCGAGGCTGCAATGTCGAAGGCGCGGTCTTCGTAGCGCGGACGCTCGCGGGCGCCGCTGCCTTGGCCCATGGCCTCGAGCTGCGCGTCGATCTCGGCGATGCGCTCCTGCAGCAGCGGATTGTGAGGATGCCGCGTGAGCTGGTCGACCAAGATGGCGCGGGCGTCCTCGTTGAGGCCCCGGGACATGAAGAACTCGGCCTCTTCGAGGGCATCTTCGAGGTCTTGCGCTCGCGCAGACACCGAGGGCGAGCCGGCCGGTGGTCGGTCGGTACCCGCGGCCACCACTTGTTGCTCGTCCGTCGCGTAGCCTCCGGCGCGCTCACCATCGGTGATCTCGCTCTCGCCCGGGGCGTATTCGTCTTGGGGCTCGGCGTAGGCGACGTCGTCGCCCTCGACGTAGGCTTGCTCCTCGGCGTAGGGCTGGTCTTCGGTGCTGGGTCCGTCGAGCGGAAAGCTCGGAAGCGCGTCTTCGCCTTCGAAGTCGGCGCCGGCCTCGGGTTCTGCGGCGCGGTAGCCGCCGGAGACATGCTCGGGGCCCACGCCCTCGAGGTCGTAGGAGGGAAGGGGCTCTTGCGCCGCGAGTTCGCCCTCGGCATCGGCGTAAACGGGTTCGGCTTCGCCGCCCTCGAGCTCGGCTCCCTGGCCCTCGTCGACAATTTCGTATCCGAGCTCCTGGAGCATCTCGATGGCCCGAGCATTTTCGGGATCGAAGGCCAGAACGTCTTGGAGCGCCCGCGCCGCGGAGTCCCCGTCGAGCGCGTCGACGTAGAGCCCTGCAATGGCGAGCATCTCGTCGATGGCTTCTTCGGTGTGACCGGCCTCGATGAGCGTATCTCGGTAGGCCTCGTGCACGTCCATCGAGCGCGGATCGAGCTCGAGCCCCACCCGCAAAGTCTCGATGGCCTTGGTGTAGAGGCGCACCCGACGGAAGGACTGCGCGTCGGCCAGGATTTGCGCAATCTGCTCGGCGGGATCCTGCGCGGGGATCTCTTCGGGGGCTTCTTCTTCGTAGACGGGCTCGGGCTCGGCCTCGGGCTCGGCCTCGGCCACGAGATCGTCTTCTTCGACCATCTCGTAGTCGGCGGGCTCTTCGTAGCCTTGCTCTTCTTCGTAGGCTTGCTCTTCGTCGGGGAGCTCGTAGGCCTGCTGCGGAGCCTGCGCGGCCTGCTGCCCCCAAGCCTGCGCTGGAGCGCCCATGGGCGCTGGCGGCGGTTGGTAGGCCCGTTGCGGCGGCGGCTGGTAAGCCTGTTGCGGCGGTGGCTGGTAGGCCTGTTGCGGCGGTGGCTGGTAGGCCTGTTGCGGTGGTGGCTGGAAGCCAGGTGCCGGCTGTCGCATGCCCGGAGGCTGCGGGAGACCGCCACCCATTTGCCCCATCGGAGCCTGTTGCGCGGGCGCCGCAGGAGGTGGCGGCGCGGCTTCGGGGGCCGTTTGTGCGAGCAGTTTGCGGACACCGTCATCGTGCGGCGCAAGGCGCGCAAGCCGCTCGACGATCTCGCGGAAGAGGTCGTGTTTGCCGGCGTCTCGTGCGACGCGGGCCATCTCTTTTTGGACCTCGATGGCCTTGGCGGCTTGGCCAATGACCGTGAAGGCGCGGGCCAGCAGCGAGAGGGTGTCGAAGTCCCTAGGGTTGGCCTGGAAGCAGAGCTGCAACTTGGACAGCGCCTGCATGCCGTCGGCCGGTTGCCCGCGAGCCAGGTAGAGCTCGGCGGCGATACGCGCTTGTTCGGCGTCGGGTTTATGGTGCAGCAGGCGCTCGAGCACCTTGAGGGCGTCGTCGCGCCGACCAAGGCCGGCCAGCTGCGATGCGGCAGTCTTGAATTCGAAGACCGCGCCTTCGACGTCTTTGATGCGAGACAAGGCCTCGGCAAGACGGAGGTGCGGCAAAGGGTTGGTGGGATCCAGGTCGACGATCTTGCGGAAGACCTCGATGGCTTCTTGATCGCGCTGCTGGCGCTGGAGCCGGGTGGCCACCTCGTCGAGGGCCGCGAGGGCATCGCTCGTGAGACCCAGCGATTGGTACAGCTCCGCCAGCTTGGGGGAGATATGGCTGTACTTCTCGTCGAGCTGCGGGACGTGCTTGGCAATGATCTCGCGGATCTGTTTGTAGACCGCGATGGCCTTCAGCGAGAAGCCTTGCTGCGAGTAAAGCTTGCCAACGGTCTCGTAGGTGCCAATGGCATCCGCGAAGGCCGCCATCTTCGTTTGAAGATCGCCAATCTTCAGCAGAGTCCGCGCGTCGGCCGGATCCGCTTGAACGAGCTTTTGGTACTCCAGAACCGCCTTGTCGTACTTCTTCTTCTCGACGAACTTCTCGGCGGCTTGTCGTACTTTTTCGCGGTCAATGGCCACGAGTGGGAGCGCTCCTCTTCGGCGATGGATGATGCCGGAAAACTCAGCGTACGGCAAAGCGCTTGATGAGTCTTCTTCAGTGGTTTGGTGGGCGCACCCCCTGTGCTGCGAGCCATTCGACCAGCTGAACCTCCCCACGATACGCCAGCTCGGCCCTTTGCGGCTAGACTTCCGCGAACATCGGTGCCCCCGGGCGGCCCCTTCCGGCTTCCGGGCCATGTGCGCCCCTCGCCCACCCCCAGGGGTGTGATACCGTCTGCTTCGTCATGGCCACCCTCTCCAAGCTCTACACCGCCCCCTTTGCTCCCGGCGGCGCCGTCGAAATCGATGACGCTTTGGGCGAACGGCTCTTGTCCTTGGCCCTCTCCAAGGGCGCGGACTACGCCGACCTGTTCTTCGAGTACCGGGCGGCCTCCGGCTTCGTCTTCGATGAGGGCATATTGAAGAGCGCCTCGCGCGGCGTCTCCATGGGCCTCGGGGTCCGCGCCCAGAAGGGCGACGCCACGGGGTACGCCTACGTCGAAGAGCTCACCTGGGAAGCCATGGCGCGCGCCGCCGAGACCGCGGCGCAGATCGCCGCTGGAGGCAAGACCGTCAGCCCCGTGCGTGCAGTCACCAAAGAGGTGCCGCATCGCTACGACCTCAGCCGCGTGACCCTCGACGTTCCTGGCGAGGAAAAGCGCTCCATTTTGGAACGCGCGGCCAAACGCGCCCAGGCCTTCGACTCCCGCATCATCAAGGCCGAGGCCAGCTTCGCCGAAGAGATTCGTGAAATTCTCGTCATCACCTCCGACGGCAAACGTGCCCGCGACGTGCAGCCGCTCATGCGCTTTGGGGTTCGGGCCATTGCCGAGCGCGACGGCAAGCGCCAAGAGGGCAGCTCCGGCGGCGGCGGACGCATGACCATGGGCTACTTCGACATGGAGAGCCCCGAGAAACACGCCGATCGAGCCGCCCAACACGCCATCATCATGCTCGACGCCGTGGAGGCGCCGGCTGGCCAAATGGAGGTCGTCCTGGCCCCCGGCGACAGCGGCATCTTGCTGCACGAGGCCGTGGGGCATGGTCTCGAGGCCGACTTCAACCGCAAAGGCACCAGCAACTACGCCGGGCAGATTGGCCAAATGGTGGCGAGTGATCTCTGCACCGTCATCGACGATGCCACGCTGTTGCAGACCCGCGGCGCCGTCAACGTCGACGACGAGGGCAACATCCCCGAATCCACCACGCTCATCGAGAAGGGCAAGCTCGTCGGCTACATGCACGATCGCCTGAGCTCGCGGTTCTTCAAGCTGACACCGACGGGCAACGGCCGTCGCGAGAGCTTTGCCTGCGTGCCCATGCCCCGCATGACCAACACGTTGCTCGTGGCTGGTCCCCACGATCACGAAGAGATCATCCGAAGCGTCAAGCGTGGCGTGTTCGCCAAGCGCTTCGGCGGCGGTCAAGTCGACATCTCCAACGGCGACTTCGTGTTCTCGCTCACGGAGAGCTATCTGGTCGAAGACGGCAAGATCACGGCGCCGCTCAAGGGCGTCAACCTCATTGGCAACGGACCGGATGTCTTGCGCAAGGTGTCCATGCTGGGCAACAACGTAGAGGTGTCCGACGGCGTGTGGACCTGCGGCAAAGATGGCCAAAGCGTCCCTGTCGGCGTCGGCTGCCCCACCATCAAGATCAGCAGCATCACCGTGGGCGGCACCAAGGTCTAAGGCGCAAAAGAGCGCCTCGGGCAGATGGAACTTCGCAGCCAAAAGCGCGTTGTCGTCGTGGTGGGGCATCCCGACGCTCTGGAGCACCCTGACGGACCGGCCGTGGCCCTGCGCCAGCTAGGCTCCGATGTGGTGACCACGGGGTTCTGGGACGACCCCTACGAATCGGCGCTTTCGCCGGCAACGGTGCCGAGGGTGCTCGTCTTCGAGTCCGGCGACCGACCGGACTGGGCCGTGGCCGCCATGCGCGCGCTGCGGGGCCAAGAGGCGCTCGCGCACGTGCCATCTTTGCTGGCAGTGCCCGAGCGCCAGGTTGCGCGCATCGAACCTTCCGCCGGCTTCGACGACTTCATCGTGGCGCCGTACTTTCCCGCGGAGCTCTATGCGCGCATTCGCGCCCTCGAATGGCGCGCCTCGGAGTTTACCAACGACGAGCGCCTGAAGATCGGCGCCCTCGTCATCGATCGCGCCGCACACGACGTATTCCTCGATGGGGCGCGGGTGCCCCTCACGGCCAAAGAGTTCGCGCTGCTGGTGTTCTTGTGCAACCAGCGGGGCAAGGTGTTCAGTCGTCAGACCCTGCTCGCACGGGTCTGGGGCGCGCGCTACGAAGGGGGGCCTCGTACCGTCGACATTCACGTGCGGAGGCTCCGGGCAAAGCTCGGCGAAGCGCTTCCGCTCGAAACCCTGCGGGGGGCGGGCTACAAGCTCAAGGGGCCACCTTCGCGATGACCCTCGCGCTGTCCATTGGCTGCCCCGCCGGCATTGGGCCCGAGGTCGCCCTGCGGGCTGCTGCGGGAACCAAGCGCGACGTGTTGCTGGTCGGCGACCACGCGCTGCTGGTCGCGCGTGCCAAGGCCCTTCGCCTGCCGGTGCTCGTGCAACGCATCGAGCCCGGGCAAAGGGTGCCCCGCGGCAGTCTTGGCGTGTACCAGCCCACTGCCAACTTGCGGGCCCCGGATCGCAAAGCCGGCGCTCCCACGGAGGCCGGCGGCGCGGCGCAGCTCGCCTGGATCAACGCCGCCACGGATCTCGTGCTGGGCAAGACCTGCGCGGCCATCGTCACGGGGCCCGTCAGCAAAGAGACCATCGTCAGCGCGGGGCACCGAGACTTCGTCGGACACACCGAGCACCTGATGCACCGCACCGGGGCCCGAGAGGTCATCATGGCCTTCTACCACCCCACATTCACGACCTCCCTCGTCACCACCCACCTCGGGATCCGAAAGGTCCCAAAAAGCATCACGGTGCCGCGGGTGGCGGCGGCCACGGCACTTCTTGCGGCGTTCCTGTTTCGCGTGGGCGTCACGCGCCCGCGGGTCGCCGTGTGCGGTCTCAATCCGCACGCCGGCGAACACGGACTGTTCGGCACGGAGGACGCCGAGCGGATCGTGCCCGCGATCGACGCTGCCCGGGC
>JBIKNA010000692.1:0-2777 GCA_044358965.1 Polyangiaceae bacterium
GACGCGGCGGAGGCCGCGGGGATCGTACTCGGGGGTATTCGCGGAGAGGACGCGCGCGGCAAGCTCTCCGTTGACGCGATGGTCATGGCGTTCGCCGCAACACACGGCGGAGCCCTCGTGTACACGCGCGACGTGGATGACTTGGAGCGCATTGGTGTGCACTTTCCAGCCGTCCGCGTGCTCTCGGTCTAGCGGAGGCCACCGCTCTCGCGCGCTACCCGTCGAAGGTCACCCCTGCGAGTCACGGACAATGGAAGTCCAGCGACTCCTGCTTTGTGCTACCCAATTACGCACACCATGCGAAAGTGGATTGTCGCTTCAATCGGCCTCATCGGCGTCGCGTTGTCCATCGCGTGCGCCGCCTGCGGATCGTCTTCGACGCCATCGTCGTCGTCGTCGTCATCCTCGTCCGGCGGCCCGGATTCCTCGGCGTCTGGCGCCGACAGCGGTGCTGGTGAAGACGGCGGTGGGACAGTCCCGACCAGCGTCACCGTGTACTCGGTCTTCGAGCTGCCGCCGACAATACCGACGCAGACGCTGTCGGCGATCGCGTTCGAAGCCACGACGATGGAGCGTAGTAGTCCAAAGCGGTTTCGCACAGACAAGCCACGGGCGACAGAACCGCCCAATCCGCGAACTTCGCCGAGCTGTGTCGCTAGCAGCGTCCCGTGGCACAACCTGTCGTAACCCCGGGGATGCGTGGACCAACGTGGACCGACGTGAGCCTCCGCCGGCACGGAGTTCGGGACCGGCAAGATCCTGCGGATGAAGAAGACGTACTGACGCAAGCAGGCGCCCCCCCCGGTGCAGCGCGGCCGGCGGGGCTCTCGGGCGACCGGGCTCTCGTCGTCGGACACACACATAACGGTTCGGCACGAGCTCGCGTCGTCACCGTACCGGCGCTGGGATGCGCCGCAGCCGGAACGGCAGCGACGCCGGGCCGGTCGATGAGCCGAAGAGGTGTCCGAGCTGGCCTTCGCTCACCCAGAAGTCGTCGCCGACGATCGCGGTCGACGTCGGTTCGTCGAGCCCAGTGGCGATGGGCGTCGCCCTCGCAGTGTCACCCGCAAGCGTCACCTTCGTCAGACGCCCCGCGCCCTCGGCGACGATGATCGTGCTCGCATCGAGGAGCCGCATCCCATCTGGGGACTCGAGCTTCGGCGAGACCTTGAGCTCGACGACCTTACCAGCGCTGCCGTCCGCACCGATCGGGATCCGAAGGAGTCGGCCGTCCGAGAATGTGTTGACGTACACATTCTTGTTGCCGTCCGTGACGATCCCATCGGCGCCGAAACCAGAAGGGCTCGACGGCGCCAGGAGAGGATCGCTGCTCCAGACGGTGAGCGCCGCCGCGCCTTTCGCCAGCTTCAGAACTCTGCCGAACGAGTCGGCGACATACAGGTCCCCTGCCTTGTTCAGAGCCATGTCGTTGCAGAAGCCACCACCAGGCAGCGGGTAGCTCCCCTTCAGTGCGCCGCCAGCGATGGCGTAGGCATGCACACCGATGGTCGACGGCGGCGTCGTGGAGAGGTTCACCGCGCACGCGTAAACCAACTTTTCGACGTCATCGACGAGAACGCCGGCGATGTTCTTCGCCGGCCCCCCCGACGGGACGAACCAGTCGAACGACGTCTTGCCCGGAGCGAAGCGAGCGATGGCGCCTTGCCCGAGGCTCCCGACGAAGAGAGTCCCGTCGGCCGAGGCGCTGATGCTCTCGGGGAAGAAGTCCTTCCCGGGCAGCTCGAGCGTGTTTGTCGAGCCCGCATCTGGGGCCTTCCCGACGGCGCCGGCGGCGCTCTCGAGGCCATCGGTGGTCGTAGAGCAGGCGCCGAGCGACAGCGCGAGGAGGCATGACACTGGCAACATCGAGTTCTTCATGGTTTCCCTTCGGTGCGTCCTCGTTCGTCACAAGGGTTGTGACCATTCGAGCAGCACGCTTTCGAATCTAAAGACGCGCAGGTCGGCGGTCCATTCACCAATCATTAAGTCGTTGTTAAGCTATACTTAACGGTCGTCCGCGGGGCGCGATCCGAACATCGAGCACTCGAGTCAGCGGAGCGCTTCGAGGAGCGCGCGAAGTCGCGCTGTCCTCAACGCTGCCTTGCGCGAAGCGAGATGGATCGAGTTGAAGGCTCGTCGTCGCGCGCCACCGCGAGGAGTGAGGACCGCGAGTTTTCCCGCCCGAACCGCCGCATTGACGAGGTAGGTTGGCAAGACGGTGCGTAGTCTTGAATTTGAACAACAGGAGAGAAACCCCGATGATCTTCTTGACTACAACAAGCAGTCCAAAGCCACTTCCCGCCGACAAGCCCCGGGGAACATAACCGCCCATTACGCGCCCTGTGCCGAGCCGCGCCACTTCCGCCCGTCTGGCACAAGCTGGGCGCCCTTGGGAGGCGTGAACCGACGTGGCGTGAACCGACGTGAGCTGCGTTGCTGGCCTCGGTCATCGCGGGTTGGCTGCTGCTGACGATACGGGCACTGCAGAGAGCGTTTCGCGGTCGCCCCGTCGGCGTGCGCCCCTCGTGAGTCGCACCGGAACGGGGCGCAAAGGCGCCCCTAGCTGCGTTGACCTTTCGTCGGACCGAGGAGTCTGAACAATCCTTTCAATGCTCGGAATACAAGTGGCGGCTGGGGCCGAAGCACACCGAGCACGATGGCGTTCACGTCGTCGAAAAAGTTTCCCGGTTCGTCCTCCTCGACGGCCCGCAGGCGAACGACGATGAGATCCTTGGGCGGGATCGCGATGAGGTATTGCCCACCCCAGCCGTTCGCCG
>JBIKNA010000545.1:0-4533 GCA_044358965.1 Polyangiaceae bacterium
GCACTTTGACCTCGCCCCAGCCGGGGAAAAACGCGATGACCGCGGGTTCGCCCAGCTCGATCACCTTGCGGACCTCGCCCTCGCCGAAGCGCTTGTGGAGCACGCGGGTGCCGCGGCGAATCTGCACGTCGCCGAAATCGGCGCTGTCGTGGGCGCTCTCTTCGCGCTCGACGAAGCGCTCGCCGGCCTGTCGCGGGGGCTCGCTGGCCGTGCGCGCGCTCGCGGTGCGGTCGCCAGTGCGGTCAAAGGGATGTCGAAACGCACCCGGGCGCGCGGAGCCCGGGCGCGCGGACACCGGGGCCCGGGCGCGGTCGATGTAGCGACCGGTGTCGCCCGCGTTGCGGGCGGCGGGGGAGGCATGAAAATCGATGAGGTCTTGGGGGATGTCCAAGATGAAGCGGCTGGGCGAGCCTACGCGGGTGGTGCCGAAGATCTGCCGTTGCCGCGCATGCACCATGATGAGGTGCTTCTTGGCGCGGGTCACCGCCACGTAGCCGAGGCGACGCTCTTCTTCCATCTCGCCCTCGCCGCGGCCCTCCATGCTGCGGTACGGGAACATGTCTTCTTCCATGCCCGTCAGGATCACGAGATCGAACTCGAGACCTTTGGCCCCGTGCACCGTCATCAACGTCACGCGCTCTTCGGCACCGATGTTGTCGGTGTCCGATTGCAGCGATACGCGTTCGAGGAAGCCCGTGAGTGTGGGGTGCTCTCCGGCGGCTTTGGCTTCGTCTTCGTAGTCGTGGATGGAGCCCTCGAGCTCGGCCAAGTTCTCGATGCGTGCGTCGGACTCGGCGTTGTCTTCGGCGCGGAGCTGCGCGCGGTAGCCCGTCTTGCTGAGCACGGACTCGAGCACCTGGGCTGGGGGCGCGTCTTTGGCCTCTTGCGCCAGCAGCGAGAGCAGCTGCTGCAGTTGCCCAAGGCGCTTGCGCGCCGCGGCGGCGATCTCTGGGATCTGTTCCATGTGCCCGAGGGCCGTGTGCAACGAGATCCCCGTTTGGCTTGCGTACTGCGAAAGGCGCTCGACGGTGGTGTTGCCGATGCCGCGCGGCGGCGTATTGACCACGCGCAAGAAGTCCACGTCGCTTTTGGGGTTCACCAACAGACGCAAGTACGACAGCGCGTCTTTGACCTCGGCGCGGTCGTAGAACTTGGTGCCGCCGATGATCTGGTAGGGCACGTTGGCCGCGCGCAGCGATTCTTCGATGACACGTGACTGCGCGTGCACGCGGTAGAAGACGGCGATCTCTTTGGGGGGAATGCCCACGCCCCGCGCGTCCATGACCATGCGCGCCACATGGGCGCCCTCGTCGCGCTCGTCGGCCACGGCGAACACGGCGACTTTGGAGCCGTCGTCGTTGTTCGTCCACAGCTCTTTGGGTTCGCGCTCTTTGGACGGGCTGATGACGGCCAAGGCTGCGGCGACGATGCGCTGCGTGGACCTGTAGTTCTGCTCGAGCTTGACCACCTGGGCGTTGGGATAGTCTTTGCGAAACCCGCGGATGTTACGCACGTCGGCGCCGCGCCAGCGGTAGATGGACTGGTCGTCGTCGCCCACCACGCACAGGTTGCCCGTGCGCCCGGCAAACTGACGCAGCAGCCGGTACTGCGTGGTGTTCGTGTCTTGGAACTCGTCGACCAGCACGTAGTCGAACTTGCCGCGGAGTGCATCGCGGGCATCGAGCACCCGCGGCTCTTGATCTTCGCCGGCCTCGAGCAGCCGGAGCGTGAGCAGGATCAAGTCCTCGAAGTCGACGGCGTTGGCCGCGCGCAGGGCTTCCTCGTAGCGGGCGTAGCAGCGACGTACGGTCTCGTCGGCGTAGCTGTTGCTGCCCATCTCGTCGGGGCCCCGGGCCTCTTGTTTCTCTTTGTGCACAAGGCCCAGCACCATGCGTGGTGGGTAGCGCTTCTCGTCGATCTTCAAGTCGCGGAGCACCCGGGTCATCAGCGACTTCTGATCTTGGCTGTCGTAGATCACAAACGAGGGCGACAGCCCCACGGCCTCGGCGTGCCGACGCAGCAGTTTTGCGCACGTTGCGTGGAAGGTGCCTACCCACAGGTCTTTGGCGGCGGGCCCCAGCAACCCCTCTAAGCGCGAGCGCATTTCGCCGGCAGCCTTGTTGGTGAAGGTCACCGCCAAGATCCGGTACGGGGGGATGCGCTCGCAGGCCACCATGTTGGCGATGCGATAGGTGATCACGCGGGTTTTGCCGCTGCCGGCACCGGCAAACACCAAAAGCGGCCCGTGCACGTGGGCCACGGCGCTCCGTTGCGGTTCGTTGAGCCCGTCGTCGGCCATCGCGGAGGCTACTACCGCGGTCGCCCACGGCTGTCGACGGTGCCCGGACGCCATGACTCGGGGGGCGTCTCAAGTGCCCTGGCGCCATGAAATGACTAGGAAAGGCCCTTGGCTTGGGTATGATCGTTCGCCCGATGTCGAGCGCCTGCGGGCGATTCGTCATCCCCCAAACCCGTTACGCAACGAGCCGAGCCATGAGCGAGACCAGCGAACCCAAGAACGAGCAGCCCGAAGCCGACAAAGCCCGTTCCATTCCGCCCGCGCCTGCGCCCGCCGCTGCAGCTGTCTCTACGCCGCCGCCCGCTGCCGAGCCCACGCTCGAAGAGCAGTTGGCCGCCGCCAAAGCCGAGGCCGCCAAAAACAAGGAGCAGTGGGTCCGCTCCGCCGCCGACTTCGACAATTTCCGCAAGCGTTCGCGCAAAGAGATCGAAGATGCCCGCAAGGGCGGTCGCGAAGAGTTCCTGAGGGAATTTTTGCCGGTGTTCGACAATCTCGATCGCGCAATGACAAGCGCCCTCAAGGCCACCGAGGTCAAGCCCGTCACCGACGGGCTCGGCATGATCCTGAAGCAGTTCACGGACGCGCTTTCCCGCTCGGGCATCACCAAGGTGGCCACCGTGGGTTCCAACTTCGACCCCCAGGTCCACGAGGCCATTCAGCAGGTAGAGTCCGACGAGGCCCCGGGCACCATCGTGTCCGAGGTGCAGCCCGGGTACGTCGCCGGCGACAGGCTCATCCGTGCGGCCATGGTCGTGGTGGCAAAGCCCCGCGCGGTGCCCGAGCCCCCCCCGGCCGAAGACGACTTGGCCAAGACCACCGAGGCTGCCGCCGCCGAGTCCGAGAGCACTTCGCCCAAAGCGGCCAGCACGCCCCCCAAAGCGCCCAGCGTGTCCCCCAAGGCCACCGAAGCCGACGCGGACGAGACAAAGAACTAAGTTGGAACGAGAGTCACTATGAGCAAGGTCATCGGTATCGACCTCGGAACCACGAACTCTTGCGTCGCCGTCGTGGAGACTTCTGCCACGGGCAAAGTCGACACGCGCATCATCCCCAATGCCGAGGGCGCCCGCACCACGCCCTCCATCGTGGGTTTCACCCAGAGCGGCGAGCGCTTGGTCGGTCAGGCTGCCAAGCGCCAAGCCACCACCAACGCGGTCAACACCGTGTACTCGGTCAAGCGACTCATCGGCCGCAAGTCCACCGACGAAGAAGCCAAGCGACAGATCGAAAAGGTGCCGTACAAAGTCATCGCCGCGCCCAACGGCGATGCCTGGGTCAGCGTGGGCGGCAAAGACATGTCGCCGCCCGAGATCAGCGCCATGGTGCTCCTGCGCATGAAGGAGATCGCCGAGACGTTCTTGGGCGAAGAGGTCCAAGACGCCGTCATCACGGTCCCCGCGTACTTCGACGACGCCCAGCGCCAGGCCACCAAAGACGCTGGTCAAATCGCCGGTCTCAACGTCCGCAGGATCATCAACGAGCCCACCGCCGCCGCCATCGCCTACGGCCTCGAAAAGAAGCAGTCCGAGCGCATCGCCGTGTACGACTTGGGCGGAGGCACCTTCGATATTTCGATCCTCGAGATCTCCGACGGCGTCTTCAACGTGAAGGCCACCAACGGCGACACCTTCTTGGGCGGCGAAGACTTCGACCAGCGCATCATCGATGCCATGGCCGACGAGTTCATGGAGACCAACAAGATCGATCTGCGCAAAGATCGTATGGCTCTCCAGCGCCTCAAAGAGGCCGCCGAGAAGGCCAAACACGAGCTCTCCTCGTCCATCGAGACCGAGATCAACTTGCCCTTCATCGCGCAGAGCGCCGACGGCTCGCCGCTGCACGTCATCAAGAGCATGACCCGCACGGACCTCGAGCTCTTGGTGGGCGAGCTCATCGACCGCAGCATCGAGCCCTGCAAGCGCGCGTTGGCCGACGCCAAGCTCACGCCCGCAGACATTCATAGCGTGGTGCTCGTGGGCGGCATGACCCGCATGCCCGCGGTGCAAAAAGCCGTCAAAGAGTTCTTTGGCAAAGAGCCCAACAAGGGCGTCAACCCCGACGAGGTGGTGGCCGCGGGCGCAGCGCTCCAGGGCGCCGCGCTCTCCGGTGACGAGAACGTCGAGGTGTTGCTGCTCGACGTCACCCCGCTCACCATGGGCGTCGAGACCGGCGGCGGCGTGTTCACCGCCATGATCCCGCGCAACACCACTATCCCCACGGAGAAGAGCGAAATC
>JBIKNA010000153.1:0-14868 GCA_044358965.1 Polyangiaceae bacterium
TGCTGCGATCCGCGTCTGTCGGCCATTGGTGCCGCCTCGGGCGTGCGCGAGTCCGCCAAGTACGATCTGTTCTTCGACATGCTGGGCAAGCAGCTGGCCGATGGCCATCGCGTGCTCGTGTTCTCGCAGTTCACCAGCATGCTCGCGCTGCTCGCCGCAGGCCTCCGCGAGCGAGGCATTGTCTACGCCGAGCTCACCGGCGCCACCGCCGACCGAAGGGCTGCGGTCGACGAGTTCGAGGGCGGCAAGGCCAGCGTGTTCCTCATCAGCCTCAAGGCCGGGGGCACCGGGCTCACGCTCACCAGCGCGGACACCGTCATCCACTACGATCCGTGGTGGAACCCCGCCGTGCAGGCCCAGGCCACCGATCGCGCCTACCGCATTGGCCAAAAGAAGCCCGTCTTCGTCTACAACCTGTTTGCCGCCGGCAGCGTCGAAGAGCGCATCCTCAAGCTGCAGCGCAAGAAGCGCGACGTGGCGAGCGCCCTCTTGGGCGACGCCCAGGCCCTCGAAGCGTTCTCCGAAGACGAGCTCGACGTCTTGTTCGCGCCGCTCAGCGCCTGACGTAGACCTCAAGTCACCTGGCGCCGGGGGGCGACCTTGCGGTAAGTCTTCGGCCCTCGGCCATGCCCGTTCCCTTTCACGTTCGCGCCACCGACGCTGGTTCCCGCGCCCGCCGTGGCACCCTCGAGACCGCCCATGGTCCCATCGAGACGCCGGTGTTCATGGACGTGGGGACCCGGGCGGTGGTTACTGGGTGCACGCCCGCGGAGCTTGTTGCCCTTGGCACGCAGGTGGTGCTGGGCAACACCTATCACCTGATGTTGCGCCCGGGGGCCGAGGCCTTTCGCAAGCTCGGGGGCATCCACAAGTTCATGGGCTGGTCCGGGCCGGTGCTCACCGACTCCGGCGGGTTCCAGATCTTCTCGTTGCCCAACCAGCGCACGCTCACCGAGAAGGGCGCCCGATTCAAGGCGTACACCAACCAACAGACGTACCTGCTGTCGCCAGAGACGGCCATCGAGGTGCAGACGGCCATCGGTTCGGACATCATGATGGTGCTCGACGAGTGTGTGGATTCGACCTCGGACGAAGAGACCACCCGCGCCGCAATGCACCGGACACATCGCTGGGCACTTCGCAGCCTGGCCGCACGCACGAACCCGGCGCAGGCGCTCTTCGCCATTGTGCAAGGTGGGATCGTGCCCGAGCTGCGCAAGCAGTCGGCAGCGTTCCTGACGGAACACCCCTTCGACGGCTTTGCCATCGGCGGCCTTGCCGTGGGCGACACGCGTACGCAGCGCGAAGACGTGACGGCGCTCTCCGCCGAGCTCTTGCCCGCGGCCCGGCCCCGATACCTCATGGGCGTCGGAACGCCGCCGGACTTGCTGCAGGCCATGTTGGCCGGCGTCGACATGTTCGACTGCATCTTGCCCACGCAGATGGCATGGCAAGGCACGGCGTTCACGTCTACCGGGCGTGTGCGCGTGACCCGGCAAGAGTACGTCTTGTCCGAAGAGCCGCTCGACGCCGGGTGCCCCTGCTACACGTGTGTCACCTTCAGCCGCGCGTACCTGCATCACCTGTTCAAGGCCCGGGAGTCCGTGGCCCCGCGGCTCTTGGCCATGCACAACTTGCGGCACTACCACGCACTCATGGCCGATGCGCGGCAGGCCATCGAAGAGGGGCGCTTTGCCTCTTTCGCCAAGGCTCGCCTCGAGCAGATCGATCGCCACGAACACAGCCCCACGCGCATTGGGCAGCCTCGGCCCGCGGGCTGAGCGCGCTTCCAGCCAACGCGATCATGGTGGGCAAGAGCGCATGACCAAGCCGGATGAGACGAAGCCAAAGAGCCCGCGGCAAGGCTGCCAGGTGGTGCGCACCCGCGGCGGCGCCATGGCTGTACGCGATGTCCTGAGCGGCGAGGTGATGCACCCCATGGGGCCCGCGCAAGAGGCACAAGATGTGTACATCGGCCCTTGCCGTCTCGAGGCGCGCCTGCGGGAAGGCGGCGCGCCCTTGGTGTTGCTGGATGTGGGGCTTGGCGCCGGCACCAATGCGCTCGCGGCCTTCGCCGTGTCGGCGTCGCTGCCCGTCCAGGCGCGGCGCCTCGAGATCGTCAGCTTCGAGCACGATCTGGCAGCGCTCGAACTCGCCCTCGAGCCCGAAAATGCCGAAGGCTTTGGTCTCGCGCACGCTGCGCTGCGGGAAGCCGCAACGGCGCTCTTGCGGCACGGTCGCTTCGAGACCTCACGAACGCTCTGGCGTCTGCGGCTGGGCGACGTCATGCAAGAGCTCGCCTTGGAACCCGAGGCCTCGGCCGATGTGGCCTTCTGGGACATGTTCTCGTCGAAGGCAGACCCCATGCTCTGGTCCGCCACCGCGTTTCGTGCGCTCTATCGTGTGTGCCGCCAAGGGGCCACGGTGCACACCTACAGCGCGGCCACGCCCACGCGCTCGGCTTTGCTGCTCGCAGGCTTTGCCGTTGGCATGGGTAACTCCACCGGCCATCGCGCCCAGACCACCGTGGCTGCGCTGCACCCGAGCGATCTGCGCGAGCCGCTGGGCGCGCGATGGCTCGCGCGTCTTTCGCGGTCCACGGCGCCGTTCCCTGCAGACGTGCCCCAAGAGGCCGCGGCGCGGGCAGAGGCGCTACGCCAAATTGCGCAGTGCCCGCAGTTTGCTCCCCTTGCGCCTTAGCGCCTTGGGGCTTTGCAAGCCTTCGTGCGAGGATTGGGATCACCGTGCGCGCATTGTCCCCCGCAGCTCTTGCCCTTCTACTTGGCTTGCCGGCCTGCAATTCGCCGCCGGCGCAAGTGCCCGTTGGGGCCGAAGCTGGAGCCCCCGCCGCCGATGCCAGCGCCGTCGCGCGACCGGATGCCGGCACCAGCAACGTCACCGAGACCAGCGTGTACGCCGTCGTGGACCTGCCGCGCACCTCGAACACCCAGTCTCTGTCGGCCACGTTCTTCGACGAGTCCGAGCGGGTTTTGTATGCGCTGTCCGACAAAGCAGCACGTTTGACGCCGCTTCGGGGCAGCCCGGACTACAGGAGTTGGACGCCTGCGGCGCCCTTGGCGCTGACCGGACGACCCGATGCAGCGTGGGATGGTGAGGGGCTCACGCGGGTGTCCGGGAGGCTCTACGTGGTGTCCGTCGAGACGTTGCCTCGGGTCGAGGTCTTCGATGCCAGTGGGGCCTATGTCGAACCCTTGGCGTTGCCACCGGTGTTCGAAAAGCAGCGTGCCGGCAACAAAGGCATCGAGAGCCTCGCGGCGTCACCAGATGGGTCCACGTTGTTTTTTGCCAACGAGCAGGCCCTCACGGTCGACGGGGCAGCCTCGACCGCTTCCCGCGGCACCGTGGTGCGCATCTTGCGACACACGCTCAAGACTGGCGCCCAGGCACAGTTTGCATACCGCACGGAGCCCCTTGGAGCCGGCACCGGTGGCGACATGGGCGTCTCGGAGCTTGCCGCGTTGGGCAACGACAGGCTCTTGGTCTTGGAACGGGGCTTCCAAAGCGACGTCGGCAACACCGTGCGTATCTTCGAAGTGAGCCTCGCCGGAGCCAGCGATGTCTCGTCCGAAGCTTCGCTCGGCGACACCTCCAAAGTGCTGCCCAAGCGCCTGGTGGTAGACCTGGGGCTGCTCCCGGCCGACGGTGTCACGCACCCGGGCAAACAAGACAACCCACTGCTCGACAACTACGAGTCGCTCTCCGTGGGGCCCGCGTTGCCGGATGGCCGCCGGTTGCTGTTCGTCACGTCGGACGACAATGAGAGCGCCTCGCAGGTGGCGCGGGTGCTGGTGCTGGCTGTGCCCGGCTTGTAGCCGCGCCACCGGTGGCGTGGCCTTGCTACTTGGTCTTGAGCGAGGCCACCAAGGCTTCGAGCTCGGCGCGGGCGGCCTTGACCGTCTTTTCCGGGCCGGTCAGCTTGAAGAAGTGCGGCATGTCGGGCGTGGCCACGATGGCGCCGGCCAGGGCCCAGTTGCTGAGGCTGGCGCCGCCGCCCATGCCACCCGCGTAGGTGCCTTGGATGCTGACGAAGGTGGTCTCGTAGGCGCCCACCTTGCGGCTCTCGCGCACGGTGTTTTTCTTGGCCTCGGGCCCGAACTGATCGACCCAGCGCTCGATGTTCTGGTCGATGGAGCCGCCGGCCTGCGTGACGCTGAGCTCTGCGTCCTCGGTGTCGCCCGCAGCCCGCGGGATCTTGTACGTAGCGATGCGCATGCTGTTGGGGTTGGGGGCCGACTTCCAGCGGGCAGGGGCCGTCCAGCTGAGCGGCGAGGTGGCGCCGGCCGAGGGGGCACTGTTCATGGGCGCTGTTGCCCCATTGGTGGGCGGGTGGCCGGGGGGCAGGGTGCCCGCGCCGGGCTCGTCACGCGGGGCCGGGGGCTCTGGCGTCACGGCCTGCGCCTGCGCGCGGGGTTCGTCTGCAGCGGGCCGGGTGCTGCGTCCGGCCGCAAAGGCTGCGGCGCCGGTGATGGCCATGAGCACCATGACCGTGGGCCAGCCAAGTGTGTTGTTCGACATCGAGGCGCACCATACGCCAGCCTCGCAGGCGAGGGAACTTCGGCGTTGTGTGTTGAGGGGATCACGAGCGCTATTTGCCGCTACGCTGAGTGCACGATGTCTTTCGGACGCACCGCAAGTCGCCTGCTCTTCGGCCTGGTCCTGCCCGGCGTGACGCTAGCGGTTTGTTTCGCCGAGCCTGTGGCGCAGGCGCAGCCTCGTTGCCCCAACAAAGACATGGTCTTCGACCCGGGGAGCATGGACTGCATCTGCGGCCCGCACAAGCCGATGCCCGTGGACGACGGTTGCGCTCCGTGCCCCAAGGGGCGCACCTGGTCCAAGGAGCGCGAGCAGTGCGCATGCCCGTCGTACGCACCCGTCGACGAGGGCGACAAGTGTGTTGCCTGCCCGAAAGGCCGCGTGTGGTCGACGCTGGCCGAAGAGTGCGTGTGCCCCAAACCCACGCCCATCGAACGGGACGGCAAATGCGTCGCGTGCCCGCCCGGCCGAGTGTTCTCGGAGCTCGCCCGCGAGTGCCAGTGCCCGCCTGCGCTGCCGGTCGAAGATGCGAGTGGCAAGTGTGGCCCGTGCACCCTAGGCAAGGTCTACAACGCCGCCATCGAAGGCTGCGTCTGCCCAGCATGGGCGCCGGTCGAAGATGAGCGCGGCAAGTGCGTGCCTTGTGCCGCCGGCCGCGTGTGGGACCAAGAAGTGGAAGGCTGCGTATGCCCGCCTTCGCGCCCGCGAGAAACCGACGAGCGCTGCGAGGCTTGTCCGGCGGGTTCCGTCTGGAACGCAAGCGCTGCAACATGCGAGTGTCGCCGCGGGTGGGTCACCGTAGGGCCACGCTGCGAGGCATGCCCCCTGGGCAAGATTCTGGAGCTCCGCAGCAACACATGCGTCTGCCCGGCCATTGCTCCGGTCGACAAGGCGGGCCGCTGCGAGCCGTGCCCGCGCGGGAGCCGCTTCAATGTGCAACGCCAAGCCTGCGAACTCGTGCCCTGAGGCCGGGCGCTGGGGCTACCAGCCGGTGCGGCCTCGGATCTCCGTGGTCAGCGCCGTGGCCCACTGCCCGTGAAGGGTCTCGTTGGCGTGGAACTGGCAAGCCGTTTCAAGCGCTCCGTTGTTGTTCTCGGGCAGCTGAAAGCGGAACATCTTGGCGTCGCCAAGCTGAGTGATGGCGTTGTCGATGGAGGTCCGCATCCGGGTGCGTAGCTGCGCGCCGGCAGGGAAGCTGTCTTTGATTTGACCGCCGACCATGCCGATGATGATGGCGTTGGCGTTTTTGGCGCGCACTTGCGTGAACATGGCGTTGTAGCGAGCGGTGAGCACCGGTTCCGTGGGCAGGTTGGCCGTGGGGACCGACAAGTCCGTTCCGCCCAACGACACGATGACCACGTCCGGGACGAACCTGCTGAAGTCCCATGGCGTGCCGTCGTCGTCGGGCACGGCGAGGGGGTAGAGCGTGGTGAAGAAACGATTGTCGCCGGCGCCGTTGTTGCGACCGAGCCCCTTGCCCGAGTACGTGGCCGATACCATTTCCGCGCCGAGCGCCGTGGCCGTGAGCTGCTGCATGCTCTTGCGCGCGTTGTGCTTGTCGGCCAGCGTTGCGCATACCTGCGTGGGCGACTCGATGCCGAAACCTTGGATCTGCGACTCACCCAAGAACTCGATGCGCCGGGTGGCCCGGGCCGGCGGCTCGAGGAGCTTGCCGGCGCCAAAGTCGAAGCCTCGGAACTGATCGACGCCCAGGCTGGCTTCGGTGCGCTTGTAGATTTCGACGGTGTGCTCTCCCATGGCCAGGTTCGACACCAGTGGGTATTTTGTGGCGCCGCCGGTGACCGCAATGGGGCCGCCGGACAGCTGGCCGTCGACGAGCACATCGTAGTAGCTGGGGCCGCCCGAGAAGCCGTCGGCGTGCGACAACGTGACGCTGGCCTCGGTGCCCTCGAACTTGGCGACGACGCGAACTGCGGGCCATGCGAGCTTGGGGCCGTTCACGGCGTCCCGGTCGTCGATGCGACCGATGAACTGCACCGAGGGGGGGCCTCCCGCGTCTTTGCCGGCATCTGTGCCGGCATCCGTGCCCGCATCCGTGCCCGCATCCGTGCTCGCATCCGTGCCAGCGTCGTCGACCACTGTAGCGTCGGAGCCCGCGTCCGTGGTGCCCGTGTCGGTGCCAACACTGCTGTCCGTGCTGCCGTCAGTGGTGGGGCCCGCGTCGGTTCCAGGGCCGCCATCGTCGCCTGGGTTGGTGGTCCCCGTGTCGATGACGGAGCCATCTTGGCTCGGCGTCGCATCGGCACCGGCATCTCCGTCGGAGTCGGTGTTGCTCGTGCTGCTGCAGGCTGAAGCCAGACCAACGAAAGCCAGAAGGACGACCGGGAGCGCGAAGCGACGCATGTGCCGAAGCTAGCACGCTTCGCGCATGGCGCACGGCCTGGGCAGATCAGGTGCGTTATGGCTTGTTTTTGGCTACGGCGGCCATGCCGTGGGTGATCGCCGCCCACTGTCGGACAAGGGCGCCGAGCTCTTTGGCTTGGGGCTCGTAACGAAGAATCTGCCGCGCAATGGTGCCCAGCCGCTCCTCGTGGGACGCGGTGGTTCTTTGCGGAGGCACAAGGGGGGGCGCATCGGCGGCGCGTACGGTGTACGAGAAGCTCGCCCGCGGGCGCCGCGCGTCGGGGCTCATGGTGCCGCCCCAGTGCAGGACGTTGGCGTCCCAAAGCAGCGCGCTGCCCGCGCGCAGGGGCACCGGCACCCCCTGGGCCACGCCAGTGCTCTGCCGAAGGGCGTGCGGGTAGTCCGGGTCCTTCGTCTTCGGCACGAGGTGCATGCACGCGTGGTCCGCGTCGGTGTCCGTGAGCGCGATCCAAACGTTGAGCATCAGTGGGCGGCCGTCGTCTCTGCGCTCGAGCACGCTGTTGCCGCGATGTGGTGCCCAACCGCGGGCGCCCGCGGTGGCCGGAAGAAGCCAAGCCCAGACGTCGTCGAGGAGTTCGGGCACTTCGAGCGTTGGTGCAAGCAGGGGCAGCAAGCGTGCGCCCGGCGTCCAGAACGCGTCGTACACATACGCAAACAGCGGCGGCACCCCCGAGGCGACCAACCGACCGAGAAGCGCCGTCATCGCGTTGCACTGGTCCGCAGGCACGAGCCCTTCGATGGACGTGTAGCCCGTGCTGCACAACGCTTCGTGATCCATCTCCAGCGACGGCTCTCGGTCCGCGGCCTGCAGCGCAAGCCCTGCTGCCATGTCGACGAAGAAGTCCCGCCGCTCGACCTTGCGAAAGAATTCCGTGAGGGCTTGGTCCACCGCCGTATACACTACGACGCCTTCGACGCCCGGACCACGGAGTCTGCCATGTACACGATGTCTGACTATGGTCGTATGCTCCGCGATCCCGCGCGCATCTCGGCCTACGAAGAAGCGCTCAAGGCGGTGGTCAAGCCGGGCATGCGGGTGCTCGATCTGGGGGCCGGCACCGGCTTCTTCTCGATGGTCGCCGCGCGCCTTGGCGCCCAGGTCGTCGCACTCGAGAGCAACGACGCCATCTTTGCCGCCAAAGAAATGGTGCATGCCCTGGGCTTCCAAGACCGCGTGCGCTGCGTGCACGCGCGCAGCACCGATTTCGAGGACGAGCCCTTCGACATCGTGGTCTCCGATCTTCGCGGGCGCCTTCCGCTGTTTGGCGCCCACGTGCCCACCTTGGTCGATGCGAAGGCGCGCCTGCTGCGACCAACGGGCGTGCTGCTCCCGGCCAGCGACGTCATCCAAGTGGCGCCCATCGAACTCGCCGAGCGCTACGCGCTCTTGGGAAACACCTACGAGCTGTCGGGCTTGCGGCTCGACGCTGCAAGGCGCATGGAATTCAACTCTCGCCAGCAACTCGACCCGAGTGTGTACGGTCCCGAGACGTTGCTCGCCGCGCCGCAGCCGGCGTTCGAGCTCACCTACGGGCAGGCGCCTCCGGAGGTCTACGCCAAAGATCTGCGTGTGCCGTTCACCCGGTCCGGCGTCGCGCACGGTCTCGCCCTTTGGTTCGACGCCACGCTCTTGGCAAACGCCCAGCCCAACTATACGAGTGGCCTGTCACCGGGGCTCCCGCTTGCCAACGTGTACGGGGCCACGTGGCTTCCGCTCGAACGGCCCCTGACGGTGGAGCCGGGGCAGGTGTTGCGCCTGCGTGTGGTCGTGCGGGCCGCGGCCGATGACTACGTGCTCGCGTGGTCCGGGGAGCTCGAGGCTGTCCGTGGCTCCCGGTTTGCGCAGTCCACGTTCCTGTCGCAACCGCGCCTGCCGCGCCCCCATGGCGAACCCTCGGACCTCAACGACGAGGGCCACGTGCTTGCGCGTGCCCTTGTGCTGCTCTCGTCCCGAGCCTCGCTGGCCGCCATCGCGCAGGTCCTCGAACGCGAGTATCCGGCTTTTTTTGCGCGTCGCGCGGGGGCGCTGCCGTGGGTCGAGGCCGCAACGGCGCCCTACCGGCGCCCTGCGACTGAATGACCTCCTACAATCCCGCAACGGAATGGGTTGCCGGGATTCCGGCAAGACTGTAGTCTGTGTACCTACCTGAGGTTGATTATGTCCCAGCCCGTCCGTCCCCAAGACCAAGCCAAAGCCGAAGGCGCCGGAAGCCAAAAAGCCTACGTGCGTCCCAGCATCAAGAAGATTGGCAACGTGCGTGACGTGACGCTGTTGGGGGGCCGCGCCGGTGGCGACGGCCTAAGCATGCAAGCCATGTAAGGCTGCACGCGTGATCGCGGCGGCCCTTGTTCCGAAAGACCCGCGTTACGCCGAGCAGCTTGTGCGCCGCGCCGTTGCCGGCCCCTGTACGTTCACGACGAGCCGCCTTGGCGTGCTCGCCACCGATGCCGGCGCGCCATTCGATGCGTCCGTGGTTCTGTCCGATGATGCCTTGACGGCGCACCGTGGGCCCACCGCCTCGGCGCTCTTCGTGGCCACGCGCGGCGACACCGTGCTGCTGAGCGACCGAATCCTGTCGCTGCGGACCATGATGGACGCCGCGGGGATCTCCACGGAGTTGGACCCCGAGGCCCTCTCGGCGCTGGTCGGCTACGGGATGATGCTGCCCGAAGACACGCCGTATATGCAGATTCGGCGCGTGCCTCCGCGCACACGGCTCCGGTTTACTGCCGACGGCAGCAGGCTGCTCGAGCGCGTGGCGCTGCCCGAGCTCGACGATGTTCGAGGCGATGTTGATGATCTCGCCAAGGACCTGTACGAGCGCCTGCGACAAGCCGTTGCCAGTGCCATGAACGGGCACTCGTTGGTCGCTGTGCTCGCGAGCGGAGGCGTCGACTCGAGTGGTGTCCTGGCCGCCGCCGTTGCCGAAGGGCGCGATCGTGTTGTGGCCGTGGTGCTGGAGACCTCACCGGAGTCCACCGACGCCACACACTTTCGCGCGCTCGAACGCATGGTTCGCGGTCAGGTGGTGCGCCTCGGCGTCAACGATGTCGATGAAGCCTTTGCGCAGAGCTTCACCTTCGATGGCGTTCCGTATGCATCGTCGACGCTGCCGCATGACTTGGCCTTCGCCCGTTGTGTTCGGGGCCTTGGGGTCAAGCTCGTGCTCACGGGGGTGGGCGGTGACGAGCTTCTGGGGGGCATCCCCGACAGCCTCGCCGAAGAGGTGCTCTCGGCACCGCTCTCTGCCTTGCGGGGCATTCAGCAACAATCCGGCCTTGGCTCCAAAGCCGCGCGCGTTGCAAGCATTGCCAAGCCTCTCTTGCGTCGTGTGGTGCCCGCATCGGTCCGTCGCCGACGCATCGATGCGTCGTTGGAGCCGCACTGGCTGCTTCCCCCCGTGCAGCGAACGCGCCGCGTGTTGGCGGCGCGC
The DNA here is from genome assembly GCA_044358965.1 of Polyangiaceae bacterium. Lineage (GTDB taxonomy): Bacteria > Myxococcota_A > Polyangia > Polyangiales > Polyangiaceae > SXNL01. Next base: position 10,374 of record JBIKNA010000153.1, read on the forward strand.
AACTTTGCAAATGCCCTGCGGCCAACCACGGCATCTCAGCGCTACCAGCGCATGGCTGACGCCGAGGGTTGGCGATGGATCTCCGATGTCCGCGGTCACTGGGAATCTGTGGCCCAGGTCCGCCGTTTCGACACATTCATGGCCCCCTCGCTGATGGCACATGTCACGAGGCTTTCGCCCTCGCTGCTCTGGGCTGGTCAGCAGCACCGAGGGCTCTACCGCCTCGCGCTCGCGGGGCATGTGCCCGATGGCCTGCGCGCGCGCACCGACAAAGGGGGCTTCGACGATCTCGCGCTGACCATGCTCCGACGCCACGCGTCGCGGTTGCGCCCGCTCTGCGTGCTCGAGGGGCTTCGGTCCCGGGGGGTGGTGGAGCCCAGTGACGGGTTCCGTGCGTTCTTCGAGATGGTCCTTGCGCGCGGGGGCAACGTACGCGAACTCGACACTGTGTTCATGATGTTGGCCTGCGAAGCATTTGCCCTGGGGGAAGCTTGAGTACCGAGCCCAAGGTGCCGCGCATCATCTGGCGCGCGCATTACCCCGACGAAGCCACAGCCGACGTTCGCATCGGCGAGCGTGAAAACGACTACGTCATCGATTGGGCGAGGGTGGCAAGGCTCACGGTGGCCCGCGACGGCAGCAATGCACGATGGGAACCCGTGACCGGGGCCAATGCGATCGCCCTGCGGAAGCTGCAACACGGCATGGGCCGCGCCGTGGTGCGGCACCTCCAGGGGCACTTGTCCCTGCATGGCTCTGCGGTCAGCGTCGACGGGCGCGCCATGGTCTTCGTGGGTCCGAGTGGCGCCGGCAAGTCTTCATTTGCCGCAGGCCTTTGCGCCCGAAGGGGGGGCCAACTGCTCGCCGACGACATGGTGTCGGTGGATAGGGAGCCGAACTTCTGCGTCGCGCCCTCCGAGACCGCGCATGCCTTGGCGCCAAGCGCCATGAGCTTCCTTGGGTTGCACTCGACGGGGCCTGCATGGGAGGGCAAAGACTGGGCATCGCCATCCCGCGTGGCAGAGGCCAAGGCTCTCCTTGCGCGCATCTTCGTCGTCGAGTTCCACGACGGCGTCGAGATCTCCGTCGAGCAAGCGCGCGGGGCCCAAGTGGCAGCTTTGCTGCTCCCGCAGGTGCCGCGCCTACATGCTTCGCCCTTTCGGGCCTACCAGCGCGAGTTCGACACGGTTGCCGAACTGGGGGCAGCGGGCCTGGTGTCCGTGCTGCGAAGGCCAAGGGATTTCGCCCACTTCGAGGCCAGCCTCGATGCCGCCCTGCACCACGCCATGGTGCCCGCCAAGGGGGCGCGAAGTCGGCCCTAGCCACAATTTGTGCTACGGTTATACCGATTCAACGTCTGACGACTTAGAGGAGATTGGTGGAGCTGCGTATCGCCCAAGACGTGTTTGCCAGGCAGTTCGAAGACGAGCTTGTGGTCTTAGATCTGTCCCGTGGCGAGTACTACGCGCTAAACAGCACAGCTGCGCTCTTGTGGCGTGGCATCGAAGAGGGCCGCTCGACAGAGCAGCTTGCCCGCGACCTGGCGGCGGAGTTCGCTGTCGATGTCACCCAAGCTGCCCAAGATCTCGAGTCTTTTGCCGTGGAGCTCCGGTCAATGGGGCTGCTGGTCGCGGCGTGAATGTTTGATTGCTCGGCTGCTACGAAGGGATATCAACAAATGCTTAAGAACAAAATGCGCTGGATGATGGGCGGTCTTATGAGCTTGGGCGTGGTTTCCACGGCCGTCTTTGCTGGCTGTACGGACACGCAGATCACCTCCGTCGACGCGGGCACACTGGTCGATGCGTCGCCCGGCGACACCGGCCTTGCCGACGTGGTCTCCACGACGGACGGCGGAACCGACGCCAAGCCCGACGTCGAGCTGGACGACAGCGGCCTGCCTCCGCTCACGCTCGAGAACTACCTGGTGCGGCTCGGCATCTCCTACGGCGTCCGGGCCCAGCAGTGCTGCCAGCCGCTCGACGCCGGCACCTTCGATAAAGACCGCTTTCTCGCAGACTCCAACATGGTTGGCGGCTTCGAGAAGGTGGCCAAGGGCATTGCCAAGTCTCAGGCAAACCAGATCTCGTTCGACGAAGCCAAGGCCAAAGACTGTCTCAACAAGCTCGAAAGTCTGCCCTGCACGTACTCCGACACAGATCTGAGCGCCACGCGTCAGGCCTGTCTCGATGCCGTGGTGGGCACCGGCGTCAAGGACGCCGTTTGTACCGACTCCGTGCAGTGCGCCAAGGGCTTCTACTGCACCAGCGACGGCAACACCGCCGGCAAGTGTGCCGCGCTCCTGGCCGTGGGTGATACCTGCGACGACGTGACCTACAAGAACGACCAATGCTCGTACCGTGGCAGCGGCAAGGGCTGCAACAAGGACACCAAGAAGTGCGTCGATCTGCTTCCCAACGGAGAATCCTGCGTGCCGACGAACCTCTTCGCGTCGTCCTGCCAGAGTGGCCTCTGCAAGGTCGCGGGCAACACCTGCGGCAACGCCGACTCGCTCGTGACGTTCGACGCCTGCGACTACTATCGCAAGCCCGTTGATGCCGGAACCGACGCTGGCGACGGCGGCTGATCGGAACTCTTCGTAGTCTACGGATTCGGGCGGACGCGAGGGCATGGCCCCGCTGCTCCGCCCGAGGCGTTTTGTGAGGTCTCGTTTTGCGGTCCGATGTCCACGTCTTCGGGCCGTCCGAATGCCGCGATGAAGGCGAAGTGCTCGTAGCGACACGGCTGCACCAGCAAGCGCTGTGTGGCGGGCACCTGATCGCGGAGCGACCTGCCAAGTTCGATGGCAAAGCTGCGGTCTTCGTCGGCGCTGGCGCCCGGCGGTGAGGGCAGCCGCAAGACACAGAGCAACACCGCGAGCCCCACCGGCAACCACGCCCACAGGGCCCGGCTCCACGACGGCACGCGTGCGCCCTGGGCCCACACATCGATGGCCTGCGCGGCGCCAAGCATGAGCAGTGGCACCGCGCACACGAGCGCCCGCACGGGGTGATGCGTGGGAGCACCGTTGCGGATGCAGCCCAGCACCAAGAACCCCAAGGCGAGCAGGACGCTACCCAGTAGCTTGCGCAGGCGCGGATCGCGGGCACCCAAGGCCAGCACGGGCAAGAGAAGCGCCGATTCTGGCGCATCGGTGAGCCAGGCCTTTGGGTAGAACAAGAGGTTCGACGCCAACGAGCCAGCGAGCCCTGCGCGTTCGCGGAAACGGCTCACGCGCGTGATGAAGTGGAGGGCCTCGCCGTGGGCATGTTGGTTCCACAGCACCCACGACACTGGACCCACGAGGGCGAGCGCCGAAAGGCCCAGGGCGCCCGCGTTGCGCGTCCGCTTTGCGTGGACGGCGTGCAGCGCGGCGACTGCCGCGGCGATCGGCCACGCCTCGTAGCGGCACAGGCTTGCGGCGCCCACCAGCGCGATGCCGAGGGCCCGATCACGAAGAGGGGCGGCGAGTGCGAGCAAGAAGCCCGCGCTGGCGAGCGCCGCCGTGGGAAGCTCGGGCACAGTGGCAAGGCCGAGCCAGACACTCCAAGGCGACAGCAAGAACGCGAGGGTCCCAGTGATGGCTGCTCGGCGAGACAACCCCGCCCGCAGCCCTGCAAAGAGCAGAAGAGGGCCCACCAAAAGCGACACGAGGCCGGCGATCACTTGCGCCGCGCGCAACGTTCGCCCGAGCGCCATCATGGCCGCGCCGGTCCAGTAGAAGGGCAGGGGAAGCCAACTCGTGCCGCTCGGATCGAGCTTGGGGTGCAGCGCAAAGCCTTGAGCGATGACCACCCGGGCGTAGTCGTCGTCGGAGACGTGCGAAAACCCTAGGCGCCTCGCCGCGAACTGCGACAGCAGCACGCAAAAAGTCATCCCGAGCACGAGGGGCAGCGTGCGAACGCGCGAAGCTGCCTCGGCCACGATGAATCGCGCCTACCTACGCCCAGGTTACTTCTTGCCGTCGTCGGGCTTGGGCGCGTCGTCTTTGGGCGCGTCTTTTTTTGGCGCGTCTTTGGACTCGGGCTTCTTTTCCGTCTTCTGGATTTGCTCGGCCTTCACGCGGAGAGCGCGGTCGCCGGCCGAGGACAGGTAGGCCAGCGTGACGCTGGTGAGCATGAAGGTGGTGGCCGCGATGGCCGTGGTGCGCGTGAGCAAATTGCCTGCCCCACGCCCGCCGAACACCTGCGCCGAGGCGCCGCCCCCGAACGCTGCCCCGATGCCGCCACCCTTGCCTTGCTGCAAGAGCACCACGAACACCAAGATGAGGCAGCAGAAGACGTGGATAATATTGATGAAAGTCTGGAGCATGGCCTATTTGCCCACAGCCAGCGCCTGGGCAGCCTCGGCAATAGCACCGAATGACTTGGGCTCCAAGCTGGCTCCGCCCACCAGGGCTCCATCCACATTGGCGCAAGAGAGCAGCGCCTGGGCGTTGTCGCCCTTGACCGAACCGCCGTACAGGATGCGCGTGCGGGTTTCGAGGCCGGGGCTT
>JBIKNA010000154.1:0-14819 GCA_044358965.1 Polyangiaceae bacterium
AACAGCAACAGGGTCGTAAGCACCGAGGGGACGTGTCGCTTCATGGGGCGCGAAGCTTACCCCGGAAGCTCTGGCCGGGAGAAGCTCAGCGCATCGACGCTGGCAACACGACATGTTGTCCCGGACGAACGCCGTGGGCTCGGGCCCAGCCTGCATTGGTCTCGAGCACGTACCGCGACGGACACGACGCCTTGCGCTCCTCGTCGTTGAGCACCGGCACATTCTCCACGATGCCGACGATGGTCTCGTCTTCGTCGATGAAGAACATGTCGAGAGGCAAGCAGGTGTTGTGCATCCAAAACGCCTGCACCCGTCGTTCGGCCAAGCGGAACAACATGCCTTGGTTCTGAGGCATGGACGTGCGGTACATGAGGCCCTTCGTCGTTTCCGCAGCCGTCCTTGCGAGCTCGGCCTTGATGGTCAGGTCTGCCTCGACGAAGCGCAGCGACTCCAAGGATGGGGCGCTGCTCGGCGGTTCGGGATCTTTGGGGCACATCCCGGGGGGGGCGGCGCTTGCGCCCGGTGCTGGCGTTTTATCGAACGTCGTATCGATGCACCGCGGTGGGGTTACGGGCGCTCGGGGCGTCGATGCGGCCACCGATGGCCCCTTGCTGGGCGGGGGCTCTTTGGACACCGGTTCCTCCGGCGCCTTCTGACACGACACGAGGAGTGCAACGACGAGGCCCGCGGGCCACCAGGGACGTCCCATGCCCGATGGTTACCCCGGCCAGGGCCAAACGGCCACATCGGAGGGCAACGCACCGACGCACAAAATAAAAGCGGCACCACGCAGGGGCCCGGGGGGGGAGAGCCATCCTAAGCAGTGCCAGTTTCATGACACGCAACATGTGTGCCGATGCGGCGCCTTCGAATTTAGGCGCCATTGTGTCGCCGAGGGGCTCGGTTTCGTTCACTGCTGCAAGGTCAAATTGCAAGAATGAAATGAACCAAGCTCACTGACAGAGGTTCATGCACTCAAGCGCGTAGGCTTCGGAGGCCGGCGGTGAGCACCTTGCCTGGCAGCGTGCGCCCGACGATGCTGGCCGCGGCCTTGCCGGCCTCGACCAAACGCTCGAGATCGATGCCGGTGTCGATGCCCATCCCTTTGAGCATGTAGACCAAATCCTCCGTGGCGACATTGCCGGCGGCGCCGGGCGCGTATGGGCAGCCCCCCATCCCGCCGACGGACGCGTCGAAGGTACGGATCCCCATCTCGAGGCCCACAACCACGTTGGCCAACGCCGTCCCTCGGGTGTCGTGCATGTGCATGGCAAGCGCCGGGGCGGGCACCTCGGCCAGCAGGCGGCGCAGCAACGTGGCCGTCTGCCGTGGGGTCCCGACGCCAATGGTGTCGCCCAAAGACACTTGGTAGCAGCCCATGTCGAGGAGGCGTTTGGTGACCCCGAGCACCGCGTCCACGGTGACCTCCCCCTCGTAGGGACAGCCCCAGGCGGTGGACACGTATCCCCGCACCTTGAGGCCCCGCTGTTTGGCAGGGCCTACGGTGTCTTCGAAGGCATGCAGCGTGGCGTCGATGGTCTTGTTGACGTTCTTCTTGTTGTGGGTCTCGCTGGCGCTCAGGAACACCGCGACCTCGCTCAGGCCGGCCTCGAGGGCACGCTCGAGCCCCCTCTTGTTGGGGCATAACGCCGAGTAGGTGACCCCGGCGTGGCGTTCGGCCAACTTGGCGACGTCGTCGGCGTCCGCAAGTTGGGGAATCCACTTCGGCGATACGAAGCTCGTGATCTCGATGAACTTGAGCCCCGCGGCCGCAAGCGCGTCGATGAGACGTAGCTTGTCGGAGAGCGGCACTGTGGCCTTCTCGTTCTGCAGGCCGTCCCGCGGAGAGACTTCGTAGATGGTGACTTGGTCCGGGAGTGCGTCGAAGAAGCTCATGGGCGCCTTGGCGGGTCCGGCCGAAAACCGGCGCATTGTTGCCCGCACAGATACGATAGCCTAAAGGCCATGGAGAACGCTTGGATCCCCGGATCCGCGTTCCTTGGCCGGGGTCCTTGGCCCCAGATACGCTTTGGCGGGCAGTACGCCCAGGGTTGCGATAAGACGGGAGGGTCCGATGAGTGGAGAACGCGAACAGGCGAGCTCGTTGCGGGGAGCACTTTGCGACGTCTTCTTCCCGGCGCTCGTCAGCGGCGAGCTCGCGGAGCTGCAAAAGCGCATCGGAGACAAGGCAACGCTGGCAGAGCCGTCCGTTGGCGCCTCGGCGGGGCCGCCCGTCCGCGACCACGTGGCCAAGCTCGAGGTCATGTACCGCGAAGCGAGCTACCAGAAAGAGACCTTCGTCGCAGGGACGGACCGCGACGTCGCCCTCGGGGTCCTGACTCGCAACGGTACGGACACCCCCGTTGCGGTCTTGGCGGTACGGCGCAAGTCCCGAGAGATCGACATCCGCGTCTATCACCACCAGCCCGACAGCAGCATGCCCGAGGTGCCGCTCGATCCGCGACTCACCCTCCCCCGTCCCGTCGGCATCTTCCTCGATGCTCTGGCCGAGGGCGAAATCGATGAGGCCGTGGCGCTGTTGGCACCGGGCCAGCACCTTCGCGACGGGTCCGGAAAGACCTACGACCGTGACTCGGGTGCCGCCCGGGCCTTCTTGGTGGCGTTGGGCGTTCTCGAGTGTGATCCCTCGGGCACCGCCGATGACGGTCGAACGTGCGCCGTCGAGGGCATGTTCGTGAGCAAGGGCGTCCGTCGTCCGGGCCTCATCGCCTTCGAGCGCGGAGACAACGGCCTCTTCGGTCGCATCTCGTTCTACATGGTGTAGCCAATACCGTTTGGCGCCGATTCCGCACAAGCACTCTCGGGCAACGGCCAACGTCCGGAGGTGACGACCGCACGACGCGGCGAATGCTCGTCTCGCCGAGTTACGGGTCGATGCCGACGAGCCGGATGGCGCGCTTGGAAGGCGGACTGACCGCGATGGCGTATTCGCCAGAGAAGCAGGCGTGACAAAACGAGGGTTTCTCGGGGCTGTCACCGACGGCGCGGAGCAAGCCGTCGAGAGACAAGTACCCAAGGGAATCCGCCGTCACGTAACGAGCAATTTCGTCGGTGGTGTGGTTGGCGGCGATGAGCTCTTTGCGGGTGGGCGTGTCGATGCCGTAGTAACAGGGCCACCGCGTGGGAGGGCTCGAGATGCGCAGGTGCACCTCTTTGGCCCCGGCGTCGCGCACCATCTTGACGATCTTCCGCGACGTGGTGCCGCGCACGATGGAGTCGTCGATGACGACCACTCGCTTGCCGGCCAAGGCCTGGGCAATGGGGTTGAGCTTGAGCTTGACCCCGAAGTGCCGAATGCTCTGCTGCGGCTCGATGAACGTGCGCCCTACGTAGTGCGAGCGAATGAGCCCCATGTCGAAGGGGATGCCTAGCTTGGAGGCGTACCCAAGCGCCGAGGGAACCCCCGAGTCCGGGACTGGGATCACCACATCGACGTCTGCCGGTGCCTCCACCGCGAGCTGCGCGCCCAAGGCCTTGCGAACCTCGTACACACTGAGGCCACCAAGCCGCGAGTCCGGGCGTGCAAAGTAGACGTACTCGAAGATGCACATGCGGGGCTCGGCCACCTCGGGCAGCTTTTGGGTCTTGAGCCCCGACGGGTCGATGGTGATCATCTCGCCGGGCTCGACGTCCCGGAGGTATTCGGCGCCGATGAGGTCGAACGCGCAAGGCTCGCTGGCGAGCACGTAGGCCTCTTTGTGCCCGCGAAGCACCCCCAGGCAAAGCGGCCGAATGCCACGAGGGTCGCGCACGGCGATGATGGAGTCCTCGGTGAGAAACAAAAGCGAGTAGGCGCCCTCGACGCGGCGCAGTGCCTCTTTGACGCGGTCTTCGAAGGAGACCTCTTTGCTCATGGCCACCAGGTGCACGAGCACCTCGGTGTCGGAGGTGGACGAGAAGATGGACCCGCGCTCTTCGAGCTCTGTGCGCAGATCGTCTGCGTTGGTGAGATTGCCGTTGTGGCAAACCGCGAGGGAGCCTTTGGCGTAGTCGACGGCGAAGGGCTGCGCATTGCGAAGATGCGATGCACCGGCGGTGGAGTATCGGACGTGGCCGATGGCGATGCGTCCGGGCAGTCGCTCGATCTGCTCGGCCCGAAACGCATCCTGCACGAGCCCCATGGCCCGATGCGCGAACAGCTGCTTGCCATCGCTGGTGACGATGCCGGCGGACTCTTGGCCACGGTGCTGCAAGGCGTGCAACCCCAGGTACGCGATGTTGGAGGCTTCGGTGTGCCCGTAGACGCCAAACACCCCGCACTCGTCGCGGAAGTGATCGTCCATGTCGTCGTCGTGAGCTTTCATCAGGGCTTGCCAGACGCGGGGTAGGTCGCCACGATCTCGACCTTGTAGCGCGAATGCTCGTGCTTGACGCCCTCGAGGTTGACGGCCTCGAGCTTTTTCTTGATTTGCGCGACACACGGACCGTACGTGCCCTTGGACGCCCGTACGGTGTGACCGTCTTTGGTTGCGCTCAGCGTGATGGGGTTCTTCTTGCGCGCGAAGCTCACGTCGGCCACGTAGGTGAGCACATACGAGGACTTGTCTTCGGCGCAGCCAGACGACTCTTGCAACGCCTTGGCAAAGGCCAAATCGAAGGTCTCGAGGTGATCGCAGGCCTCGGGCTTGGTTTTCTTGCTGCCGGGGTCGTGGCACGACACCACCCGGGCGGGGCCGAGGCCCACGTCTTTGCCGGGCGCGCCGGGGGCCGAACCGGAGCCAACCCCGGCGGCGGTGCTGGGCTGGGCCTGCAGCGAGACCACCGGCGTGCTGGCCGTGGCCGATGCCTGCGCAATGCGGATCGGATCCGAGTCGGCGCGGGGCCGACGCCACAGGTACAGCGGGACCATGACGAGCACGAGCGCCAACCCCATGGCCAAGCCCAGCTGCAGGCGCATGGGGCGCTCGGCCAGGTCTACGGCAGAGGATCCCGGCCGAGACGAGGGGCGCGGCTCGGAGGGCGGAACGGACGGGGTGGGGGCCTGCTCGGTCACGAGAACGTGGGACCGTTCATGCCTCCATCCTTACCCCGGGTCAATGAGAGAGCGCACGCTGACCCCGGGTTCGTAGCGCACGATGGAGGCCGCAAGATCGAGGCCTTCGTGGAGCATGCCCTGGACTTGCCCGACCACCTGCTCCACGAGGTTTTTGGCCTCTTGGGGGCCCGGGCCCATCATGGCCACGGCAAAGCGGAGGGGCCCGGTCTTGCCGGCGGTGACGGCAATGAGCGACAAGAGCAACATGTCCGTGAGCTCGACCACGCGCACGGCCGCACGACGGAACGCGAGCATCTCGAGGATGGTCGGGCGATCGGAAACAAGGCGGTTGGGACCTCGGATCTCGTAGCGCGCAATGGACAGGGGCTGCTCGACCCAGTCGGCAAACGCGGCCTCCTCTTCGACCGCCTTCAGGAACTGATCGCGCATCAGGAGCCCGGTGAGCCCGTCTCGACGTGCAAGGTAGGCCTGGGCGCGTTTGTGCGCCGGCGTATCGCGGGCAAAGCTCACCAGCTTGAGCCGCAACTCGCCGAACTGCACCTCGCCGCCATGCATCAGGTTCACCTGCTTTTTGCGGTCGTAGGTGTGCTCGACGTAGGTGCCGTTGGTGGAGGAAAGGTCTTCGATTTGCCAGCTGCCGCTGGACCACTTGAGCTGCGCATGGGCGCCGCTGACGGTGGCCTCGGGCACCACCACGTCGACGTCGGCGCGGCGGCCGATGGTGATGGGGGACTTGTCGAGGGCGATCATCTCGCCCACGAACTCCGGCGCGTTGGTGGCGAAGGTGGTGAGCAGCGACTGCTGACCGGCCTGGAAGGCTGCGGAAGCCGAGCGGCCGGGCGGGGGGCCGGGGTCGAGGCGCTCGCGGGGAACCTGCGTGGGGTTGGTGGTGAGCGCGACGGGGTTGAAGAAGCGCAGGTGTCGCGCGGCAAGGCGCGACTGCGGATCGTCGCTGAGGCAACGGAAGATCTGCTTGATCTCGTCGACGGACAGGCCCGCAGGCACGTCGAACATGATCTGCTGCCGCATGGGCTTGGCGCGGGGCTTGTAGCCCGGCTCCGGGACGCGGCAGGTCCACATCTCCCAAAGAGTGAGGCCGAGCGCGTACAGATCGTCTTCTTGGGAGGCGCCGCCAGAGCGAATGCGCTCGGGTGCCATGTAGTTCGGGGTGCCGCCATCCGGCGGCGCGCCGGGCCGACGGGCGCTGGCCCGCGCACGCTCTTTGGCGAAGCCGAAATCGAGCACGATGGCCTTGCCGAAGGAACCATCGGCGTTGGTGGTCACCATGACGTTGCCCGGCTTGAGGTCGCCGTGCACGAGGCCCTGGGCATGAATGGCCGCGACCCCGGTACAGATCTCTTGGGCGATGCGACGAAACTCGTCGGAGGTGTAGCCGCCCTGGGCCTTCTTGCGACGAATGTGCGTATGGAGCGTCTGGCCGGTGATGTACTCCATCACCAAGATGGGCCCGTAGCCCGAGGGCGCCAAATCGTGGACCCGGCAGACGTTGGGGTTCGACACGCTGCGGGCGTGTAGAAGCTCTTGGCGCAACGCTTCGTCGTCGCCGGGCATGCGCGACTCTTCGCGCACAATCTTGAGCGCTACGGGCTGTTGCGTGGTGCGGTCGAACGCAAGGAACACCTCGCCCATGCCCCCCTTGCCGAGGCTCTGCCGGATCTCGTAGCGATCGTTGATGATCGTGCCGTGCGAGATGGGCGGCGGTACGGTGCGTTGCGTTTCGGCCATGGCTCGGAAATCACGAGGCAAAAGGACCCATCATCGGGCCTTTGCCCCAAACGAAGCCCCCACAGGGTCGCCCATTCTGCGAGGGGATGCAACCCCCCCTTTCTTGGTGGGTTTCCGGGGGGTGCCGGCCCAGGGCCATCGGGGGCTAGCCGATGAGGCCGTAAAGGCTCTCGAGGGCGGCGTCGAGTTTGGCCACGTCGGGTCCGCCCGCCTGCGCCATGTCCGGGCGACCACCGCCGGAGCCGCCCAGCATTTGGGCGATGGGCTTGATGAGGTCGCCGGCCTTGAACCTGTCGGTGAGGCTCTTGGAGACCACAAGAACGATCTGCGCCTTGGGCCCAGCCACCGCGCCCACGAGCACGATGCCGTCGCCCAGCTTGTCGCGAAGCTTCTCGGCCATCTCCCGCAGCATGGCCGGGTCCGGCGCATCGACGCGGGTGGCCAGCACCTTGACGCCAGAGAGTACCTTTGCGCTGTCTGCGGCGTCGAGCACCCCACCGCCACCGCCGGCACCACCGCCCATGGCGAGCTTGCGCTTGGCCGCTTCGAGCTCTTTTTCTACCGCGCGGGCCCCCTGCAGCATGCGCTCGAGCTTCTCGGGCACATCCGCTGGGGCCGACTTGACGAGTTGCGCCGCGCTCTTGAGCGTGCCCTCCAGCGAGCGCACATAACCAAGCGCGTTGAGCCCGGTGCTGGCCTCGATGCGGCGAACACCAGCGGCCACGCCGCCTTCGGACAAGATCTTGAACAAACCGATCTCGCCGAGTGCCCGCGCGTGCGTGCCTCCGCAGAGTTCGACGGAATCTTGGGTCATGGTGAGGACGCGAACAACCTCGCCGTACTTTTCGCCGAACATGGCCACGGCGCCCTTTTGCCGCGCCTTGTCGATGGGCAACACCTCGGTGACGACGGGCGCATCCGACAAGATCTTGTCGTTGACCAAGTCTTCGATGCGACGAAGCTCTTGCTCGCTGACGGCTTTGCCGTGCGAGAAGTCGAAACGCAGCCGGTCGGGCCCCACGAGCGAGCCCTTCTGCGTGGCCTGCTCCCCAAGCACCGTACGCAGCGCCCAATGCAAGAGGTGCGTGGCCGAGTGGTTGCGACGCGTGGCCGAGCGCTTGAGGTGATCGACCTCGAGGGTGAGCTGTTGCCCCACGCTGAGGGTGCCGCCGACAACGACCCCGTGGTGAACGAAAAGGCCAGCGACAGGCTTCTGCGTGTCGTCTACGCGCAAGGAGACGCCATCGGCTCGGGCGACACCGGAGTCGCCCATCTGACCGCCTGATTCGCCGTAGAACGGCGTCTTGTCGGTGACAAAGGACACCGTGTCGCCCTCTGCCGCAGAGGTGATGCGCTCGCCGCCTCGCACGATGGCGAGCACGCTGCCCTGCCCTTCTTCGCGCTCGTATCCGAGGAACTGCACGCCCTTGGGCAACGACTCCGAAAGCTCGCCAGCGAGCGACTGCCACACGGCGCCGACGGCCTCGTCGCCCACCTTGGAGCCCTCGCTGCGAGCCTTTTGCTCCTCCATCGCTTGCTGGTAGCCAGCCTCGTCGACGGTAAATGAACGCTCTTGGGCGATGACCTGTGTGAGGTCGAGCGGGAAGCCGTAGGTGTCGTGAAGCTTGAAGGCCGCGGCGCCGGTGATCTGCGAGCCGCCAGCCCCGCGCACCCGGTCGATCTCTTCGTCGAGGATCTTGAGGCCGCGCTCGATGGTCTCGCGGAACCGCACCTCTTCGGCCTCGGCCACGCTGGCGATGAGCGCCTTGTGCGTGACGAGCTCCGGGTACGCGTCGCCCATGAGGTCGACCACGGACAGAGCCACCTGATGAAGGAACGGGTTCTTGATGCCCAAACGGTGCCCATGACGAATGGCGCGCCGCATGACCCGCCGAAGCACGTAGTTGCGATCGGCCTTGTCGGGGAACACGCCCTCGGCAATGAGGAACGCGGTGGTGCGCGCATGATCGGCGATGACGCGCATGGAGACGTCATCGTCGGCACCGCTGCCTCCGTAGCGCTTGCCCGAAATCTCGGCGGCGCGCTCGACCAGCGTGCGAAGCAAATCGGTATCGTAATTGGTGGTCTTGCCCTGAAGGACACTGGTCACGCGTTCGAGACCCGCGCCGGTATCGACGCAGGGCTTGGGCAGCGGGGTGAGCACGCCAGCGTTGCGTTCGAACTGCATGAAGACCAGGTTCCAGATCTCCATCCAGCCGCGGCCATCCATGGGCGGCTCTTCCAGAAACTTGTCGAGCGCCCGCTCGCCGTCGCCATTCCAGAAGTGGATCTCGGTGCAGGGGCCGCAGGGCCCCGTGTCTCCCATGGCCCAAAAGTTGTCTTTGGCGCCCATGCCGATGATCAGGTCGTCGCCGAAGCCGGTGACCTTCTTCCAGAGTGCGCGGGCCTCGTCGTCTGCGGCAACGCCGTTCTCGCCGCCAAAGACCGTGACCACCAGGCGATCTTGGGGGATCTGCCACTCTTTGGTGATGAGCTCCCAGGCGTACGCAATGGCTTCTTCTTTGAAGTAGTCGCCGAAGCTGAAGTTGCCGAGCATCTCGAAGAAGGTGTGGTGCCGCGCCGTGACGCCGACATTCTCGAGGTCGTTGTGTTTGCCGGAGATGCGAATGCACTTCTGGCTGGACGTGGCCCGGTGCTGCGCCCGGGTTTCCTTGCCGGTGAACACGTCTTTGAACGGGACCATGCCGGCATTGGTGAACATCAGCGTCGGATCATTGGACGGCACCAACGAGGCGCTTTTGCACACCTCGTGATCCCGGGCTCCAAAGAACGAGAGAAACGACTGACGAACTTCCGACGCGAGCTTGCTCATGGACAGGACCATGGTCCTAGCACAAGAGCGGGCCCGGATCAGCGCTCCGCCAGCAGCGCCTGGTACAGCTCGTCGTGCCGCGCGGCCACGCGTTCGGGGGTGAATTTTGCCTCGTAAAGGGCCGTTCCATCGGCGATGGCGCGCCCCCGGCGCTCGGGGTCCGCAAGGAGCAACACAATGGCCCGGGCGAGCGCCTCGGGGTCTTGTGGCGACACCCGGATCGCCGAGCCAAGGGACTCGAGGGGGCCGCCCTCGGCCACGATCATGGGTACCCCCAGCGCCAGCGCCTCGATGAGCACGAGCGGCACATCGACCTTGCCGTAGAGGTCATCCACGGGAAACGCCACGAGGCGCGCGGCCGACAGCAGCGCGTGCATGTCGGAGATCTCTCCGACGTGCCGCACGCGAGCTTGCAGACCGGCGCGCTCCACGGTGCGCTCGATGCTCTCTTTGGCGCTGCTGCTTGCCTTGGTCTTGGGCCGACAGGCAAAGACGAAGCAGACATGGGGAACCGCCCGGGCCACCTCGGGCAGTGCGTCCGCAAAGGTCTGGGCGCCCGTCGAGACCTCGTAGTCGCCGGGGAAGACCACGATGTCCTGGTCGCCACAGGCAAGGCTTGCGCGCACCGCCGCGACCCGCGCGGCAGAGACCTCGTCGGGCTTGGGAACGCACGGCGGGATCACAGTGATGAGCCGCTGCACCCCGGCCCCCAGCAGCCTGCCGCGCATCCACTCGCTCAACGCAACGATGCGATCGCCGAACATGAGCGTGCGAGCCAGGCGGAAGTCCCGGGGCGCGCTGGCGACGGTTTGTACGACCTTGCCTTGCCAGCCGAGCGCGCGCTGCGCCTCGATGATGCCGCGGGCCGAGTGACTGGATGCGGGGTTGGGGGCAAACACAAAGTGCCACAAGGGGTAGGCTCGCCCGCGGGCCAGTGCGAGCAACACCCGTGCGTTGGCCGCGAGGCCCGGCGCAAAGCGGCCACCGGTCCGGTACACCTCCAGGGCGTCCATCCCTTGGCCCGGGGCAGCAGCCCCCCGGGGCACGAGCACCGTTGGCCGCACGGCGCGCACGTGACACGCGAGATCACGCACGAGGTTCTTGGAGCCATCATGCCAAGGAGGCACGAGCGGCTTGGACACGAAGAGGGCCCGGGGCAACGTCACCGCCGCAAGCCTACTTCAGTGCGGCGACGGCACGAAAAGAGTTACCGCAGGCGCCCGTCGGTAGGGTCGCCGCCCCGCACGGCAAACCCAAACGCCCCGGCGCAAGCCACCGCTCCCGGCAAGCGCTCGAACTATTTGGAGGCGGCCATGGCGAGGCCGCCATCGGCATTTCGCATGGCGCTCTCGACGGCACCTTCGATGACCTGTTTTTGCAGTTCGTTGAGTCGGGCCTGGTTGCCGAGCACGCGCACGCTGTCCTGCGCCGAGGCGCCCCCGGACAAGGTGCCGCGGAGCACCTGCTCAGGAATGCGCCGCAGACTGAATTCGACCTGGGCCGATAGCGTCACGGTGCCATCCGGGCGCTGCGTTTGCGACAAACGGCTGAGCTGCCCGTCGATGAGCAGCACGGGAATCTTCTTCTCGCCGGCGCGACTGATGAGCTGGGCGTCGTGGGCATCGAGCACGAAGGCGCCACGAATGCGACCAGCGTGGGACCGCGCCGAATCCCGCAGGACCTGGTTCATCTGGTCGCCGCGGATGGGCGTGTTGTTGCGCATGGTGCCAAGTTCGAGCACAAAGCGTTTGCCATCGAGGCTGGGCGGCGCCGCCCCGGGAGCGCCCGCCGATGGCCCGCGACGGAGTTGCGCTGCACACTCCTGGAACCTGGTCTTGACACTAAGGGCGCCTTCTTTGGCCGCAGCCCGGTCGAGCGCCGGTGCTGCAGCGGCGTCGCCCAAAGACACGAGCGCACCGGCCGCAGCAATGCGCACCGCAGGATGCGCATCGCCGAGTGCCTTTTCGAGATCGGCTCGAGCGCCCGCAGGCTTCGTACGCCCGAGCACGAGGGCGGCGCTCACCCGCAAGCGAAAGTCCGACGCATCGAACAACTCCTGACGGCCGGGCTCATCTGCGGGCGCTTCGCGCTCACCGCCAACGGCGCACAACAGGCAAAGCGCAAACGCGGCCAAGCGACGAAGCGAACGGGATCGACTCGGGGTCACTGGGAGTCCTGCGCGCGGCCACGGCATGCGAAGATCGGGGAGCTCCTGTCCGCCGCAGGAAGTCTGCAGCGAGCGCCTTGTGCACCAAAGACAAACGTAACATCACGCCCTGCATTCAAGGGGAAAAGCACGGCTGCCCACATGGCTGGCGTGCGCGGGAACACACCAGGATGTGGGCAGTCGTAGGCAGGCGTCGCCGCAAGGGCGCGCGGGTGTTACGGGCAGAGCGTGGCTTTGGCGCAAATCGGCTGCGCTGTTCCGCACTTGTTGGTGCAGCGGTCGCTGCCGCAGGAGGCAACGGAGTTCACCCCACTTGAGCACTGCTTGTGGCACATGCCATCCCGGGCAACGAGCAGGTAGTTCGCTGGGCAGGTGGAGCCGTTGGGCTTGACCTCGTTGCCTCCGGTCGCGGCCGGAGCCCCGGCGTCAGCTGCGGGCGCGGCGGCATCGGCCTTGGCCGCCGGAGCGCCCGCGTCGGTCACTGTGGGCACGTGCACCGCGGCGCATGTCTGCACCTGCGAGGTCTTCTTGTCTTTGCCGAGCAGGAGCGCACTGCCTTTGCAGGCGTGGTTCACCGGGCACTCTTTGTCCGTCTTGCAGACGATGCCGCAGAACATGGCATTGTCCGAGATGAGCGGCTGCTGGTTGGCCGTGCAGGTGATGCTGAGCTGATTGACGCCGGCGTCTGCCACGGCTTGCGCCGTAAAGGCATCTTGGTGGGTCCAGCCCATGAGCTTTCGCGAGGCATCCTTCGGGTCTTGGAAGGTGACCAGGAAGTATTTGTCGCGCTGGGCGATCTGCTTGAGCTCCGTGCCCTTCTTGAGGGTGGTGAAGATGGTGCCGAAGGGCGGCGAGATACGCACGTTGGCCATCGGCGCAAGCACCGTGGCAGCCACGTGGTCGAGCTTGCTCTCGTTGGAGAACCGCGCGACGTCGTCTTCGTTGGCCGCCTTCTCCTGCGTGGCCACGGCCGCCGGGCCGCCAGAGGTCGTGTCCGTCGCGACCGGGGCTGCCACCGCGGCGTCGTCCGCCGGTGCGGCGGTCACCGCAGCGTCTTCGGCGGCCACGGCGGGCCCCGCGTCTTCGGCGCCGGGCTTCTTGAGGAACTTGCACCCCGCCGCGATTTGCAAAGACAACGCAGCCACCAACACCGAACGCCCGATCTTCTGCATCACTTCCTCCCGACCTTCGTACAGCTCTTGGCCGCGCACACTGCGCGGGCCTCGTCGCGCGCCTAGGTGGCCGCCAACGACATGAGCCAGCGGCGCATGATGGCATATCCCTCGTGCACGAGGGTGGTCTCCGTAGACTCGTTTTTCTGGTGCGCTTGGGCGTTCTCGCCAGGGCCAAAGTTGACCGCCGCAATGCCCATCTGCGACAGGCGCCCGACATCGGTCCAGGCCTGCTTTGGGTCTACGGTGCGCACCCCTGCGGCGATCAAACGCTCGACCAGCGGGTGGCTTCGGTTGGGCATGGCCGCCGGGCTCTCGTCGGTGAACTCGACCTTGGCGCGGTCGGCCACGAAGTCCAGCACGGCGCGCTTGGCCTGCTCGATGGTGGTGCGCGGCGTGAAGCGATGGTTCAGGTTGATGACGAAGGTGTCGGGCACGATGTTGCGACCCCGACCGCCGTCGGACGCCTTCGTGATGGTCATGACGCTGCGGTACGTGAGCCCGTCGATGACGTCTTCTTGGGGCTTCTTGGCCGCGAGCTCGGCGATGAGCGCGCCGGCCTTGTAAACGGCATTGTCGCCCTCCCACGGGCGCGCGCTATGAGCGGTCTTGCCCTGGAACGTGAGCGTTGCGTGCAGCGAACCCATGCACCCGAGGTGCAGCTTGTTGTCGGACGGTTCGAGGCACACCGCGAGATCCACCTTGCGGAGCTCCGGGTCCTGCTCGAGCACCGGCCCAAGCTCGTTCTCGGCAAAGGGGCCTTCTTCTCGTGCGTAGAACACGAGGGTCACGTCCATGCTGGTGAGAGGTCCGAGGTTCTCGGCGAGCACGATCATGACGGCGAGACCGCTCTTCATGTCGCTGGCACCCGCACCAAAGATGCGACTGCCCTCGGCACGGGCCGGGCCGTTCTCCGTGCGCACCGTGTCGAGGTGCCCCACCAACGCCACGTGCGGACGCCCGTCGCCGGCGCGGCTGAGGGGCACCACGATGGAGTTGCCGTAGCGGCGAATGGGCGCCGCCAGTGGAAGCTTGGCCATGCGGGCTTGCACGGCGTCACACAGGGCGGCCTCTTCGCCGATGGGGGAATCGATGCCGCAGAGCCAGAGCAGCGTCTGGTCGAGGGAGACGGTGGCCGGCGAGCGGACCTCCATGGATGTCTGGGCAACAGGCCGACTCATACGCTCACTCCAAAATCCCGAAGGGCCGCGTTCAGGCTCACCTTCTTGTCCGTGGCCGCGGAGCGCTGGCCAATGATCAGCGCGCAGGGCACGCCGTACTCGCCAGCGGGGAACTTCTTGGGGCGCGTGCCGGGGATCACCACGGAGCGGGCGGGCACGCGGCCGCGGTACTCGACCGGCTCCGGGCCCGTCACGTCGACAATGGCAGTGGACGCGGTGAGCACAACGCCGGCGCCCAGGACGCACTCTTCTTCGACGATGGTGCCCTCGACCACGATGGCCCGGGACCCCACAAAAACGCCGTCTTCGATGATGACCGGCTGCGCGCCCGGGGGCTCGAGCACCCCGCCGATGCCCACGCCACCGGACAGGTGGCAATCGCGGCCGATCTGCGCGCAGGACCCAACGGTTGCCCAGGTGTCGACCATGGTGCCCGCGCCTACGCGGGCACCGATGTTGACGTAGCCCGGCATGACGATGACGCCCGGCTCGCAGTGCGCGCCGTAGCGGATGACACCAGGCGGAACCACGCGGACCTTCTGATCGGCCAAGCGGCTCTTGACGGGGATCTTGTCGTGGAAGTGCATGGGGCCAGCATCGGAGGCCTCCATGGGGCGCAGGGCGAAGTAGAGCAGAATGCTCTGCTTGATCCACGCGTGGGTGACCCAGGCGCCGCTGACTTTCTCGGCGACGCGCTGGAGCC
>JBIKNA010000546.1:0-4485 GCA_044358965.1 Polyangiaceae bacterium
AAGATCAACGAAGGGCAAGGCGTCGCCCATTTGTCCCGGCGCGGTGCCCCGGGGTTGCCCATCGCCCAGACCGAGACATGTGCCGCGCGTGCCCCAGCATTTGACCCGACCATCCTGCGTTCGCACGCAGGCATGCCGGTCCCCGGCGACGATTTGTGCCGCGCGTACCCCCGTGCCAAGGTCCACCGGCAAGAGCGCATCGCCCATGGTTTTGGGCGCGTCGCCGATGACGCTGTCGGAGCCCGAGCCAAGGGCGCCCTGGGTCGCGCTGCCCCAACATTTCACGAGACCATCGCTGGAACGTGCGCACGAGAAAAAAGTCCCCGCTGCAACCTCTTCCGCGAAGAACCCGTTGCCCAGGGCCACATCGGCAAGTCCCGCGCCCACCGAGGCGGCTTCGTGCCCGCGCGCAACGTTGAACATCCAGGCAAGACTGCCCCAACACCGCACGTCGCCCGTGGTGAGGGCCGCGCAGGTCGCCCCCGGCCCGCGGAACAAGCGCGAGGGAACGCCTGCCCCCAAGGGTGTCCGCGGCAACGAATCACCAACGGTGCCCGGATCACCACCGCGCGACAAGAGATCCCCAAAGCCCAATGGACTGGCCGTGGGGCCCCAACACTTCATGCCGCCGGCGGTCAGCAAGGTGCACATGTGGCCACCAAGCCCCTGCGCCATGCCATTGCTCGTCTCGCCCGCGCCAAGGTCGACGACGGGCAAGTTGGCCCCCATCTCACCGGGTGCCCTTCCCCGCGGCGTTGCGTCGCCGAGGCCAACGGTTGCGCCGGGGCCTCCCCAACACTTCAGGGCTCCAGTGTTCAGCCGCACGCAGGTGTGTGCCCCCGCGGTCACAATGTCCGTGGCCACAAGCGCGGGCCCGAAGTCGACGAACGGCAGCGCTGCGCCCATTTGGTTCGCCGCGGCACCGCGCTTGTTGGTGTCACCAAGGCCAAGCTGCCCGTCCTCGTTCTCGCCCCAACACTTGACTTGGCCGTTTGCGGTCAGCGCGCAGGCATGCGACGCGACGCTCACCTTGCTGACGTTCACGCCCGCGAGATCCACAGCGGGCAGGTTGTCGCCCATGCTGCCGGGCGTATCTCCGCGAGAGATGGCATCCCCCATGCCCATGGTGCCCTGCGCGCTGGCAGCCCCCCAGCACTTGACCCGACCATCGGTGAGCGAGGCACACGCGACGGAGCCGATACCGACACCAATGCTCGAGGCCAGCGCGCCGGTTCCAAGATCGACGTACGGCAACGCTGCGCCCATTTCGCCGAGCTCGTCGCCACGCGTCTCGCTATCGCCGAGCCCCAAGCTGCCGCCGAAGCCCCAGCACTTGACGCGGCCCGACACCAGGCGTGCGCAGATCTCCTGATAGCCGTCGATTTGCGCCGCCTTCTCGCCGGGCCCAAGGTCCACAAAGCGACTGGCTCCATTGCTTCGACCAAGGATGCCGCCAAAATTGTCGCCATCGCAGTACACATCTCCGCCATCCAGCAGCGCGCAGAACCCAGTGGACAAGACCAGTAACTGCTGCACCGTTCGACCTGGCGGCAAGGGCAGCAGCGGCGCCGTCGCGGCCGTTTCGCCCGGCTCATCGCCAAAGACTTGGGTGAAGATGGCCTCACCAACACCGAGCTGGGCCTCACGGCCCGATCCCCAACACTTCACCTTGCCCGTAGAGAGCGCGGCACACGCGTGCGTGACGCCCGACGCAAGACTGACGACCGCCGGCGGGCCGGGCGGGCCAGCATCTGCATCTGCGACGCCCGCATCTGGCAGCGGCGCATCGGCACCTGCGTCTTGGGCCGGCGCCCGTGGGTCGAATGGCGGCGTGCCAGGCAGATCGCATCCATCTGGCGCAGCGCACGCGTTGGGGTCTACATCGGCAGGCACGCAGCGCCCCAAGTGATTGCACGTCGAGTTCGGATCGCACACGACGCCCTGGCAGGCGAGGTACATCACGATGGGGACCCGCAGCTTCTTCGATGGCAGAAACGAAAGCCGCCGCCTTGCGATGATGCAGCGCTCCCCGGCATCGTCGGTGCACTGCCGCGCCTGCTTGCCTCCGAGCCCCATGGCCACGCGAACCTGCAGCGGCCCATCTTTGGCCCCCTCGGGCACCACAACGACGTCGCCGATCTCGCCATCCTGCAGCCACGGCTCTTCGCTCTGCACCACAGGCTCGCCCAATCGCCCCGACCCACTCGCCCACACCGCCACGTTGGCTCCGGTGGCGAAGGGAACATTCGTGCGCAACACAACTGTGGCTTGCGTTGCATCGCGACACGCGAGCAAGCCCAGCGTCGCAGCAAACATCACGAGGTGACGCCCTATGGTGGCCATGCCGCCCCTAGGCCACCACGAGTGCCGCGCCAGGGCAAAACCAAATCCCCAGAGCTCACGTTGCCGCCCACCAGGCACTTCTTTGGCGCTAGGCGGTTGCTGGCGCCGGTTGCCCCGCTGAGCTGCGTCCCTTGCAGCGTCCCTGGGGGACGCGTGGACCGACGTGGCATCAGGGCGACGTCTCGGAGCTCTGGCGTTTGCCCCCCGCGCCCCCGCGGTGACCAGCGTTTGGTAGGGGCCTACAGTCGCCCGCCCACGCCAATGTAGGCCTGGTCGGGCCCCAACATGAACGGAGAGCCACTTCCCGCGAACAAGTCGGAACGAGACGCCCGCAAGCTGTTTCCCGGTGTGCCGTCCGCGGAGCTGCTGCCCTGGGAGTACACGGCGTTTCTGGTGCCCGCGCGAACTTCCCCAGCTGACTCTCCCTACTTGCAGACGCGCCGGCCGAAATTGTCGGAGTCGACCTCTGCCAGGCCGTCTTGGCAGACGCACTCGATGCCGCCGGACGGATCGGGATGCGTCCCGATCGAGCATGACCAGACGCAACGCGCGTCGTCGGTCGCCACGTGATAGGGCGCTGGGCAGTCCTCTGCGGTGACGTCCGATGTTTTCTTTCCGCCGCTCGGGGGCGATTGCACCGGATCGGGTGCCGGCGAAGGCGCCGGCGTGGTGGGCATGGACTCATCGGGGCTCCGCCCGCAACCTCCGAACCCGCAGCCGTGGTCGTCGACGGCGCCTGCGCAGGCCGCCAGCGATCCCACGAGGCCCATCATCAACGCCGTCACACCGAGCGACTTCTGCAGCATGGTCATGCACCGTTGACGTAGCAATGCGCGTACCAAGCGAAAAATTCCGCCCACACGAGGTCTCCCGCCGGCAGCGCCATGACAATCGAGTCATGCAATGGAGCGTAGTCAGCTAGCAGGTCGACGTTGCGATTGACACCCGGCGGCACGGGGGGCGAGCCTTGCGAGCGCTCTCGCGATCCCGTCGCTTCGACGCGATGCCTGGGGAGGAACGTGTGAAACGATACTTGCTAGTCGCTGGTGCTCTCGTGTCGTGTGTTGAAACGCTGATTGCGTGCGGCGATTTTGCGTCCAGCAGCTCCACCAGTTCTTCGAGTTCCAGCTCGTCGTCTGGCACCGTGGTCGCGCCCGCCATTGTTGTGAGCACGCCCAGCAAGGCGACGACCAGCGAAGACCTGGGCAGCACCGCGTTCTCTGTGTTGCTGGCCAGCAAGCCCACCGCGGACGTGACCATTACGCTGTCCGTGGACAAAGCGAACGAAGCGTCACTCGACACCGCGACGCTGACCTTCACGCCGGCAGACTTCAGCACGCCACGAGTTGTTGTTGTGACCGGCAAGGACGACGGTGTTGTCGACGGCGACGTTGCGTACAAGGTGGTCTTCGGTGCGGTGACGTCGCAAGACAAGGGCTACGAGGGCAAGAAGCCGGCGGACATCTCCCTGACGAACATCGACAACGACACCCCCGGGCTGACCATCTCGGCGCCGTCCAGCACCAGGACCACCGAGCAGGGCGGCAAGGTGACGTTCACCGTTCGCTTGAAGAGCAAACCGGCTGCGGACGTGACGGTCCCGGTGGTGAGCGACAAGGTGACGGAAGGTACCGTGGACAAGGCGCAGCTGAGTGCGTAGTCAGCTGTAGCAGGCTGCACTTCGAGATGGTGGTGACGGTCGGTTTGGGTGAAGGCGGAGCGAAGCGGGCCGTGGAAAGCCGGAAGGGCTTTCGGGTTTGCTTCGAGTTCGGCGCGGCGGGCGCGGCACGTCGTGCGGGCCGCACGGTCGGAAAGAAGGTATCCGGGATGCCTCGAATCAAGGTTGTGCCCTTGAGCTTTGAAGGAGGTCATCCCGGATGAAAACGAAGCGTAGTTACAGCGCGGCAGATGTCGAGACGTTTGATGCAAGGCAGCTCGTGCCGCAGCTGGCGACGGGCAGCATCGTGGCGATCGACGTGGCCAAGACGAAGTTCGTTGCGGCCATCGCGACGGTGACCGGAGAGGTGGTGAAGCTTGTGAAGTTCGAGCATCCGCGGCAGACGGGACTCTTCCTTTCGCAGGTGTCGCTTCTGGGTGAGGCCGGTCAAGAGCCCGCGGTGGTGATGGAGTCGACGGGCACGT
>JBIKNA010000155.1:0-14769 GCA_044358965.1 Polyangiaceae bacterium
CTGCGGCCTAAGGGGCCGGCTCGTCTGACTTCGACGCATCCGCGCGAGCGGCGTCGGCATTGCGCAGCGCCGATTGGGCGGCAGCGCGCTCGGCAACGCGTTTGGATGGGCCCTCGCCGCTACCGGCGACTTCTCCGGACACGAGCACCTCGACCACGAAGGTTGGTGCGTGTTCGGGGCCACGCGAGGACACGACGCGGTACACTGGCGCCGCTGCGCCCTGGGCTTGCACCAGCTCCTGAAGCTGACTCTTGGGGTCGCGAGCACCGCTGGAGGTGGCCTCCGCCAGCGACTCGGCCATGATGACTTGGGCCAGACGTCTGGCGCCCGCAAGGCCGTGGGCCAAGTAGACGCTTGCGACCAGTGCCTCGACGGCGTCGGCGAGGACGTTGGTCTGGGCGCGCTCGGTGCCGGCGCGGGCGCCGCGACCCAAGGCGATGCTCGCGCCCAGGTCGATGGTGCGGGCCCAGCGCGCCAGGGCGTCGGCGTTGACCAATGCAGCCCGCAGTCTGGTGAGCTCCCCCTCGTCGGCGGCGGGGAACATCTCGCTCAGGAGCTCGCTGACGCAGAGGCCGAGCACGGCGTCACCCAGAAACTCGAGGCGCTGGTTGTCGGCCACGGGCGTTTCGTTGGCAAAACTGGGGTGCGTCAGGGCCTCGGCCAAACGCGGAATGTCGCCATCCCCCACCAACGCGGAGAGGGCCTGTCGTAGCGCGAGGCGAGGAGACTCCAGGTCTTCTTTCTTCATGGGGGCGGCGCCATGGCATCGCACGCGGCGGCTAGATCCAGGTCCAGCTGCGTGACGCCTCCCTGATCGTGGGTCGTCCAGCGCAGGGCGACCTTGCCATAGGTGAGTTCGATGTCCGGGTGATGATCCTTGGCCTCGGCCGCCATGGCCACCCGCACGACGAAGGCCACGCCGGCGCTGTAGCTTTGGCCGGCGAACGACTTCGTCAGCGCGGCGTTTGCAAACGTCCAGCCGTGGTCGTCGGCCCAGCGCGTCACCAGCGTTTCGTCGAGTCGTTGTGGTCGCACCGGCATGTCCACAATGTGCCACATGGAAGCCGCGACTCACAACCCAACACGACCCACGGATGCAAGGCCTCGCCCTTCTGCTGGCCACCACACGGTGTCGTCTGGCATCCGCGTTCTCGCCTCGCCCCGCCCGGCGGCCGCCGCGGGGAACCTTGGCGCATGTTCGATGTCCCTGTGTTTGCACCCAAACGGCGAGGTCTTCTTGGCATCCGTTCAGTTCCCGCGCAAAGGCGCGTATCATCGCGCTGTGGCGCTTCTTTCGTGCCCGTTTTGTCGGGAGATGTTCGA
This sequence comes from Polyangiaceae bacterium, assembly GCA_044358965.1. Classification (GTDB taxonomy): domain Bacteria; phylum Myxococcota_A; class Polyangia; order Polyangiales; family Polyangiaceae; genus SXNL01. Next base: position 1,324 of record JBIKNA010000155.1, read on the forward strand.
GCAGGGCGAGCGCACCGATTGCCCGGTGTGTGGCGTGGCGTTGCGTCCATTCGAGACGCTCGCTTTGTCCGACGAAGGGCGCGCCGAGGACGGTGCACCCCCGGCGCCCGAGCTCGAGCTGTTGCCGTGGACCTATCTCGGCCGGGCCCGTGGGCCGCTTGTGGCGGTCGCCCTCTGTGGCCTCGCGCTCTTCGTGCTGCCCTGGATTCACCTTACCTTTCCCTACGCCGACAGCCGCAGCGCGCTCGATCTGGCGCGCGGTCGACTGTTCTGGATGTGGGCCGCGGGCTCAGCCTGGCTCGTCCTCATCCCCACCGTCTTGAGCCGCCGGAACATCATCAAGATGCGCGGCGCGCGGGTGGCAGCGGCGTTCCTCAGCGCTGTCCCGGCGGTTGCTGTGACCATCCTCATGGCCTTTCCGCCGCGCAGCATGGCCGGCATCAAGGTGCACTTTGCCTTCGGCTGGCCCGTATGGGGCACGCTCATCCTGTCAGCCATCGGCATTGCCTTGTCGACGCGTCTCGGCGGGCGCGTCGACGACATCCGTGTCCGTCGTGGCAGCGCCCACGGGCAAACCTTACACTAGTCTAGCTAGCTAGCGTCCGTCGCGCGCGAAGCGTGCCACACCTGGCGCCGGGCTCGGAGTTGGCGCATCCTTAGGTACGCGCATGGGAGCGCCCAAGAAGGCATTCGACTCGGGGATTTTCGCGACGCGAAGCAACGCGGCGACGGAAGTGGCGCGCCCTACGTCCGCGCCGCCCGAACCTCTGCCGTCGTCGGTCATGGCCGAGACGGATCTACAGGATGTGCCTGCCGCGGTCGTGTGCGCGAGCTGTGGTCAGGCCGACTGCCTCGGGTGTGTCGACGAACGCTCGCGGTCGGGCATCGTCAGCATCGTGGCGTGGGAGCGCACGCATCTCGGGTTCCTGGCCCGGCTCTGGCCCACGGCGTTGCACAGTACACGCGATGCAACGGCTTTCTTCGAAGTGTTGCCCGATGGTCCGGTGCCGGCGGCGCTGCGTTTTGCGATCGCTGCAGAGCTGTTGGCGGTGGGCAGCATTCTCGCCACGTTTCTGCCGATGTTCGTCGTGTTGTTCCCCGGGTTCATCGAAGAGCTGCAAGCCTCACCCGATGCGCGTGCCGCGTTGGTTCGGTTCGTCGCCGTAGGGTGGCCATTGGTGTCGCTGCTGCTCGTGCTTGCGCACGTGGTGCATGGGCTCGGCGTCGGGTGGGGGGCGTCGCGCAATGGCGCTCCGTTTCGCCTGACGCGTGCGCTCCGCTTTGGCCTCTACTCTGCTGGTTGGGACCTTGCCATGACGCCGCTCGGGGCAATGTTGGCGCTCGCATCTGGGGGCTTTGCCGAGCTGCGTGGTGTGGTGGCCGCCACACCGGGGCTACCCACCCGGGCCACCCGCGCGTTCCTGCGAGGCACGTACCGCCTCGAGGGAGACTCGGCGCAAGCGGCGCTTCGGTTCTCGTACTTGGGGGCGGCCGTCGCCACCATGGTGGCCACCTCGGTGGTGGTCGCGGTGTGCCTCGCGGTTATTTTGTAGGCTCCGCTGCCTTGGGTGCTTGGGGGCTTGCGCGCCGAAACACCAGATCTCGTGCGGCTTCTTCGTGGCACATGCGACACGCGCCGAGGGACTCCTCGCTCGCCACCGCACGCGAGGCATGCACGCTGAAGAAGCGCCAAGCGCCGCCTTCTTTTTTCATCATCATAGTGGGGCCTTCGGCGTCGCCTTCGCGGTGCGCCGCCACGAAGACCGCGCCGTCCGGGTACGGGCCCGCCGTCGATTCGAGAGCGATCTTGTTGGCAAACACCTCGGTGTCGAAGCGGTACGCGCCGTGGCCTTCGGAGGGCTTGGCCTCGAAGAGACGGACCATGGTGCTGCGATAGTCTGCGGGGATTGGCGAAGGCACATCGGGCGCCGTGCTGCGTGCGCTTGGGGCCGACGACGACGAGCGGGCGCCCCCATGCGAAACGCCGACGGGCGCCATGTCGTTGCCGCAAGCCATGGCCGCGAGCAAGCAGGCCCCGAGGCCGAGCAGCAAAGCCCCGCGCTGGGCGGGCGCGACTAGAGGTGTGCGCCGAGTTCGAAGGAAAATGTCCACTGTCGTCCGCCCACGAGCGAAGCGTCTTCGCTGTTGGGGTTCGTGAGGTCGAAGGTCGCTTGGGTGCCCACGCTCAGGTATTCGTAGCGGTAGTGCAGACCGAACATGCCGCGGTGGCGGTGCAGGCGCGCGCTTTCGAAGGTGGTGTTGTTGCCGTAGTCGCTGTTGTTGTCGGTGCCGTTCGATAGCTTGTTGCTGCACACCGGGGACCCCGTCTCGGGGTTGTTGCCGGTGTACCCGCACTGGTTGAGCGCGTCGGTATTGGGCGTCAGATCGACGATGTTGGTGTCTGCGAACATGAACAGACGTTGGTACCCGAGGGTGGGCACCAGCTGAGAGCTGTCGGCCAGCGTGAAGGGCTTCGAGAGCTTGACGTCCACGGATGCCACCGTCAGGTACATGCGCGGGCTGCCGGCCAGTGTGCGCACTCCGCCTCCGACAGAGACATCGGGCAGGTAACCGAAGGTGCCTTTGCGAAAGCCTTCGAGCAGCGACCATCGAACGTCGCCGCCACCCACCCACAGCGACGTGCCTCCCAGGTACCCAAACGCCCCGATGAGCTCGAAGCCCAGCGGCAAGCCCTTGCGGACCTTGAGCGAATACAACTGAATGAGCGAATCGGGGCTGTCGTTCTGGGCGCCGAAGCGTTTGGTGCTTGGGTCTTGTTTGCCGCGGGTGCCCGCACGAAAGTACCCCGTGCGGCTGCCATCGGGGTTTTGCACCTCGCCGTTGGCGTTCACCGTGGTGAAGTTCATCTCGAGCGAGAGCGAAAGACCGCCGATGCCCGTGGAGCGTGCCGGGTAGAACGCCGTGGGCGCGATGGCCGCGCCCAGTTCGGACGCAAAGTTTCGGAACGCCAGGTTGTTGGCGCGGCACGCGAAGTCGTTGGGGCGCAGGCCGGCGCGCACGGCGGCCTCCGGGTCTTGGGCGATGCCTTGGCATGTTTGCCCCGCGGGCATACCCGGAGGCTGCAACACGAGGCGCTCGGGGGTCGGGTCCATGCTGCCGGCGCGTGCCGGGTGGCTGGTCGCGAGGGCCAGTGCACTCGCAGCGAGAGCCCCCAGGAAGCGATTGCGCAAACCCACCAAAACCTCCGGAAAGCCAACGGAAATGTCAGCCGCGGCCAGGCTATGTCGCCGGTCGCCGGGCCGTCAAGCTGATCGGGCGCAGGTTCTGCGGCGAGCGCAAAGGTCTGGGCGAGCCAGCTCGGCTCAATTGCAGTTGTCGTCTTCGTAGACGGCAGTTCCACTACGCAGCGTTTCGCAAGCGCTGCGGCATTGGCCCCCTAGGCAGGTGCGTACCCGGGGTTTGTTGGGACATGCGCTGGGCAGTACCCAGCACAGGCGGGTGTTGTTGCTCGCGGCGCAGCTTCCGACGCTCGCCTTGAGGTTCGCGCACGAACGTTGCGTCCCATCGGCGGCGCTGGGGCAGGTGCCTTGGGGGCACGTCACGGCACCCGTGGTGCACGCGCCAGCGCGGGACACGGACACGCCCACCGAGGCAGCCACGCTGGCGTTCCAGTACGTGATGTTGTCGCAACCGCAGACGGGATCGTAGTCCGCTGTCTGGTTGTTCCCGCGTGGCGCGCACGTACCGACGCCACAACCGGTCGCCATGCAGTACTCGCCTTTGGCGCAGGTGTTCGAGCCGACTTTGCAAGTGGCGGGGCCGGCGTCGACGCCAGGGTCCGGATCTGGCGTCGGGCCTGCATCCTCGACAGTGCCGGATGCGCCGCTCGTTCCCGAGGTACCGCTGGTGCCGCTGGTGCCCGAGGTGCCGCTGGTGCCTGAGGTGCCGCTGGTGCCCGAGGTACCGCTGGTGCCCGAACTGCTCGATGCAGCCGCGCCGGGGTCGCCCGCCACGATGTCGGAACTCGTGGCGCCTCCGCAGGCCCAGACCACGCAAGCAACACCGGCAACCGACAGCCAAGCGGAAGAGAAACGCATCTCCGAACAATGTAGCGCACGCCGCGGATCAGTGCCAAAAGGCCATCCGCCGTGCCGCGCACCAACAACGACACCCCGCGCCTTCGCGCCACACCGCTAGAAGCTCCATTCCATGTCGTGCTCGTCGAGCCCGAGATCCCACCCAACACGGGCAACATCGCGAGGCTTTGTGGCGCGACGCGCGCGCCGTTGCACTTGGTCGGCCGTCTCGGCTTTCGCATCGACGATCACGCCGTTCGTCGGGCCGGCCTCGACTACTGGCACCTGGTCGACGTGCGCACACATGTAGATTACGCGCACTTCCTGCACGCGTTTCGTGCCGAGTCTCCCGAGGGGCGTGTCTTCGCATTCAGCGCCATCGCCGCCCGCAACTACACCAAGGCTGGCTTTCGACCGGGCGACGCACTCGTGTTTGGCAAAGAGAGCGTTGGCCTCTCCGAGGAGATCTTGGCCATGCACCCCGACACCACGCTGAGCATTCCCACCCTGGGCGCCGTGCGTTCGCTCAATCTTGCCAACGCGGTGTCCATTGGCTTGTACGAAGCGTTGCGGCAAGTCGGTGCACTAGACGACACGTTCGTGGGTTAGCGGATCCACTTCGCTCGTCGCACAAAGCACGAACGCGCGAAGGAGCCGAGGCTCACTGCGCGCGTTCGAACGTCTGTGGTTCCTGCTGATGATTACTTCAGCACCGGGCCGGCCGGAGCTTCGGGCTCGCACTCGTTGGATGCGGGCGCTCCGTAGACGGGGTCTTCGTTGCTTCCATCGTTGACCTGCCCGTCGTCGAGCTTCCCATCGTCGGGGCAGCCCGTGCCGACTTCGTCGCATTTGCCGCCGGAGCCGTCAGTCTGACCCGAGCTACCCGAGCTACCCGAGCTACCCGAGCTACCCGAGCTGCCGGAGCTACCCGAGCTGCCGGAGCTACCCGAGCTGCCGGAGCTACCCGAGCTGCCGGAGCTACCCGAGCTACCCGAGCTACCCGAGCTGCCGGAGCTGCCGGAGCTACCCGAGCTGCCAGGCTTGCCCGAGCTGCCCGAGCTTCCCGGGTCACCGGAGCTGCCGGGATCGCCCGAGCTGCCAGCGCCACCCGAGGTGCTGCCACTGCTGCCGTCGTTGGGCTGCGAACCGGGCACGTCACCTGCGCCGCTGTTGTCGCCGGGGCCGCTATCGTCGCCGCCGCCAGGGGGCGAGCCATTGCCGCTCGGGATGCCGCCGCCGCAGTTGCTGCCGCCCGGGTCACCCGAGGAGCCGCCCGGCTTGCCGCTCGAGCCGTCGTCGCCAGAGCTTCCCGAAGAACCGCCCGGCTTGCCGCTCGACGAGCTGGCTCCGGAGCTCCCGTTGCCGCCGGAGCTGGTGCTGCTGGTGGTTCCGCCCGGGTCTTTCTCGCAGCCCTTGCTGGTGCTGCCTTTGCCTTTGCATAGCAAGCCGAGGGAGCCCGAGGCGAGTTCGCGTCCGGACTCTTTGGCGGCGCAGGTCAGCTTCTTCTGCAGCCAGCCGGGTAGCGCGTCCACACGTGAGACATGCAGCAGGCCCGTCTTGATGCCGCGGCCGGAGACCACGCCGATGATGTTGCCCTTGGCGTCGACAACTGCGCCGCCCGTGTCGCGCGCCTCGCTGCGGTCTGCCGCCACCAGGTAGCCCGTGCTCTTGTTGCGAGCTTGGTACACGCGCCCGGACACTGCCTTGAAGTCTGCGTTGCCGCTCGGGCGCATGAAGCGCTTGATGGGCGAGCCGTCGGCTTGGACCCGCGCGGCGATGGTGGGGTACACGTCCAGCGCGATGTCCGCGGCGGTGTGGATCACGGCCACGTCGTGCTTGGAGTCGTCGTCGCAGCCCGCCGTGGGGGTCCAGTCGAAGGTCTCGGCCTGGTCCGCGAGCACCTTCTCTTTGGACCCGAAGGCCTCGATTTCCCACTTGCCCTTGCCCGATACGCAATGGGCGGCGGTGAGCACCAGGCGCGGGGCGATCACGATGCCAGAGCATGTGCCCATGCTCGCGTTGTCCTTGCCCATGACCTTGATGGAGACGCTCGCTTTGGTGAGCGCGTCGGTCGAGGTGCCAAGGCGCACCTTGGCGCTGTCTTTGGCCCCTTCGTCTCCACAAGCAACGAGACCCCCGACGAGTCCCGAGGCCGCGATGGCTGCAAACATCAGACGAGAAAGGTTCATGACAAATCCTCCAGGGGTCTCGGCGGGCGTGTCGCCGAACGACTGACGTGTGTGCACATTCGAGGCCAACGCGCGCTGGTCGTGCGCTGTCACAGAAATCCAGTCAAACCCCGTTGGATTTGCAGCTCGGCGACGAAACTACGCTCCGGCTGCACCGGGGCCTGAGGGCAACCGGCCGCGCATGCCCGTGGGCTGGTGCGCGTTGTCGGCATCACCGCTCGTGCGGGGCCGACGCCAGATGTGCAGTGATCGTGACGGGGCGCAGCCATGGGCGACCCGGACGTCGATGTGTCCACTGGAACGCCGGGCGTCCTGCGTCCCACCCGAATTGCACTTGGAAAACAAGGCGATTGTGGTGTGAAGCGCGTGGAGCGTACCTTGCTTCTATGGTGAGCATGTCACGTCGCCTGGGCGCTGCGATTGCGCTTGTCCTTGTTTCGTCGGTCGCGCACGCGAAGCCCCAAGGACCGAAGATCTTCTGCCAGGTGTACCCCGACGCCCCGGCGTGCGCTGGCGGTGAAGTCTCGTGCGCCACGTGCCATACGACACCGCCGGCGAGGAACCTGTTCGGGCAATCGTTGGAGCCGTTTCTGGCCCCTGGCGCGCCGAGGCCTTTGTCCGATACCGCCTACGCCGAGGCGCTGCCGGCCGCCTTGCGCGCCGCCGAAGCCGCGGATGCCGATGGGGACGGGGTCGCCAATGTTGCCGAGCTTCGCGCTGGCTCGAACCCGGCGGATCGACAAAGCGTGCCCGCGAGCAGCGCCTGCGGTGGAGTTCCCGGACCTGGCCGGAGCTGGGACGTGTGTGCGTACGACGAACGTTTTGCCTACCGCAAGGTCATGTTGGACTTCTGCGGTCGTTCGCCCTCGTACGAAGACGAACTGGCCTTCGAGCGCAGCACTGCCCGGCGCGCCGACCTTCACCAAGCGCTTGGCGTGTGCCTGCAGTCCGAGTTCTGGCGTGGTCGCGATGGCGTCGTCTGGAATCTCGCCGCCCCCAAAATTCGTCCGCTTCAGAGCGTCAAGGCGGGGGACAACGAGGGGCCGGTGCCGCTCGCCGACTACGAAGACGACTTCGCGTTGTTCGTTTACACGCAGCTCGATGACCGCGATGCCAGGGATCTCCTGCGCGCGAAGTACTTCGTGTCTGCCACCAAGACGCTGCCCACGCAGTACGCACCCTTCGACCGCACCACCATCGAAGATGCCGTCATTCGTCCGGGCCGCGGCACGTTCCAAACCATCGACGCGAAGGAGCGCGCGGGCATGATCACCATGCGATGGTTTCGCGTCGTCAACACCATGTTCACGCCGGTGCCCCGCACCACTGCCGCGCAGGCTTACCGAGCCTACCTGGGGCTCGACATCGCGCTCATGTAGGGGCTTCAGCCCAGCGGTGGTGCCGAACCGTTCGACTACGACAACAAAGGTGTCCGCGCTGCGGGCTGCATTGGTTGTCACCAGACCCTGGATCCGCTTTCGTACCCCTTCTCGCGCTACGAGGCGTTGGACCGCGACAGCAAGACCGGCAACCAGTTCAAGACGCAGTACCGACAAGACCGCATGACGCGCTTTGTCGACACGGACGGCGAACGCATCACCCTTGTGCCCGAGGCCGGCAGCATCTTGGGCAAACCTGTTGCGAACGTGGTCGAGTGGGCCAACGTGGCGTCCGAGAGCGATGAGTTCGCAAAGAAGCTGGTGCTCGACTACTGGCGGACCATATTTGCCGATGACCCGCGGGCGCAAGACGCCGCCGAGTTCGCGCGACTCTGGACCAGGCTCCGCAACGAGCATGGGTACAGCATCAACAAGATGCTTCACGATCTCATCGATACGGAGGCCTACGGTGTTCCTTGAACGTTGCTCTGCTCGACGCGGTGGCCACCGTGCGCTGGGCGCGTCGGCCCTTGTGATTGCTGCCATGGTGGGCTCTCTGGGGTGCGGCAAGAACGACGAATCTGCGGCGGCGCCTGCGCCCGCGCCGTCGGCGTCAGCTTCGCAGCCCGCCAAGTCCACGCATAACCGCGTGAAGTTCAAAGGAGGCGAGCGCTTTGTCAGCGATCTTGCGGCCGCCTTGGACTTGCCCAAGGGCGAGCTATGCAAAGAGCTCGGTGTGTACGACTGCGAGGCTGCGGTGCACAAGATCGCGTTGGGGGGCATCGAGCCCTACCGCCAGACCGTGTACCAGCCCGTTCACGATCGCAGCATGTCCTCGGTCAATGCCGTCGACCGCATGGCGCTGTCGGCCTGCGATGCCCGCGCGGGTCGCGACTTCGCGAGCCCTGCCACGGCGGTGCTTTTCAAAGACATCACCGGCGGTGCACCGGCAACGGCTACGGCAATCGAAGCCGTCAGCAAACGGCTCTACCAACGCCTGCTCCGACGGGATGCAACGCCCGAAGAACTCGCGCACCTGTCTTCGTTTCACGAAGAGCTCAAGGCCGCTGCTGGCGCCGAGGCCGAGCGTCGTTTTGCAGCCCTCGCGTGTTTCGCCGTCGCCACCACCGAAGAAGCCCTCTTCTACTGAGACCCATAGGTATGAACGCCTCACCCAAGCTTTCGCGCCGCAGCCTTCTCGCTGGTGCATCCGTTGTCGCGGGGGCCTCTGTCGTTGCAGGCACACCGCGGTCCAGCCGCGCCGACGGACCCAAGCCTCCCAAGTTTCTCATCGTGCTTGGTGCCAGCGGTGGCGCTTCGCTGATCGATGGGCCTCTGGCCATTCGCGCCGGGGAGAGCAGCAACACTGCCACGATCAACGTCTACCCCGACGCATCGGTCACGAGCCCTGGAGATTCGCCGCTGCGCGCGGTGTCTTATGCCGCTTCCAAGGTGGGCCCGATCCCGTACGCCATCAGCACCAGTCAGCAAGAGTTCATTGCCAAACGAGGCAAAGACATGCTCGTCGTCACGAGCACTGGCACCAGCGTCAACCACGGTGTGGCCCAGCGACGGTCCGTGACGGGGAACGAGGCCTGGGCCGGTCGCACCCTTCAAGAACTGGTGGCCAAAGAGTATGGGGCAAGCGCGCTCATCCCCAACGTGCATTTGGTCACGGGCTCCGAGTTCACGGCGCGGGGCAGTGACGCATCGCTCCCGGCCAGTGCCTTCGGCGAGACGGTTCCGGACCCTCTTCTCTTTCCCCTGGGCTTGCACGGCTATCGCGGCATTGCCGGTGGCGACCGCGGTGATCTCGTCGCCAAGGCCCGGGCGCTCCGGGACACGAAGTTGCAGCGCGCCTCGAAGTTCTCTCGGGTGTTCGAAGACGCCCGGGCCATTGCGCGATTTCGAGCTCTTCGGGGCGCCCAGGGTGCGCTCGAGAGCGCGGACCTCATCTCCAAGCTCATGATCGTGGCCGATGGGCCGAGCTACCCGCTGGGCAAACACGGTCTGTCATCGTCTCCCGCCGCGGCCAAGGTTCGTGCGCGCTTTCCCGACTACGACAAAGATCCGCTCGAGGCCCAAGCGGCGCTCGCGTACTTGCTGCTGACACAGGGCGTCTCGGTGACGGTGACCCTGGGGGCCAACTCCAATTTCGTCTACACTGGCGAAGGCGGGTACAACGCGAACAAGTTGGAGCCTGGCGCCGTGCGCAACTTGCCCATCGCCTTCGACTACTCTCACACCTCGCACCGGTCCGCTCAAGCCTTCATGTGGCAACGCATGTACAAGATCGCCGATGGCCTCATCGACCTCTTGAGCAGCACCGAGTACGAAGCTGGGGCCAGCTACTGGGACCGCAGCGCCATCTACATCGCCACGGAGTTTGGCCGCACCAAGAACCGCCCAGCCAACGCCACGGAGTTCAGCTCGGGGCACGATCTCAACAACGGTGTCGTGGTGCTGTCTCCCATGGCCCGCGGCAACACCGTGTTGGGGGGCGTCGATGCGAACACTGGACTCACCTATGGCTTCGATCTGGCTACCGGTGCCCCCGACAAGGGCCGCAGCACCCAAGAGCGCGAGGTGTTTGCCGGCCTCCTGGGCATCATGGGCGTAGGCACCGAAGGAAGCGGCCTGCCCGCGGTGCCGGCCATGCGCAGAGGCTAAGGCGCGCCCCGGAGCACGACCTGCGGGCTTGCGCGGCCGAGGGCGGCCCCGCGGTTGTTCAAGCGGCGGGACATTGCGCAGGCTGCGGCACGATGTGGTGGGCGACCGGACGTGTGTGGGCGCCCTCATGGTGCCCGCTCTGTTCGCAACAAGTTCCTGTCCGCCCCACCTTCACGTGTACGCTCTCGCTTCCTCTTTTTGCCGTTCGGAGATGACGCCCATGCGAACCTTTGTGCAACGTCGTATTGTCCTTGCTGCTTTTGGTGGCTCCGTCTTCCTCGGTGCGGCCCTCTTCGCTTGCGGCGGTGACGATGGTGACGCGGGCGGGCTTGGTCCCGATTCGGGTCTCCTTCCGGATGCCACTGGCACCACGGACTCCGGTGGCGTTGTCGTGCTACCGAAGGCAGATAGCGGGGGCAACGGAGGGGAAGACGCCGGACGAACCGACTCGGGGAAGGCTGATGGATCCGTGCCTGATGCAGCGGTCCCGACTTACGCGGTTGGCGGCTCTGTCTCGGGCCTGGTGGTGGGCGCGGCAGACGGTGGCGTTGCTGACGCCGGCGACGCTGGCGATGCTGGTGACGCGGGGGCCGCGCCGGTGGGGCTGGTGCTGAAGAACGGCACGGAGGAACTCAAGGTCGCAGCGAACGGTGCCTTCACGTTTGCTACGGAGCTCCGTTCTGGCGACGGTTACCTCGTCACGGTTGCTCAGCAACCTACAGGTCCGCATCAGACGTGCGTCGTGACGGATGGGGCTGGGACCGTCAGCTCGACCGACGTGGACAGCGTTCGGGTCACTTGCACCACGAATACGTACTCCGTCTCTGGCTCGATCACTGGCCTCACCGCCGCGGGCCTCAGCCTCACCAACACGTATACCGGGGGTGGCGGACCGGAGACCATTTCCCCCGCATCTGGCGCTGTTGCGTTCGCCTTCCAGCAGCTCGTCAAGAGCGGGGCCGACTACTCTGTAAAGGTCAGTGCTCAGCCGCCCGGGCTATTCTGTTCGGTGAACAACGGAACTGGAACAGTGGTTGGCTCCAACATCCCGGGTGTCGAAGTTGCCTGCCAGCCGGCGGTGAGCTCGCTGTCCTTCAATGGCGCGGAGCAAACCTTCAAGGTCCCCGCGGGAGTCACTGCCCTCGACGTCGTGCTCGAGGGGGCCCAGGGCGGCAACGAGCGGAATGATGGAAAGGGCCTCGGAGGAAAGCTCTCCGCAACGTTGCCCGTCACCGCAGGCGAGCTTCTCTACATCTATGTTGGCGGGCAGCCCGTCGACACCAGCGGTGGATTCAACGGAGGCGGTGCGGGGGATTCCTCGGGCCGCGGCGGTGGTGGGGCCACGGACATTCGTCGAGGCGGCAACACGATCGCGGATCGCATCCTGGTTGCGGGTGGTGGCGGCGGTGGCGGTGGCCTCTTTGGTAACCAAGCGGTTGAAGGGGGCGCAGGTGGCGGCCTGACCGGAGGCGCCGGTCTTCGCGTTCCAGACAACGCCGGAGGTGGCGGAGGCACGCAAACGCAGAGTGGCCTTGGCACCTGCCAGTCGTTCAACAATGCCGTGGTGAGCGGAGGCCTCGGTTTCGGCGGGACCACAGCGGGCAAGAACTGCGGCTGCAACGGCTACGGTGGGGGTGGCGGCTACTACGGCGGCGCCGCAAGCGGCAACTGCCGGGGCGGCGGGGGAGGCAGCGCGTTCACTGCGCCGGCCGCAAACGCCACCAACATCGTTCACACTGCGGGTGGCGCCGCGCCGGGCAACGGCCGCGCGACCATTACACTCAAGTAGCCGCCGCGCGCCGCACCGGCATGCGGCGCGCGGGCGATCGTTGCCCAGACAGCACGCGCGGAACGGCGCGCTTCCAGCCTCCGAAGGCACGCGCGCCGACGTAGCAACCGAAGACCCAAAGTCCGAACGCGACATCGAGCGGTACGCTCGTCGCAGAAATCACGCCGGAGAAGCGTGGTAGTCTCGAGCCAATGGATCTCGCGATCTTCGGACGCTTCGTCATGCCGTCATGCCGTCATGCCTGTTCGGCGTGGTCGCACTGATGTCCGCATCGTGCGGAGCTTTCTCTGGGGCGTCGTCCGAAGGGGCTCCGGAGCCCCCAAAGGTTTCGCCAGAATGTGATCCAAACGAAACGCCCGGCGCCGGCGTGTTCGTGAGTGCAAGCATTGGGCTCGCCGGCGGACTCGGAACCCAGGCGATCCCGCTGAAGACGATTCGCGAGGGGCTCGAAGCGGCCGCCGCCAAAGGTGTCAATCGAGTCTTCGTCGACGAGGGGAGTTATCCCGAGAAGCTCGAGTTCACCGATCGCCATGCGGGCATCATTGTGTCGGGCGGTTGGAAGGGAGCCGAAACGAGCTGGAGGCGCGAATGCGAGAGCGGGGCTCGCGCGAAAACCATCCTCGCGTCACCCGAGTCCGTGGCCGTGAGCGTTACCGCGACGATCTCTGCGCCGACGTCAGGGCTCGAGTCGCTGACACTCTCGTCCACGGCGCTGGGGGCAGCGCCTGCAGACACGAGCGGCACAAGTTCCATTGGCGTGCTGGTCCAAGGCCCGGCCTCGTTTCGCCTCCGGTTCGTCAAAGTCGTCGCGACCCGCGGCGGCATGGGCGGTGTCGCCTCGCCGAAGCCGGCGCAGACAGGCACGGTTGCGTGCACTGGCGTGGGTGCTACCTGCACGAATGGGAGCGCGGGCTCCACGCTCGCGGCTGGGGCCCAAGCCTCGCCTGGAATCTTTGCGGCAAACGGCTTCCGTCCCGGTGACGGCGCGCCTGGTGCTGTGGGGACGCCTGGCGCGAATGGCACCCCGGGCACGACGCCACGGTCGCAGAGCTGCGCCATCGACGTTTCGGGCCAGTGCATGACGGACAACGGAGATTGCCTGGCCGTCAATGCAATCGTCGCGGCGAACCCAGGTTCGTGCGGTTGCGGCGGCCAAGGAGGAGAGGGCGGGCGCCCCGGGCGTGGTGGTGGCGCGTCGATTGGTATCCTGGTTGTTGGCACGGGCACCGTTGCTGTCGAGAGCGCCAGCATCACTGCGGTCGGCGGCGGTGACGGCTCCGCGGGCGGAGCTGGCGCCGAAGGTGCAGCCGGGGGTGTCGGTCGCGATGGGGGGCCGGTCAAGTGCTTGACCGAGGCTTTGGGCGATGGTCCAAACGGTCCGA
>JBIKNA010000547.1:0-4477 GCA_044358965.1 Polyangiaceae bacterium
GCGGTCTACGCCGCCGATCTCGACCGCGGTACGCTTCGCCGCTCCTCGAATATGTGCGGCATGTGCCGAGGTACTGTTCCCTCGAGGGCGTGCTTTTCCGAACGAGCCCGCTATCGTCGCGCTTTGCTGTCTTTCAGCCGCGCGAGCAAGCGCTTGGCCTCTGGCGACGACGGATTCTGCCGAATCCAGTCCTCGAGCAGCATCTTCGCCTCGCCCTTCCGGCCCTGGGCGTCCAGTGCCGTGGCCAGCATGAGGCGCGGCTCCACACTACCGTCTCGCTCTCCCCACTGCTCCGCCGCCCGGGCGGCCTCGGTGAAGTCTCCGGCGCGATACGCCGACAAGGCCCAGTTACGAAGCGCCTTGCTCTCTTGGGGGTGGCTCTTGGCGCGTTCACGCGCCTCCACGAGGCGCACCGCGTGCACGGCTGCGCGTCCACCCACGGGCACGGTCACGGCGCTCTTGGCGGGCTTGTCCTCGGCTTCGGAGGCTGCCGGCGCGGGCTCGGTGCCCTCGCTTGGCGCCGCGGCGGCAGCGGCCACTGTGGCCTTTGCGCCGACCTTGCTCGGTGCCGGCTGGTCCGTGGGGCTTTCGCCCGTCGGCTCGGCGGCCGGGGCCACCACCGGGGCTGCCGTGGCTGCAGCCGCAGTGGTCTCTGCGAGAGCAGGGGCGCTGGGCGGCGCGACATTGGCCGTCGGCAACGAGTCCACGGACACCGTGGGAATGTTCGCCGTGGCCACCGGCTTGTGTACGAGCTTGAATGACGCAAGCCCAACGATGGCCAGGCAGGCACCGGCGACCATGGTGGCCACCACCTTGCCGCGCGCTTTGCGGCGGGACTGCGCGCCCCGGGCCACGAGCAACGCTTGGCGCATCTCGACCACGTTGGCGAAGCGGTCTTCGCGCTTCTTTTCCAGCGCGCGCATGACCACGGCTTCGAGCTCCACGGGGAGCTGGGGCACGTGGCTGCGGGGCGAGATGGCCGTCTCCCGAAGCTGTTTGCCCATGACCACCACGCTCGATGAACCCTCGAACGGAGGAGCACCGGTCAACAGATCATAGAGCACACAGCCCAGCGCATAGACATCGCAGCGCGCGTCGACAGCGTCGCCGGCCACTTGCTCCGGCGCCATGTATTCCGGCGTGCCGAAGATGCAGAAGCCCTTTTGTTTGGGCTCGTCGCTGCCCCGGGTCTCGCTCTGGGCCATGGCGATGCCGAAGTCGAGCAGCTTGACGGTGCCGCTGTCGGTGATGAACAAGTTCTGCGGCTTCAGATCCCGGTGCACGAGACCCGCGGCGTGCGCGCACTCGAGCGCCAACGACACCTCCACGCACAGGTCAATGGCCTGCGCGTAGGGCATCACGCGTGCGCTGCGCTTGTCGAGCGTGTGCCCGGAGAGCAGCTCCATGGCCAAGAACAATCGGCCGTCGAGTGCCTTGCCGAAGTCGTGCAAGAAGGCCAGGTTCGGGTGCTGCAGGTTGGCCACGCACCGGGCCTCCCGGCGGAACCTTTCCACGGCGTCTTGCGCCGAGGTGTACGAGGGGTCGAGCACCTTGAGCGCGACCTTGCGACCGAGACCGGTGTGCTCGGCTTCGTAGACGACGCCACTTGCGCCTTCGCCCAGCTTTTTGCCCAGGCGGTACGGCGTGCCAGGCAGGAGCGTCGGGTCTGCGCTCATGGCCGAGCGCGCCAGCTCCACGATGTCACTTGCCGGGGGCGTGCCCTCTTCTTTGGGGACGATGCGGCGCGCATCGCGCAGCAGGCGGGCAAACTCGGCCCGGGACTTTGCGGGCTCCTCGGGCCACAAGGTGCGCATCAGCATCGCGATGCGCGCGCGGACGCTGCGCTCGCCGTTCTTGCCCACCGGTGCTTGGCCAAGCACCTTGGCCAGGTCCGTTGCCGCTGTCTGCGCGCTCGTGTAGCGCTCGTCGGGATCGCTCGCGCACAGCTTGGCAATGATCTCGTCGATGCGCGCAGGGATGCCGCGAACCTTGGATAGCTGCGGCACCGAGAAGCGCCCCTGCGCCACTTCTTCCAGGTGCTTCTGCGGATCGCCGCTGAGCAGCCGCTTGCCGGCGCAGAGCTCCCAGAGCATGACGCCGATGGCGTAAATATCGATGCGGCCGTCGCCGACCTGCTGCCGCGCGACCTCGGGGGCCACATAGCCCGGCTTCGCAAAGACGACGCCGGCCACGGTGTGGCAGCGGCGGTTGTGGCCTCGGGCGGTGCCGAAATCGATGAGTTTGATCTCACCGGCGTAGCCCACCATGATGTTCTGCGGCGACAGATCCCGGTGCACGATGCCGAGCGGCGTGCCATCGAGACCGGCGCGCTCGTGCACGTGCGCCAAGGCGTGCGCCATCTCCACCGTGAGCGCCACAGCCTCGGGCCACCCGATACGCGCGCCGACCTGCACCGCGCGCTGGCGCAAATCGGCCAGGCTTCGACCTTCGATGTGCTCGATGACGGTGTAGGGCTCACCGTTGTCGTCGGTGGTGGCTTCGAGCACCTGTGCGACACCGGGGTGATTCAACTGGGCCTGCACCCGCGCTTCATCCAGGAACCGGGCGAGGAACGAGCCGTCGTGAATATGGTCGCTGCGTACGGTCTTCACGACGCAGGGGCGCTCGGCGCCCTCGATGCCGGTGGTGGCCGCCAGGTACACATCGCCCATGCCGCCGCGGGCAAGCTGCTTGAGCAGAATCAGCCGGCCAAGTTGCCGCGGCAACGGGATGCGCTGCACCCCAGACGCGGCCTGGGTCAGGGCCTGGGGCGCCTGCGCGGCGCCTTGTGCTGTCTCGCCTTCGGAGCGGGCCTGGGCAACGGAATCAGCCATTCCCCTTTGGATAGGAAATGGCGGGCCAACGGGCCAAGTTTACGGGGGCTTGGGCGCCCCCTAGGGCGCTTGGCGAAATGGGCCTTTGGGGCGCTTGCGGCCCCGGGATTCGTTGTGGGTAGCCAGTGTACCGGGGGTTCTGGTACGAGTCGGCTCTCATAAGCATGCCCAAACGAGACGATCTCAAGAAAATCCTCCTCGTTGGCGCTGGGCCCATCGTTATCGGGCAGGCCTGCGAGTTCGACTACTCCGGCACCCAAGGGGCCAAGGCTCTCAAACAAGAGGGCTACGAGGTCGTGCTGGTCAACTCCAACCCGGCCACGATCATGACGGACCCGGAGTTCGCCGATCGCACCTATGTGGAGCCGCTGGACGTGCCCACCCTCGAGGCCATCCTGGAGCGCGAGCGCCCCTGCGCCTTGCTGCCCACGCTGGGTGGGCAAACAGCGCTCAACCTGGCCATGGCCCTGCACGAGCGCGGAACCCTCGAGCGCCTCGGCGTCAAGCTCTTGGGCGCCAACCCCGAGTCCATTCGCAAGGCCGAAGACCGCGCCCTCTTCAAGGCAGCAATGGAGAAAATCGGTCTGTCGTGCCCTCGCGCCGGCGTCGCGCACTCCATCGAAGAGGCGTGGGCCGTGGTCAAAGACACGGGCTTCCCTGCCATTTTGCGCCCCTCGTTCACCATGGGCGGCAGCGGTGGTGGCATCGCGTACACCAAAGACGAGTTCGAGACCAAGGTGGCCTGGGCGCTCTCGCAGTCGCCCACCACCGAGGTGCTCATCGAAGAGAGCGTGCTCGGCTGGAAAGAGTACGAACTCGAGGTCATCCGCGATCGCGCCGACAACTTCATCGTTGTCTGCTCCATCGAGAACCTTGATCCCATGGGGGTCCACACTGGCGACTCCATCACCGTGGCGCCGGCGCAGACGCTCACGGACCGCGAGTTCCAGCGTCTTCGCGATGCCGCCCGGGCGGTCATCACCGAGATCGGCGTCGAGACCGGCGGCTCCAACGTTCAGTTCTCCGTGAGCCCCGAGACCGGCCAGGTGTACGTCATCGAGATGAACCCGCGCGTGTCGCGCTCCAGCGCCCTCGCGTCCAAGGCCACGGGTTACCCCATCGCCAAGATCGCCGCCAAGCTCGCCGTCGGCTACACCCTCGACGAACTCAAGAACGACATCACCGGCACCAGCGCTGCCTTCGAGCCGGTCATCGACTACGTGGTCGTCAAGTGGCCGCGCTTCGCCTTCGAGAAGTTCCCCGGCGCCGACACAACCTTGGGCACGCAAATGAAGAGCGTGGGCGAGGTCATGAGCATCGGCCGGACCTTCTCCGAAGCCTTGCAGAAGGCTGCACGTTCGCTAGAGACGGGCAAAGACGGCTTCGACTCGTTGCTCGACCGGGTGGACTACCGTCGCATCGCCGAGCCCAAGCGCTCGCGCGATTTGGGCATGGAGCCCGCCGAACACGAGAGCCCCAAAGACTTGTCTCCTTTGGCGCCAAACGAGCTGCGCGACGCACTGCTGCGATCCATTCGGATCCCCGCGGCGGAGCGCTTGTTCTACGTGGGCGATGCGTTGCGCACCGGCATCAGCCAGGCCGAGATCAACCAGATCACCGGCATCGACCCGTGGTTTCTTGCG
>JBIKNA010000548.1:0-4476 GCA_044358965.1 Polyangiaceae bacterium
CACGGCTGCGAGATCCAAGCTCGCAGCCAAGCTGGTGGCCAACGCGGGATTTTCACTTTGGCTATCGGCCACCGCGGGGCAAAACCCGCTGGAACTTTCGTACTTGGCGCCGCTCTTGGCCAGCGTAACCGGCGCACGCGCAGCAGATCTCAAGGACTTCGAAGGCTGGTGCCAGGAGCAGGGCCTTGGGCTTGCGCGCGGCAACTACGGACGCTGGGAGTGGCGTGGAGATCCGGCGGACTGCGCCAAGGTGCGCGCACTCTTGTTCGACGAGGCCAAGGGCAAGCCCGCGGCGGGCCTGCGACGGCGCCCGGAAGACATCGCAGGTTGGCCCGAGATCAACCGGATCTTGACGCCGATAGAACTCGAAGGCGAAGCGCGCGAGTTGTACCAGCAGGCGTGGACTGCGTTTCGCAAAGAGATGGATCTGTCTCCGCGCGGCAAAGACCCCAAGTCGGCATTGGCCGCCACGCTGCGCTTGCGCCAGAAGGGCTCGCTGATCCGCACCAGTGGCACCCTCGAGCTCGTGCAAGATCTCCTGGCCAACGGGCATCAGGTGGCCATCTCCGTGGCGTTCATCGAGACGCTCACCGTGCTCCGCGACGCGCTCCAGGCCGACAAGGTGCCGAGCGCCGAGATCCACGGCGCCTTACCGGCCGGAGCGCGCGAAGAGCAACGCCTCGCCTTCCAGCGCGGGGATGTGCCCGTGGTGCTCTTCACAGTCGAAGAGGGCATCTCATTGCATCAGGGCGAGCACAACGGGGTACCGCGATCGCTCGTGATCCACGATTTACGTTGGTCCGCGATCCAGATGGCACAAATCGAAGGTCGATGTCACCGCGACGGCCGCTTTGCGCAGGTGTACTGGGCCTACGCCGACGACACCATCGAAGACCGCATTGCCCGAGTCGTCGCAGGGCGCATTCAGTCCATGAAAGAGATGATCGGCGACGATGCGTCCACGATGCGCGAGATCGAGCGCCTGCTCGGCGAGGCAACGTCCTAGCTAGCCCGGAGGAATCATGGCGCGCTTGATGCACGTCCACGCGCGGACATCACGCGTCCACGCGCAGAACTGATTGCCGCCACAGTCCTTGTCTTTTTCACAGGTGTCGCGCTTGGTACGGCAGAACATGCCCCCTCGAGAGGCGACGCACGGCAAGCCATCGGAGCAGTCGCCATCGACGCGGCACGTGCTCTCGCGACACTGATTGGGAGACCCCTCGTCGCCGCAATGGCATTGCGCGTCTTTGGGGCAGTCCGCGTCGGTGAGGCATTGGTCTGCGGGAAAGCAGGTGTTGCGAGTTTCGGGCCCGCCGCAAACACAACGGCGCCCGGCCCCACAACCAACGTCGCCTTTGCACTCGTCGTACAAGCAAACGGTGGCCTTGGGCGGCGGGGGAGGCCCCGCCAACAGACCCCGCGCTTCGGTGGGCAACAGGTCTCCGATGGCGCCAGGCAAGCGAACACATCGTCCTTGCTCCCCTGCGGTGCACTCCGCATCGGACTTGCAGCCAGACGCCGAGGTCGCATTGCTCGGCGGAAGCTGCCGGGGGGCACACACAGCGCCGCTCGCAATGCTCGAAGGCCGACACCGCTGCGCTGTCGACACGGCGCTGGCGCGGGCGGACGCCGACGGGCCATCGTTGGCCGAGACCGCTCCCGGCGCAGTCTCGCGACATGCAGCGAAGCCCCACACAACGACCAGGCACAAGGGAGCGATGACCTGCGAGGAGCGCTTGGCTGAACGGGAGTGGCTCATGGGCTCAATACCGGTATCGGTGGCGCGAGAAGCCACGCCTGACGCCGACAGCGGAACCTTACTGCGAGCGGGTGACCGATGGGCGCTTTTGTAAGGGGGAACGGGAGGGAGCGACAACGAAGCGTCAATGAGCAACAGCAGCTGCCGCAGCCCCCCCCGTTTGCAGTCTGCGGCGAGCCTGCCGATGAGAGACATGTGCCTCCGGCGCAGGTCGGGTCACGGGCGCGACGTCGAGTGAAGCACGAAGCCCGTGTCCGTGCGGCGGAGCACTGCGGTGCTGAGCGGGTACGGGCCCGCGTCGAAGGCTTTCCTCGCCAAGGCGTTCATCGACATCACTGCCGCCGCGTCCTTGCTGCCCGTAGCAAAGACGACATCGCGCGTGGGTGCGACAACCAGCAGGTCTCCGGAGACCTGCTTCGCGAGTGCGTCCCAGAGCTTTGGAACGAGAATGCGCGCCGCCTCATAGGAGTCGTTCGCTTGTACGCGAAACACACCAGGCGCGGCGACCTCTGTCGGCAGCGTACGCACCGATCTTTCGAGGTTACCAATGCTGATCGCGCGCGCTTTGTTCTCGTCGAGCTGCATCTTGGCAACGGTGCCATGCGTCAACATCGCGATGCCGTTCGGCATGTCTCGCACCAAAACCAACATGATGTCGGCCTGGAACGGAAACACGACGAGCTGGTTGTCCGCGAGCTTGTCGGGCGGCGACTTCTGCGCGATCGTCTTCCTGGTCTCCTCCACCATCTGCTGCGAGCGCAGCACCGCCCGAAGCTCGTCGACCGCCGCGGGCTTCTCGAGTTGGTCCATCTGCTCGAGGTTTTGCACCAGGCGGTCAATGGTCTCGTCGCAGCGGTCCGGGTCGTTCTTGCAGATTGTGGCCAGGTTATCGAGACTCACACTGACCTGGTTCTCGCCTACCTTCACCTCGAGGGTCGCAGCATCCTTGACCTGTACCGTCGCGGCGGGGAGCCTGGCATGGATGCGGTCCTGTACGCGCTGAGCGAGGTCCGGCTGGCGCTTGCACCCGGGCAACGCACTCGATGTGAGCAGCATTGCGATGGTGAGCGCGCGGAGCGATTGAGAGCGGAACATGGCGGCACTCTAGCATCGGCGTTGCCGGCGGGCGTGGTTGGTCCGGGAACGCGCGGCAGCGCGGCGTGCCTCTCGGGTATCTGGGAGCCAGTGCTGTGGCCGCGCTCGACAGGCTCGAGCCGCTCTGTCGTACTGGCCGTGGCTACTTCTCGAAGCGCAGTGTGCGGACCAGCCGCTGTGCAGACGGCGTGACGGCGGCGATGATCTCGCGTCGCCCGGGCCCGGCGAGGTTGGCCACACATTTGCCATCGGTCACGAAGACCTCGAGCACGACTTCTCCGCCCATGCCTTCGGTCTCGAATGTGGCCCCCACGGCAGTGAGCTCGCCGGAGGTGACTACCCATTCATCGAAGGGCGCCGACGCCCAGCCTTGTTCGCGAAGGAAGTCCAAGAGCCCCTGACGGGTGTGGGGATGTTCACCAGCTCCCTGCGCTCGCACATTGAGGTAGATGCCGTGCTCAGCAGACCGGAGATAGATGCCAAGGTGCAACGCGTCTGGATGCATGGGCTCGGCCACCCATTCGGTCCCCGGATCGATGGACAAATCGTGCTCCGGGATACTGATTCTCATGACGCCATCGTACTCGAACGATGGCGTCCGCCAGCGGACTCACTTCTTCGTACAGACCACGATGGCTTGGTCGTTGCGCCAGCCGTACTGACCGTTCGAGCCCCAGACTTGTGAAGGGGTGTAGCCGTTCGAGCAGCTGCTGCCGCCGGAGAGGGGGTTTGCGAAGCCTCCCGCCCGAGAGAACGCCCCGCCGAACTTGGCGGACTCGCTGGGGGTGCCAGGCACGTGCGGCCGGGCGCAGTACCAGAGGTTGCGGTCGGTGCTGTCGCCACCCAGCAGCTTGTATTGGGTGAAGCCCGCGGCACACGACGTCTGCCCCGTGACGGGGTTGGCTGCCGTGAAGATTTGCTCGCGGTAGTCGCGCTCGCCAAACATGCCGCCGAAGTCAGCGACGGGTTGCGTGGAGCCGTTGGTTTGGCGAACGCACTGGAAGGCGTCGTAGTCCACGTTGTACTTGCCGGAGATCTTCACCTGGTCGTAGCCGCTGGGGCAGGACGCGTTGCCGGTGAAGGGGTTCACGTTGACGACAGTTTGGCCGCCAACGAAGCTCCAGCCCCACATCCCGCCGAAGTCGAGGCCCACGGTCACGTCGGAGCTGCTGAGGTCTTTGCCCTCGAGGGCGTCGACGGCAAGCTGCCATTGATCGGCCATGGCGAGTGCTGTGCCGTACTTGGCGTCCATGTTGGCGGCCACGGCAGCTTCGACGCGGCCGTAGTGACCATCGCGGTCTGCATCGCAGCGCCCCATGGCAGTGGCGTAGTCGTAGGAGTCGTTGCGGCCCCACTTGGCGCCGGAGGCGTTGTCGACATACTGCGTGTAGTGGTCCACCTTCGAGCCCGACCGGGTCTCGTGGTACTGATGACAGGCACCGATGAGGCCGAGGCGCGCGTCGAACTCTGCCTGGCGCCCTGCTTTCGCCGTAGCCCGCACGTGTGCAACGGCGACCTTGAGGTGCCGCACGAGTTCTTCTCGGTTGCTCACCGCCTGCGCGGCGTCGAGTGAAGACAGGAGCATCAAGCGGCCGGCGTCGATCTGCACGGCAGTGGCG
>JBIKNA010000549.1:0-4471 GCA_044358965.1 Polyangiaceae bacterium
TGCGCTCGCGAGGCAGGTTTGCGGTGGTTGGGCTGGGCGGGTGAGGCTGAGACGGGCGCGATGGCGTCTGTTTTGGTTTTGTGGTTGGCGAAGAAGGCGGGGGAGAGTGTGGGACGCTGGTGTGGGAGAAGGGGGGTGATGGCGTCTGTTTTTGTTCTGTGTTTGTGAAGGGGCGGGGCGCTCGGTGGGGTGGCAACCAATGGGTGAGGTGGTACGTTATGGGGACATGCGCTTTGGTCGTTTGCTCTTGGTCCTCGCTGGCGTAGCCCTTCCCTTGTTTGCGTGCGGTGACGACGAAGCGCCGCCGCCGGGCAGCTCTGGTGATTCGAATTCCGTCGGTGGTTCGTCGAGTTCGTCGGGCTCAAGTGGTGTCCAGGGGCCGGGTAGCTCTGGGGCGTCGGGCAACACGTCGACGTCGAGCAGCAGCGGCACGAGCGGCGAGAGCAGCACGAGTAGCTCTTCGAGCGGTGGGCCTGTGGGGCCGACGGGGCCGGGTACGGCGCCCACGCGCACGTGCACCGAGGTCGAGCCCATCGCAAACCGCGGCGACTTCAAAGTGCAGACGGCCAAAGATGGCTTCAAGTACTGGGTTCGCCTGCCCAAGGGCTACGACCGCAAGAACCCCAAGCCCACCAAGACCATCATTGGTCTCCACGGCTGCGGCGACCCGGCCAAGAACTTCATCACCTGGGGCATCGTGCCCTGGGAGACCCTCGAGACCAGCGAGCACATCGGCATCACTGTCGAGACGGCCGGAGAGCCCGGCTGCTGGCAGGGCTCGGACACGCCCCGGGTGCGCGCGGTGCTCGACGACGCGGCGCAGTGCTACTTTCTCGACCAGCAGAAGATCATTTTGGCGGGCTACTCGTCGGGCGGCATGACGGCCTATCGTCTCGCTCTCACCGAGTCCGATCGCTACGCCGGGTTCCTGGCGTACAAGACCTCATTGTCCGCCACCGGCGAGGCCGACAAACTCATCGCTGGCGCCAAACGAAAGATCCCGATCGTGCACCTGGCCGGCACAAGCGACGGGAGCTTCCCCATCGCCGTGGTGCGGGGCGACCGCGATAAGCTCAAGAACGCTGGGTTTCCCATCGAACTCATCGAGGTGGCCGGAGGCCACAACGGCGAGAGCCCCGAATGGAAAGACAAGCTGCTGCCCAAGGCCACCTGGTCCTTCTAGTCGTCGTTCTGGGGGTGGTTCCAGACGTCGCTCCCATAGGGGTGTAGCGACCGTTGGGAGGCCGGCCCAACGCGGGATTTCCCTCGAATCCGGCGCTGGTACCGGCCTGGTCACGTTTGCGGGCTGGAGGTGCTTGAGTTCGGACCCGCGGGCCTTTAGAGTGCGCGGCCGATGAAGACGCTCGCCTCTTTGGGCTCTCTTGCTCTCCTCTGTTCCCTCGCGCTCAGCACCACGGGCTGCAGCCGCAACAACATCGAGGCGGTGAACCTCGCCATCGAGGGGGACAAGGCCAAAAGCGGCAACATCGACGAGGCGATCTCCAAGTACGAGCAGGCCACCAACCTGGACCCGACCAATCATCGGATCTTGTGGAGCTTGGCGCTCGCGTACACCAAGAAAGAAGACTGGGCGAAGGTTGCCAGCACGTGCTCCAAGGCCGAGAAGCTCGCGCCCACGTTCGCCAACTACTTCTTCCAGCGGGGCTTGGCGCTCGCCCGCATGGCGGCCAAGGGGCCGGCCTCCTGGGCCGACGCCAAAGGGCCCCTCGAAGAGGCCATCCAGAAAGATCCGAACCTCTCCGATGCGCACTTCGAACTCGCCGAGGTTCTGTTGCACACCGACGACGAGCAGGGCGCCCTCAAGGCGTACACCAAGGCCATCGAGGCCAAGCCCGACAACCTTGCTTTCTACATCCCCCTCGCCGATCTCTACATTCGTCTTGGGTTCCTCGATCAGGCCGAGCAGGTTGTCAAAGAAGGCCTCCAGTACGGCAAAGACGGCAACAAGTTTCTCTTCGGTCTGCACAGCCTCCAGGGCCAGGTTCACGAGGCGCACGGCCGCATGGACGACGCGCTCAAGTCGTACAAGGCTGCCAAAGATGCGTGCGGCCAGTGCATCGAGCCGGGGCAGCAAATTGCCTACTTCAACCTTGGTGCCGCGTACGCCCAGGTGAACCCGCCCCAAAAGAGCCAGGCCATGACCCAGCTCGCTTCGTTCCAGAAGATGATCTGCAAGGGCGCCGCTGCGGCGCGCTACGCGGACCAGTGCTCGCAGGCCCAGGCCATCGCCACCAAGCTCGGCGGCAACCTGTAGCCCCTTCGGGCTCAGCTTCGCCCACCTGCGCTGCTAGTTTCGTACATCTGGCCCATCGTCGTGTTGGCGCTCGGCCGGGCGCCTGCGC
The DNA here is from genome assembly GCA_044358965.1 of Polyangiaceae bacterium. Taxonomy (GTDB): domain Bacteria; phylum Myxococcota_A; class Polyangia; order Polyangiales; family Polyangiaceae; genus SXNL01. The sequence continues at coordinate 2,364 of JBIKNA010000549.1, forward strand.
ACGTCGAGCGGCCTGCCATTCTCCTGTTCGCGGCAAACGTTCGATAACTGCCTATAGGGTCGCCTTGGGACCTTGGGGCGGCCTTCGGGAACGGCAGCCAGGCACGGCCCGGGGCAGGGGAGACATAGCGGAAAGAGGCGCGAAAGGTTCACCACATGCCGGTGCACCTCTGGTACCGTTTTCGCCGTGCTGCGAATGTAAACCGGCAGAAGTTTCGTTGGTTGTAGCGATGCAACCAGGCTGGGTGCTGCACGCGCGGTGAGACTCTCGCTCGACGAAAGTGATCGATTCCATGGACCTGCAAGAGCGTCTTTCGTACCTCGAAAACGTTCGGGATTGGCAAGGGCTCGTTGAAGAGCTCGAGAAGGGGATTTCTACCGGAGGCGCCAGCGAACAGCGGGCGGCCTACCACCTCCGGTTGGGACAGATCCTCGAGTCCAAATTCCTGTCTGGAGTGAAGGCACTCAAGCACTTCCAAGACGCCTACAAGCTGAACCCGCAGCTCGCCGAGAGCCTCGAGGCCGCACGTTCGGTCTACTGGGATCTCGCCAAGCTCAACATGGTGCAGAAGCTTGTGGAGCTCGAACTCAAGAGCCCGCGCGACGGCGCCCGAACGAGCGACCTGTTGCTCGAACTGGGCGACATTCTGTGCGACGCCGCGGACTACGACAAAGCCACGGCCACCTACGCCAAGGCTCTGGCCGCCAGCGGAGGCCAGAACATCGAGGCCCGTGGTTGCCTCGAGGACGTGCAGGCCGAGAGCGGCTCTTGGGTGTCTCACGTCGAGCAGCTGGTGCGCTCGGCCGAGTCGGCCACCGACAACGTGGCCCGAGGCCGTTTGTTCCTGCGCGCGACGCGCATCCTGCGCCGCTTCGCCCCCGATGACTGCGAGGCGATGCTCGCGCGCGCCTACGAGGCCGATCCGTTCTCCAAGCAGATCGCAGCGCTCTACGAAGGCATGATGATCGAGGCCGGTCGCCCAGAAGATCTGGCGACGATGCAACATCGTGTCATCGCCTCGCGCGACAACAAGCGCGAGCGAGGTGCCATTGCGCACACCTTTGGCGCTCGTTGGGTGTCTCGGCACCAGAACGTCGACATTGGCGCTCGCTTCCTCGAAGAGGCGGTCAAACTCGACCCCGAGAACGAAGGCGCCTTCCAGTTCCTGCGCGACACCTACGGTCGCAAGGCCGGCGACTGGGACCGCGTGCTCACGCTCGCCGAAGAGGCGGTCTCCGGCGCCGAGAACGGCGGCGCGTCGTTCTTGCTCGCGCAAGCCGGTACCATTGCGTGGAAGCAGGTGGGCAATCTCATCAAGGCCCGCACGGTCTTCGAGCGCCTGTCCACCATCGCTCCAGAGCATCCGCAGATTCGCGCCTTCGAGGCGCAAATCGGCGAAGCCATTTCGTCGCGCCCGTCCGCTGCCAACACCGCACCGCCGCCCAGCGCGACGGTGGATAGCGCCGCAGAAACGCCGCGGCCCACCACGCCGCCAACCGCCGAAGCCGAAGCGGCTGCGGTTGCCGCAGCGTCGGCCTCCGTGCGTCCAGAAGCCATGTCCGACGCCCCGGCCACGGCGGTGGCTCCTTCGGTCATTCCCGACGCCGCCATGCCTTCGGCGCCTCCGCCGGCTGCGTCCGTCGCTCCGCCGCCCGCGTCCGTTGCTCCCGCAGCTGCGCCTGCGTCCGTCGCTCCGCCCGCGTCTGTTGCTCCGGCAGCTGCACCCGCGTCCATCGCCCCGCCCGCCGACGCACCCGCGGCCGCAGCGTCTATCGCACCGCAAGCATCCGTCGCACCCGCCGCCGCAGACAGCACCGAGGTCGACCACGCCAAGATCGCCGAGCTGCGCCAGCTGGCCGACAAACAAGAGACGGCCAAGCGCTACAACGAGTACGTCAAGACGCTGCTCTCGCTTGCGCAGGCAGTCCCTGATCCCGTCGAAAAGGTTGCACTGTACATCAAAGCAGCCGAACTCTACGTGGGTAAGTTCGCGAACCAGGCCGAGGCGGTCAAGGCCTACGAGGCCGTCATCGCGCACGAGCCCGACAACGCGCAGGCCATCGACTACCTGCGACAGATGTACGAAAAGCGCAGGGACTGGGAGAAGC
>JBIKNA010000550.1:0-4449 GCA_044358965.1 Polyangiaceae bacterium
GCGCACGCCGTCCAAAAAGGCCTCGACGTCGACGCGGGTGTACAGGTGCAGCGCCGTGTTGAAGGTGCAGAACACCAGAGGGAAGCGTTTGCGCACGCGCACCGTGCGCATGTCGCCTTTGACGACGCGCAACCGCCGCTGCACGTCTTTGGGCTCGTCGCGCAGGCGGCCCGCCAGATCGGCCAACATGGCGCTCGAGTGATCTACGCCGGTAACGCTGATGCCGTGCCGTGCGAGCGGCAGCGCGATGCGCCCGTTGCCCAGACCGTACTCCAGCACCGGACCGCCCTGCGAAAGCGCGCGTTCGACATAGAACGCCACGTCATGGATGCGCGTGCGGTAGGTCTGCGTGTAGTACGCAGGGTCTTCGTAGTGCGCGCGCGACCCGGCCTCGAGTTCGAGGTCCACGGGCTTTCGCCGAGATCGCGCGCGAGGACGCGTTGGGCTCAGTACAGACCGGCGCGGTGCTGGGCTTCGATCCACTCGACGACGACGTCGTTGGTGTTGCGATCGAAGCGGACCTTGCCCTTGGCGATCTCGCGGAGCGCGGTGACCGCGGCCTTGTTCTTGGAGTGCACCAAGGACACGGCGCCTTTCATGAGCTGCCGCGTGCGAACTGCGGCCAGGATCACGAGGGCGAAGCGGTTCTCCTCACGCTCCAGACAATCTTCGACGGTGACGCGGGCCATGGCGAAACTCCTTGAGGGGCGCAAACGGGTTGCCCGGGACCGGGCAGCTCCATGAGCGGACTCGCCAAACTAGTCGTAAAGGGACGGGCGAGGCAAGCCCGGCACCGTAGCTGTACATGCGCGCAGCATCGAACTGCCGGGCAACCGTGCTGGACTAGCGCGCATGGCCATCTTGCTGGTGCGGCACGGGCAAACCGACGACAACGTTCGCCTGGTCTTTCAGGGCCAGGGCGGCCACGGCCTCAATGCGCGTGGCCGCGAGCAGGCCCAAGAGCTGCGGGACCGGCTCAAGGGCGGGCCGCGCTTGTCGCGGGTGTGGGCCTCGGACTTGGAGCGTGCGCGGCAGACCGCCGAGATCGTCGCCGAACCCACGGGGCTGCCCGTGGCGCTCGACAAGCAGCTGCGCGAAGTGGACGTGGGCAACTGGACCGGCCGCAACTACACCGACATCGAGCGCGAACTGCCCGAAGAGTGGGCCGCCTGGGTGCTGGGCCTGGACGTGCGACGCGGCGGCGGCGAGACCTACGCCGAACTCGCCGACCGCCTCTACGCCGCCATGGAGCGCATCGCCGACGAACACGCCGCAGACCCACCGGGGCAACACGTTCTTGTGGTCTCGCATGGCGCGGCCATCAAGTGTTTCGCCGCCAAGGTGCTGGGGCTCGACAACAGCGGCCGCGCGGCCCTTGGCCCGGTCAAGAACACGAGCGTGACGGTGCTCTCGCGCCGCAGCAACAAGCAGTTCGAGATCCTGGTGTGGAACGACACGGCGCACCTGGGCGATCCGCTGCAAGAACTTTAGGGCCGCAAACGGCTGCGGCGTTCTCGCCGACGGGAGACCAAGCACCACGGGGAAGGTTTCGGTGGCCGCAACCGTAGGTCTGCCCGTAAGCGCATGACGGCATCCGAATTCGACCTGCGGGACCCGCACCTGCGCATCTTGGAGTGCACGAGCTGCGACGAACCCGTGTCCGCTCCGCAGCAAGAGCGAGTGACGCTTCGGTGCGGCTATTGCGGCTTCGAGGACCAGCGAGAGCTGGCGCCGCTCCGGTCTTCGGAGGAGGAGCGCTCGGTGTACCGCTCGGCGTCGCAGTCCACGCAGTCGCGCAAGCTGCGCATGGACCTGGACAGCAAAATTGCCGGCCTGCCGAGGTTCAATCCCGTACCGGCCGCGCGCAAACTGTACCTCGAGCGCAAGCGGGCCCTTGCGGGCTCCACGACCGAGGACACTCTCGCCCGAACGACCCTAGAGTGGGAACTCTTGCATGTCACAGCGGTCCTCGCGGCACTTTACGTTCTGAACCGCGATTGGCTCCTGGCGCGTGCAGTCCTAGAGACCACGGAGGAGAGCCTCAGCATCCCGGCGTACCGCACCCTGGTCCTCACCCGCCTCGCGCGCATCGCGGCCTCCTACGACGCGCCGGACCTGGCGGAAAAGTGGCTGAGCATGTGTCCCCAAGGTCTGCGCGTGCCCGAGATCAGCAGCGATATGCAGGTCGCGCGCGCCATGATCGCCCGCAGCCGCGGAGACCACACTGCAGTGCTCGACACGTTGGGCCACGAAAAGCGACCCGTGACCATGGCCGGCAATGCCCGATGGTTCGCCGCAGCCTTGCGCATAGATGCGTACGAGAAGCTGGGCGACGCCGCCGCCGCACGACGCGTGTGGCACATCGAGGAGCTTGGCTATCAGAACGCGACGATGCTCGCCACGGTTGCCAGAATGTACGATCTGGCGCCGGCGGCGCGCGAGCGGGCGCGAAGGCACCGGATAATCGTATTGGCGGCCTTGCTTACCGCGCTATGCGCGGCCGTCGCGTCTCTCGGTTCCGTTCCCGGCGGCGCGGCGCACCTTGTCTATGGGGCCATCATCGTGGGCGTGTGTCTGGGGCTTTTGCTACGGCGTTGGCGACAGCGCCGCGCGTAGGTCGCCGTGCCAAGGCGCGCCGTCGCCCCACGCCCGCGCGTGACGCGGCCCCGGTGACGTAGTAGCAAACGGCCTTTACGTTCCTGATGACCGACGGTAGGCCCCTGGCTCGAGGGCCGCTGCGCGGCAACAGGTTGCCGACGCTGCACCGATGACCCAAGGCCCTGCACCATCATCCACCGAGAGCGAGCTGCGGGCGCTGCTCTCGCTGGCCTGGCCCATCGCCACGTCGCAGTTCGCGCTGGTGCTGCTGGGCATCGTCGACGTCGCGATCTTGGGGCACCAGTCGGTACTCGACCTGGCCGGCAGCTCCATTGGCAGATCCATTGGATTCGTAGCCGTGGGGCTATCCATGGGCATCGGGCAAGCGCTCGAACCGCTGGCTTCGCAGGCCATTGGTGCCGGCGACGACGACCGCGCGCGGTCGGCGCTGCGCAGTGGCCTTTGGGGGTGCTTGGTGGCGTGGGCGCCGTGCATGGCGCTGGCCGTTGCGTCCACGTTCTTGCTTGGGCGCTTTGGCATCGAACCTGAAGTGGTGCGCCGCGCCCGGGTGTTCTTGTTGGCGCAGGCGCCGGGGCAGCTGTTCTTCGCCTTGTTCATTGCGCTCAAGTGCTACCTGCAGGCGCGAGAGCGCACCAAAGACCTGCTCATCGCGGCCATCGTGTCCAACGTGGTCAACTATGTACTGTGCATGCTGTTGGTGCGTGGGGACGCGGCGCTGGTGGCTGCGCACCTGCCTCCTTTGGGGCTCCGGCCCCTGGGTGCCTTGGGCGCCGGTCTCGCCAGCAGCGGCGCCAGCCTATCGCTGTGCCTCACGGTGCTGCCGGCGGTGCGCAAGTTCTCCCGGCGCAATCCCGATCGCAACTCCCGCACCATCAAGCCCGTCACCCTGGGCGAGGTGCTGCGCATCGGGGTGCCCGGCGGCATGCAGCTGGTGGCCGAGATCGGCGTGTTCTCTGCGGTGGCGCTGGTGGCCGGTCGCTTGGGCGCGGTGGTGGTCTCGGCGCACCAAGTGGCCATCAGCGTGGCCAGCTTTTCGTTCATGGGCGTGCTTGGCATCAGCGGCGCCACGGCGGTGCGCGTGGGTCGAGCGGTGGGCGCCGGCGGCAACGCCCGGTTGCCCGGTCTCTTGGGCATCGGCGTGGGCACGGCGTACATGACTCTGAGCGCGGTGTTCTTGGCGCTGTTCCCCGAGCTCCTGGTGGGCGCGTTCACCAAAGACCCGGGCGTCATCGCCACGGGTGTGGCGCTATTGCGCATAGCAGCGGTGTTTCAGATCTTCGACGGCATTCAGGGCGTCGGCGCCGGTGCACTTCGCGGCGCCGGCGACGTGCGTTTTGCGTTCGTGGCCAACGTGGTGGGGCACTGGGCCTTGGGCATGCCGCTGGCGCTTTTGTGTGCGTATCCCATGCACCTGGGCGCCAAGGGGCTTTGGTACGGCCTGACGTTGGGTTTGGCTGCGGTGGCCGTGGCGCTGCTTGCTCGCTTTGTGCACATCACACGCAATCGCGTGCGGCGACTCGACGCCTGAGATGGGGCTTCGCGCCCCGCCGCGTCGGAGCTTGGCCTCGATCCGAGCAACCAGAACAATGGCGGACCGTGGTGCTCGGCGGGCGATGTTGGGGTCACGCCCTGCGACGGACGCCGGCCGTGCTATTCATGATCAGGATGCGTCGCTGCATGGCAAGGTTTGGCGCCGGTACAACTACCCTGCTGCTCTTGGGTCTGTTGGCATCGTGCAGCACCGGAGCGACCGATGCGCCGGCGAGTGCGGCTGTGGACGCCGGGGACGCGGGTGCCAAGGAGACCGGGGCTGTGGACGCCGGCGCCACG
>JBIKNA010000156.1:0-14644 GCA_044358965.1 Polyangiaceae bacterium
CGGGTGCGGGTGCGGGTGCGGGGCCGCCGTGAGCGGCCGGGGCCGGGGCTGGGCGAAAGCTCAAACGCTTTCGGCGGACCGGCGCGCCAGCTCTCCCAGGCGCCCGCTATCTTGCACACGCTCCTAGGCGCCGGTAGCGCGCGCCACGATGCCCGGCACATGGGCCAGGGCGTGGTCCAGATCGAAGAGCTTCGCGAGCTTGCTTTGGCCAATGAGGCGATCGATGTCGACGTCGGCGCTCAGGTTGTCGCGGAAGGTACCGTCGCCATGGAAGGCCTTCATGGCGTTGCGCTGGACCAACACGTAGCCCTCTTGCCGGGGCACGCCCGCCTCGACCAGGGCCAGCAACACCGCCTCGGAGAAGTAGAGCTCGCCGGCGCGATCGAGGTTGCGCTTGAGGTGCTCGGGGTACACCACCAAGCCTGCGGCGAGGCCAGCGGCGCGGTCGAGCATGAAGGCCAGCGTCGAGGTCACATCGGGGCCGATCATGCGCTCCACCGACGAGTGCGAGATGTCGCGCTCATGCCAAAGACTGACGTCTTCGAGCGCCGGGATCACCGCCGCGCGCACGATGCGTGCGAGTCCGCAGAGGTTCTCGCTGAGAATGGGGTTGCGCTTGTGCGGCATGGCGCTGGAGCCCTTTTGGCCCTTGGTGAAGGCCTCTTCGGCCTCGGCCACCTCGGACCTCTGCCAGTGCCGCACGTTGGTGGCGAAGCGCTCGATGCCCGCGGCGAGCAGCGCCATGGCGCAGAACAGGCTCGCATGACGATCGCGCGCCACCACCTGGGTGCTCACAGTCTCGGCGACGAGGCCAAGCTTGCCGAGGGCCTCGGCCTCGATGGCTGGAGACAAGTGGGCGTAGGTGCCCACGGCGCCGGCGATCTTGCCCACGGCGATCTCGTCGCGCGCCGTGGCCAGCCGGGTGCGCCCGCGGGCGATCTCGGCGTGGTGCCCGGCCATGGCCAAGCCAAAGGTGACCGGCTCGGCAAAGATGCCGTGGCTCCGGCCGATCATGGGCGTGCGAGCGTGCTCGTTGGCGCGCGCCGCGAGGGCCGCGAGCAGCTTGTCCGTGCGGGCGAGCAACATGTCGGCGGCCTGGCGAAGCAGCAGCGCCAACGAGCTGTCGAGCACGTCGCTCGAGGTCATGCCGCGGTGCAGCCACCGGGCGTCGGGCCCGGCCAGCTCCTCGACGTGCGTCAGGAACGCGATGACATCGTGCTTCACCGTGCGCTCGATCTCGTCGATGCGGTCGGCGTTGAGCACCAGGTTCTTGTCGCGGAGCTTTTGGGCGGTGCCTTTGGGCACGAGGCCATGGGTCTCCATGGCCTCGCAGGCCGACAGCTCCACCTCGAGCCAGGTCTGGTACCGCTTGTCGTTGGACCAAAGGGCGGCGAAATCACTCGGCGTATATCGGGGGATCATCTTGGCCTCGGGCTGTTCGATTAGCAGGCTCTTGGGAGGCCCCACAAGGTGTGGTAGAACGCGTGATCCCTCGGGCCAGTGCGCGGTTTTTGCGCACAAATCCGGGTGATCCCGCAACCACCAGCGAGGCATTCATGGCGACGCTCCCCGAGATCCTGACCGAAGATTCGAAGAAGCAGAGCGTCATCGCCGACTGCGTCAAGCTCATCAACGAAGAGGTCAGCGACAAATCGGGCCTGAGCGGCCTCGCCATCAAGGCAGGTTACAGCGCCGTAAAGGGCGTCAAGCCTGGCTTCGTCGAGGGCGCCGTCGCCGACATGCTGCCCGAGTTCGCCAAGGCCCTCGACCCCATGTTCCAAGAGGCCCAGGGCGCCGGCAAGTCTGTCTCGGACTTCTTTACGGCCAACGCCGGCCGCGTGGCCGATGCCCTCTTGTCCATTACCGATGCCAAGGCCGCCCGCGCCAAGAGCGGCGCGGCCAAGGGCGCCTACGACAAGCTCCGTGGCACCGCCAAAAAGAACGTCGAGTCCGCCGTGCCGCGTCTCGGCAAGATGATCGAGAAGTACGCGGGTTGAGCCAGGGGCCCCGCATGGGCCTACGCGGAAGGTTCGCGTTTTTCTTGCTCGTGCTCGCGTTGGTGTCGGGCGCCTGCGCCTCGCCGCCTCGTCACCCCGCGCGGGTACCGGTGGCCGATGCCAACCGGGTGCTGCGCTACGAGCTCTCCTTCGACGAGCGCAGCGGCGACGTGCTTGGGCGCGCGACGTTGCCAGCGGGCACCAATCCCATGCTCGTGGTGGCCGACGATCTCTTGCCCTTCGTGGCCGATGTTCGGCTGCAGGGCAGCTCCGTGCCCATCGCGCAGACCGACGGCGGGTTCCGCGAACCCCGTTGCGCCAAAGGTTGCGTGGTGGACTACCGTGTTCGCCTGGGGCAGGCCTCCCGCCACATTCGAGACCTCGACACTGCCGCGCGCCTAGGCAACGTGCTCGAAGCGCCGCCCTCGTCGTTTTTGCTGGTGCCGCAAGAGGGCCCGGCCGATGCCACGGTACGCTTCTCCGTCACGGGCAGCCCGGGCACCACCTTTGTAACGGGCGTGCGCCCCAGTCGCGCGGTGCCCGGCGCCTACGACCTTCGCTACGAAGACGCCTACAACGCGCCTTACTCGGCGTTTGGCCGCATGCGTGTCTTGCCCTTGCGCGTGGGCACCACCGAGGTGCAGCTTGCCCTCGACGGTTCTTTTGCCTCGCTTTCCGACGACGAGCTCACGTCATGGGTCCGAACCTGCGTCACCAGTGTGGCCGGGTACTTCGGCGCGTTCCCTGCCGAACGGGTGCTGGCGCTGCTGGTGGCCGAGTCTGGCGAGGGGGTCAACTTCGGCAAATCGCTCTCGGGTGGAGGCTCGTCGGTGGTGGTGTTCGTCGGGCGCGACTCCAAACCCGCAGATCTGGCTGCAGACTGGGTCATGACCCACGAACTCATTCACATTGGGTTCCCATCGCAGCCTCGGAATCGCGGCTGGGCCGGCGAGGGCATCGCCACCTATGTCGAGCCCCTGGTCCGGGCCCGGGCGGGGTTGATCTCCGAAGCCGACGTGTGGCGCGGATTCGCACCAAGCATGTTTCACGGGCTGCCTGGCGCCTCGGACCAAGGCATCGACCGCACGCGCACCTGGGGCCGTACCTACTGGGGAGGCGCGCTGTTCTTCTGGCTCGCCGATCTCGAGATCCGCAAACGCACGCAAGGGCAGAAGTCTCTACGCGACGCCTTGGCCGGCATCGTGGCCCGCGGGGGCACCAACGACGTGCGCTGGGATCTCGAAGACACCTTCGACATCGGTGACGCTGCCACGGGGGTCCCGGTGCTGCGGCAAATGTTGTCTGCGTGGAGCGACCAGGCCGTGCCCGTCGACCTGCCGGCGCTTTACCAATCGCTCGGCATACGATGGGACGGCAAAGAGGTCACGCTCACCGACGACGCTCCGCTTTCGGCCCTGCGTCGCGCTCTTGTGGCGCCTGCAGCGCTACCGGCTCCATTGGTGCCGGCTCCGCTGGTACAGTAGTCCTCGCTGTGCCTCGCACCACCGAAGACACGTTGACGGCGTTCGTGACCGACCTCGAGGCCAAGGGCGTGCCTTTGTTTCGCGCCAGCACCAGCGTGCAGGCGCTGCACCCCGAGGTCTACGTCCGCAACGTGGTGTGGACGCGCGGGGCAGGCTGCCAAGTCATCGTCCGCGATCACGACATCGTCACCAAGCCCGCGTACACCGAAAGCCCCATCGTTCGCATTCACGCGGGCGATCCTTTCGTGCGATGCAACCTGCGCGTCGCCGAGGAGAGCATTCCTTACCCGGTCTGCCGTCAGCTCCGCGCCGAAGGGTGCACCGACTACGTGGCGTACCCGTTGCCCATGGCCTCTCGGGTCAGCTTCGTGTCCTTCGCCACCCAAGAGCCCTCGGGGTTCTCTCCGGCGCAAATCGACACCATCGAGGCGTCTCTGGGCAAGCTCTCGCGCGATCTGGAGGTGGAGTACCTGCAGTATGCACTCGAGTCGCTCATCTCGGTCTACCTGGGGCCCAACGCGGCGTCGCGGGTGCTCGCCGGGGCGTTCAAACGCGGCACTGGCGAGTCGCTGCAGGCAGCCATCTGGACGTGCGATCTGCGTGGCTTCACCAACCTGGCCGACAGTCGCCCGCCCACCGAGGTGGTACGGATTCTCGACCGGTACTTCGACGCCGTGGGGGAACCCATCGAGAGCAACGGCGGCGAGATCCTCAAGTTCATTGGCGATGCCGTGCTCGCCGTGTTCCCTGCGGCCAACGATCCGCAAGCCGCCTGCGCCCGGGCGCTTGCAGCGGCCGAGCAGGCCATCGTCCAGCTCAAGGCCGTCAGTGACGCTTCCGTCGCGGCCCAGGGGCCGGTGCTCGAACTCGGGGTAGCCCTGCACTTCGGCGATGTGTTCTACGGCAACATTGGGGCGCAACGACGGTTGGATTTCACGGTCATTGGAGCCGCCGTCAACGAGGTCTCGAGGGTAGAGCCTTTGTGCAAGGTGCTGCACACGCCGCTCTTGGTAACCGACGTGTTTCGAGCCTTGGTGCCCGACGCCCCCTTGGTGTCCAAGGGCTCACACGCGCTCCGCGGGGCCTCGCAGCCCCGGGAGCTGTTCACGCTGCGCAAGTTCCAAAACTCGTAACCCAGACCCCTCCAGCTCAAGCCAAGCTCACTGGCACGCGCCGCCGAAGCCCTTGCGTAGCGCCGCGCTGATGGAGGCCCCAAGCCAGCGCGCATCCCAAGTGCCGCGGGTCATCTCCCGAGCCTTGCCTGCGATGATGCGCATGGCCGCCTCGTCGTTGGCTGGAGCTGGAAGCCCTTGGGCCACGACGTAGTCCACGAGCGAGTATCCGTCGTTGAGTGCCGCGTTGCTCGCGGCGATCTCTTCGTTGGCAGAGAGCACAACCTTGGCGTTGTTGACGATGTTCGAGCTTTGGTTGCCGCTCGCCACCACGCTCTTACCCGGATCGGCGATGCTGACCGATGCACCGGGGGGCGTGATCCCCGTGCAATCGTCGTCTTTGGGTGAGCACTCGGCGGTGAACGAACCGTCGCGCACGGTGACGGACCCATCGGCGTTGATAGCACCTGGACCGTACAGTTTGCCGTAGCCCTCGAACGCGTGGTGCACCTTGGAGATGCAGTTGTTATTGATGTTGAGCTGGTGGATGCCAACGCCCACGAAGGCGCTGAGGGAGATGCCAAAGCTCAGCGCTGTGGGGGTCTCGGTGTGGGCGACAAGGTTCTTGTCGATGTTGGCCCGGGCAATGTTGCCGACGTGCATGCCACCGGACCCTTGGCTCGTGCCCCGCTTGGTGCCCACCCAAAGGGCATTGCGTCGCACAGCCCCGGTAACCCCCGCCGGCAATAGCTTCTTGTTCACTGCGTCGCCGCGCACGTGGCCGAAGGTGAGCAGGTTGGGGCTATAGCCAAAGAAGTTGTCCTCGGCGAGCCCACCTGCGCGGAGCTGGAGCGCATACGACTGTGCCCGGGCGCTGACGTTGCCGCGGAAGACAACGCAGTTGTTTCGGGCGTTGATGTACACGTTCTGATTCTTGTCCGAACTGCTGCGCGTCACCGCGAGCGTACCCGCATCGATGGTCTGTACGCCGTTCGCATCGAACACACTCTCTTCGATGAGCAAACCGCTTACGCCCTCGATGTACATGCCTTGTGCGTAGGCGCCAGCGATGGACTTGGCGTCCATGCTCTGGGAGCGCCGAAACATGATGTTGCGGATGGGGTAAGCGAAGCCGATGCTCTCGAAGCGACGTGCCTCGATGGACACGTTGGTGCCAAAGCCGCGAACGCGCACGCCCTCGAACAGCAGGTTGTCGATTTGGACCGGTACGGCCCCGGTGGTCGCAGCGTCTTTGGACAAGTGGATGCCATACCCCTCGCCCGCCGAAGGGGCAGCGAGGTCGAGATCCGCGAAGATCATGTTCTTGACCGTCGCGGCGCTGGTGCGCGACAGCGCAGCTCCGATGGTGCCCTGCAGAATGGGGCGTGCGCCGCTGCCGGGCTCCGCGCGAAACACCATGGGGCGTGTCGGGTCGGCGCTGCCGCGGGCCGAGATCAGGTCAAGGTTCAGCGTGAAGGTCTCGCCGCGGGCGAACCAGATCTGGTCGGCCGTGCCAGGCCGAAGCCACGTGGTGATCTTCTTGTCGGCGATTTCCGCGGGGCTTACGAAGAACTCGTGTGCCTTGGCGCCCTGCGGGCGTGTCTTGTTCTGGCTGTACGCTGCCGATACGTGAATGATGCGCCCCTCGGCCTCGGAGGCAGGCACGCGCAGGATCGTCCAGCCTTTTGCATCACGCGGGTACTGCCGAAGGTCCGTGCGTGCCAGGCCATGCGCCGGTGCCTCGCAGTTCGCAACCTCGGTGGTCTCGGGGGCCCAGATGCCTCCGGCCGTCGGGACAACACGATCCTCGGTGATGTCGTCTTCTGGCGCCGCCGGCGTCGTCGGCGTCGTCGGCGGCGTGGGCGTCGTTGGTTCCGGCTGCCGCGGAGCCGCGGGCGGTGTGGTCGTCTCGTCCCCGATGGTCGGCACGTCCTGCTCGGCGGCGCAGGCAGTACCCAGGGACGCAAGAACGAGAGCGATGGCGAGGTGTGTTTGGCGGTTGCGCATGCACTCCTTCTCCGCAAGCCCCGTGCCCTCGCTGTCCTTTCGTGTTTCGGCGGTTTTTGCCCTAGGTTCTTGCTGTGTGGTCCGTAGACCCACATCCCGGGGTTGCGCGAGCTTGCGCAACCTCGGGACAACGGTTGCCCCGCGCTTGATTTGCTATGGTCGCGCGAATGCCTACCGTGCTCGATGAGTTGATCGCGCAGCTTGCCCTCGAACGCATCGAAGAGAACATCTTTCGCGGACAGAGCCAGGACCTGGGCTGGGGGCGCGTGTTCGGTGGCCAGGTGCTTGGGCAGGCGCTCTCGGCCGCCGCGCAGACGGTGCCCAAAGACCGCGAGGTGCACTCGTTGCACGCCTACTTCTTACGGCCAGGAGACGTACGAAAGCCCATCGTCTACGACGTCGACCGCATTCGTGACGGTGGCTCGTTCAACACCCGTCGCGTGGTGGCCATCCAGTCAGGCGAGGCCATCTTCAACTTGGCGGCCTCGTTCCAGACGCTCGAAGAGGGCTTCGAGCACCAAGACGAGATGCCCAAGGTTCCGCCGCCCGAGGCTGTGCCCACCGACCAAGAGCGCCTGGCCGCGTTCCAGAGCAAGTTACCGGCGTTCCTGCGCGACCGCGCACTGGCCGAGCGTCCCTTCGAGATGCGCCCCTGCGAAAACGAAAACGACCCGGTGCACCCCGAAGCACGCCCCGCGGCCCGCGCCGTATGGATCCGCACCCGCCACGCGCTGCCCGACGACGGCGCGCTGCACCGGTACCTTCTGGCCTACGCGTCGGACTACATGTTCCTGACCACGTCCATGCTGCCGCACCAGGTCACCTGGCTGACCCCGGGCATGCAGGTGGCCAGCATCGACCACGTGATGTGGTTCCACCAGCCGTTCCGCATGGACGAGTGGCTCTTGCACGTCATGGACAGCCCCAAGGCCCACGGCGCCCGGGGGCTGGTGCGCGGCAAGGTGTTCACCCAAGACGGCCGCCTGGTGGCTTCGACGGCCCAAGAGGGCCTGATCCGCAAAAAGAAGAAAGGCGCCGAGCCGGAAGCGGGCGCCTAACTGACTTGCTGCGGGAAACCTTGGTGGGCGAGCCGGGACTTGAACCCGGAGCCAATGGATTAAGAGTCCACTGCTCTACCAATTGAGCTACTCGCCCAAGGGGAAAGCCTGTCTAGAAGCTAGCCGCCTTGGTGTCAAGGGGGCGCGCGCATGTACCGTCGCACGCCTCGAATTGCCCTGATTCCGTGCTACGCGAGAGCGGCCATACCATGACGATGCCCTGGGAAAATGCGCCAGCCAACCTGAGTGTGGGCGAACAGTTGCTCTCGGCCTCCGACGCGCGATTCCGCATGCCCGATGCGCGCACGTCGCAGGCGCTGGCCCAGGCCGAAGAGGCCCACTTTTGGCACCGGAGCCGAAACGAGTACATCGAGGGGCAGCTTCGTACGCACGGCATCGCTCCGCCCATGCGCTTGGTGGAGCTCGGGTGCGGCGGGGGCTGCGTGCTTTCGCACCTGGCTTCGCGCGGCTACCGCATGACGGGCATCGAGGGCCATTTGGAGCTCGGGGCCCGGGCCGCCCTGCGGGCGCCTCAAGCACAGATCATGGTGCACGATCTCGAACTCGGTGCGCCCCCGGATCTTGCCAATGACCACGACGCTGCGCTCTTGTGCGACGTGATCGAACACCTGGACTCTCCGGCGGCGGCGTTGGCCCTTGCGGGGTCTATGGTCCGTCGTGGCGGGCTTGTGGTGGGCACGGTGCCGGCCCTGCGGTTCTTGTGGAGCCGTGTCGACGAGGTTGCCGGTCACAAGGTGCGCTACCAGCGGCGCGATCTTGCGCGCCTGCTCTCGCGGGTGCCAGGGCTCGATCTCGTGCAGGTGGCGTATTTCAACATGGCCCACGTGCCACTGATGTGGGCCACACGGCGTCGGTTGCCCCAAGGCGCAACCGAGGTCTCCGAGCAGAACCTCAAGCCGCCGCCCCGGGTCGTCAACGAGCTTCTGTATCGGCTGAGCCGCGCGGAGCACGAGCTTGCTGCACGCGCCCCGGCCGCGTGGCCGCTTGGGGCGAGTTTGTTTTTTGTGCTTCGGCGCGCCTGAACGTGCGGGGAGGGCTCGTGTGAGGTGCGGGCGGGCGTGCGGGCGTGCGGGTGCGGGCGGGCGTGCGGGTGCGGGTGCGGGTGCGTGCGGGCGTGCGGGTGCGGGCGGGCGTGCGGGTGCGGGTGCGTGCGGGCGTGCGGGTGCGGGAGAGCGGGAGCGGGGACCGAGAGCGGGAGCGGGGGTTGCTCTTTCGTGCCGCTTAGAAGGTGCCGGCGAGGCCGGCGGGGGTTGGCTGGATCCAAGTGGAGCCCAGGGTCTGTGTGCGCGCTGGGCGGCCGGTGACAATGAGGTAGACGCCGACGCCAGCGGCGACGATGCCGACGATGCCGGTCACGGTGGAGATGTCGGCGTAGGCGCCGCTGGTCCTGTAGGCGTCTTCTTTGTCTTTGAGAGTCTGCCCGGTGCACACGGCTGGGCACTTGGTGTCGTCGACTTTGGTAAGAGCGAGGGCGCCGAATACGCCGCTGCCTACGAGGGCGAGGCCTCCGGCGCCTGCGACGATAAAGCCCGCGGTGCGTCGGGCTCGCGCGGCGGCCACGGCCTCGACGGTTGCGGCATCGTTGCCCGCGTTGGCTGCGGCGGGCGGAGGGGCTGCGACGGCCTGGTCGAGTACGGGCAAGTCGATGGATCCCGTGGTGCCCTCGGGAGGGGCCTCGAAGGGCTGCTCTTTGGGAACGCGTCCTTTGGCCTCGGCGCGGAGCACGTGTGGGCCCGGGTCGAGGGGGATGCCCTGCTCGAGCATGTCGCTCTCTTGCTTTGTGCCGTCGATGCTGACGACGAGCCCCTCGAGCCTCGGTGTGCTGGGCACGACGATGCGAATGCGGGGGATGCGGGGTCGCAGCTGGGCAGCGTGCTCGCGCGCGAGCTCGGCGCGGTCGAGCTGCGGCGGGTTCATCTGGAGGGCGCGCTGCTCGACGGCGCGGTACTCGACCCAAGCCGAAGCCACCATGTTGCGTGCTTCGTGGCAGATGGCGAGGTTGAGCAGGGTGCCCATGGTGTCTTCGGCGCGGAGGCTCGCCTTGAAGAGGTCGCAGGCCTTGGCGTAGTCCTTGTCGCGCATGGCGTCGCGGCCCCGCACGAAGAGCTCTTCGGCATCGGCCCGCGGATCGGCGTGGGCCAAAGATGGCGCCGAGAGAAGCGCGAGCGCGCAAGAAGCCATGGCCGCACGCGCCCCGCGTGACGCTACGCCATAGACACCGGGAAGCTTGGGCATCGCGGGGGACCTCATGGCTCGCACCTGGCAAAACGTTCCAGCTGCGCCCCGCCGTCCGGGCAGAAGTCCTCGTAGGTCAGCTTCACGCCGTTGTCTTGGACGACCCACGGCTTGGCCGCGCGGGCGCGGAAGCGGATGCCTGTCGAGAGTGCGTCGCACTGCTCGCCCTTGAACCACTTGTTCGGATCCAAGGTCATGTCCCGGGCCCTGCAAAGCGGATCCACGAGCAGCTGCCGGTAGATCTCTTCGGGGATCGCGCAGTAGCGCGGCAACACGCTGTTCGCTGTGACGGGGCGCGATGCCATGAACGCCTCGAGCGTGGACCGAAACGATACGATGCCGCCGAGCAGCCCCTCGTCGGTGCCAAGCAAACATGCACCGGCATCGCCGCCAGGCGTGCAAGGCGCGCCCTTTGCGTCGAACCAAGCGAGCTTCGCGGCAGCGAAGCCGCGGATGAAGCCGATGCCGAACCCGTTGTTGGCAAGGGGGAGCGCGCCTCTGGGCACGAGCGGCACGATCAGATAGTTGTCGCGCACATAGCCCGGCGCGCCTCCCACGATGCCCCTGGCGTACCCCTCTAGGGTCGTCGTACTGTACTAAGGACGCTGAGATCCTTGTCGGAGACCTCCCACTCGTCACAACCGTCCTCTTTGGGCCGAAAGAATGTGCCCGCCTCTACACCGGCGTCGCCAGCGTCACCGGCGTCGCCTGCGTCGCCTGCGTCGGCCGGGATGCCTCGGCAGGCGTCGCCGGAGCGCTTGAGGCCGGACGAGCCGACGATGGTGACGATGACGGAAGAGTCGTCTTTCTGTCCGTTGTACCCAGTGATGCCCACGATCACCGTGGATTCCCCGTAGCGCGCGGTGGTGGTGAGGCCTGCGTCGTTTTGCAGTGCAAAGCTACCGTAGGCCTCGAAGAAAGCGTTCTCGAGCCCATTGGTGCTGGGCAAGTCGCAGGAGAACCCCTTGCCCCCAGCGGCCAGCGGATTGACGCAGGTGGGTCGCACTTCGATGGCCTTGCCATTGCCAGCGTCGGGGTCGCCGCAAGTGTTCGCACAGTCTTGATTGCCCGCAGGTACGGTGCCCTGTAGGGCCCCGCCCAGGAAGTCCTTGTTGAAGCCATCAAGGAAGAGGCCGTTGATCGCCATAAAGTAGGTGCCGTTGTCCGACGTCGCAGGGATCTGCGGTGGAGCCGGAAACGGGAGCACTTCGCACAACGGGGGAGGTGCTGCCTCTGCCTCCGCATCGACACCGGCATCGCTCGGGGCCTGCGCATCTTCCGCGTCGGGCAGTTGTTCCTTGGGCTGGTCCAACCCAATGAGGGCGCGGCAGGCAACAGTCAATGCCGCGAACGCTGGCAACCACGCCAAAGCCTTCCAATTCTTCATCTGGGTCGATTCCCGCCTTATCCTCCCTCGCAAAGGGCGCAAGGCTGCGGTGATGGGGCGGGCAACTGTCGCCAACCTCTGGATAGCCGTCGAGGGGGCGCGACCGGCCATGAGGCCAGAAGCGCTCGCCATCTCTCACAACAATTGTCCGTTGGCCGGGGCCTCGCCCGTCTTGCTCTTGAACGGGCGAGTTGTTCGTCCGTTGGAGCAAGAACAGGAACGAGCCATGAACGAAGAGATCAAGCCGGCCAAGACCATGCGGGCCGCGCGCGTACAGCGCCCGGGCGCCGCCGAGTTTCGTATTGAAGATGTGCCGACCCCGACACCCGGCCCCGGCCAGGTGCTCATCCGCGTGGAGTCTGCGGCGGTCAATTTCTCGGATGTATTGCGCCGCCGGGGCGATATGTACCCGTTCGAAACCGAGTTCCCTTTCGTCCCCGGCGGAGAAGTCGCCGGCACCATCGTTGCCCATGGGCCTGGCGTCGAAGGACCCAAGGTGGGCACCCGGGTGTTTGCGCTTGCGGGCAGCACCGGCTTCGGGGGCTATGCGCAGTATGCGTTGAGCTACGCGCCGACGGCCATCCCCGTCCCGCCGGGGCTCGACCTCGATGTCGCCAGCGTTCTCACCATCGCCGGATCCACGGCCAAGCTCATGCTCACGCAGGCCGCGCGCCTGCAACCCGGCGAGAGCGTGCTGATCCCTGCGGCCACCGGAGGTGTCGGTAGCTTCGCGGTGTCCATCGCGAGGAACCTCGGTGCGGGCAAGATCATTGCTGCGGTGGGTAGCCCCGCCAAGTTCGATGCCGCGCGCAAGCTTGGGGCCCACGATGTCGTGGACTACTCGGCACCTGACTGGGCATCGAAGGTCGTCGCGCTCAACAATGGCAAGGGGGTCGACGTGGCCTTCGAGGCCTCTGGGGGCGAAACGCTCGAACAGACGCTGGGGGCCTTGGGCTCGTTTGGGCGTCTCATCGTGTTCGGCGCTGCAAGTGGCCGCCCGGGCAAGCTGTCCGAAGCGGCGCAGAACCGATGGTTGTATGCGCCGTCCCTCAATCAAGTCATCTCGAGCTTCAATCTCGGAGAATGGTTCATGGGCCGGCCCGAAGTTGCCGGACCCGCCCTTGGGGAGCTAATGAAAGAGGTTCTGGCCGAGAAAATCAGACTCCCCGTCATTCGGACCATGCCGCTCGACAAGGTGCAAGAAGCCCACGAACTCATCGAGCAACGGCGGGTTTCGGGCAAACTCATCCTGAAGCCCTGGGCCTGAGAGGAACGCCATGGAATACATGCTGCTTTTCAATTCACCGGCATCGGATCTCGAACGAACGCCCAACGACCCCGCCTCCAAAGATTACTGGGAGTCCTGGCGCGCCTACATGGGGGCCATCTACGGCGCAGGCGTCGTCAAGAGCGGCAATGCTCTCCAGGCTCCGTTTGCCGCCACAACGGTTCGCGTGCGCGAAGGCAAACGCTTGGTGCACGACGGCCCCTATGCCGACACCAAGGAGATGCTGGGGGGCTACCTCGTCATCGATGTGGCGTCCCTCGACGAAGCCCTGGTTTGGGCGGCACGAAGTCCCAGCAGCCAGCTGGGCAGCACCGAGGTTCGTCCCATCTTGAAGCTCCCCGCCGGATGAACGCGGAGCCCCGTCCCTCGGCGCGGCGGGCGGCGGAACACGCCGCCCGCGAGTCGTATGGCCGACTCGTTGCGCACCTTGCGCGCCGCTGGGGCGATGTCGCTGCGGCGGAAGATGCCGTGTCCGACGCGCTGCGCGCAGCGCTCGAGACATGGCCCCAGCGAGGGATCCCCGCGTCGCCGGAGGCCTGGCTCCTTACGGCGTCACGTCGATCGCTTGTCGACGCGGGCCGCCATGCCGATGTCGTTCGGAGAGCCCGGGGGGACATGGAAACCCTCGGGTCCCCTCCGGAGCTTCCCGATGTCGACCTGGGCAAGGTCGCCGATGATCGTTTGCGCCTGATGCTCGTCTGCGCGCACCCTGCCATCGACGAATCTGTGCGTCCTGCACTCATCCTTCAGACGGTGCTCGGCCTGGAGGCAGAAAGAATTGCCGGTGCGTTCTTGGTCTCTGCGGAAGCCATGACCAAACGCCTCGTGCGCGCGAAGCAAAAGATTCGCGTTGCGGGGCTTCGCTTCGAGGAGCCGGAGCCAAGCGATCTGCGCGAACGACTTCACGCCGTGCTCGAGGCCATTTATGCGGCCTATGCGCTCGCCGACGAGGGGGGGCTCAACGAGGGCGAGGCACGCGACGAGCTCGCGGGCGAAGCCATCTACCTGGGACGGGTGGTGGCCGAGCTATCGCAGGATCCCGAAGCCCTCGGGCTTCTTTCGCTGCTCCAGTTCCTCGAAGCGCGGCGTCCGGCGCAGGGAGACCCGGCGGGCGAGTTCGTTCCGCTTCTCGAACAAGACCCTACGCTCTGGGACAGGGCTCGCCTGGAAGAGGCCTACGCGCTCCTAGGCGGCGCCGCGTCGCACAAGGTCTCGGGCCCCTTCCAACTCGAGGCCGCCATACAGGCCGCGCACTGTCATCGCGCCCGCACCGGGGTGGTACCCTGGCCGGAGATCTATCGCCTGTATGCTGCACTGGTTGCGCAATACCCAACCGTCGGGTCGCAGGTGGCCTTTGCCGTTGCGGCCGCGCAGGCCGAGGGCCCTCCGCACGGTTTCCGCATTCTCGAGCAGTTGGCCACTGATCGCGTCAAGAGCTACCAGCCATGGTGGGTTGCCTCGGCGCATCTCCACGAGATGGCTGGAGACCCGGTGCAAGCCGCCCGGTGCCTGGAACGTGCCATCGGGCTCACCACGAAGCCGCGCATGCAGCGATTCTTGAAGCGCAAGCTGCACAAGCTACGCGGCGAACCGGCGTGACCCTCGGGAGCGCCGCGCGCAACCGTGCCATCCGGGCGCGCAACAGTTTGGTAGATGCTTTGTTGTCCCCGCGTGTCGAGGTCAATACGGGCCAACACATAGGGTCGACAAGTGCGATGTCGCGGGCTCCGAAGGTAGAACGTTACTGTCGACCGACGTGTTTTCTTCGAACCGACAACTCTGCGACCTGGAAGCCGGGGGCAGCTGCGTTTCTGTTTGCGCGCCTCGCACTTGCAGCTACCCTCGCTCAATGCGTTCCTGGCTCGCTTTCGCGTCGTTGGTGCTTCTCCCGTTCGCTTTCGTCGCTGCTTGCTCCGATTCCAAAGACGCCGCACCAAACACCACAGATGCGAGCACCGATGCCGCGGGGCCCGGGCCCCAGGTTGATGGCGGCAGCGAAGCGGCGATGCCGAAGCCTGTCGACGGCTTGGACTGGGGCAGCGGCAGCCGGCTCGA